>JANYAY010000050.1 GCA_025361065.1 Deltaproteobacteria bacterium
AATCTCAACAAAATTCCATTATGAAGTCAGAATCATTGCTAAAGACGGCACCATAAAATGGATCGATCTCTCCAGTGATACTATATTCCTCAAAGGTAGTCCTGCCGGGATAGTTTCGGCTGTGGATATTACCGAACGCAAGCGGATGGAAGGAGAATTGCTGAAAGCAAAGAAGCTGGAGTCCGTTGGTATCCTGGCCGGAAGGATCGCCCATGATTTCAATAATCTTCTGGCGGCCATTCATGGTTATATTGAAATGGCCAAAATGGATCTTCCTCCCGGGAACCGCACCCATGACTACCTGCTTGCCGCCGGGCAATCAGCACAGCAGGCGGTGGAGTTGACCAAACGCCTGATCACGTTTGCCAAAGGAGGAGGGCCGGTAAAATCGTCCTGTGACTTAGGCGAACTGATTAAAGATGCTGTTCAAAGGGCTTTGGTGGCGATACCCATGGAAAAGAAAATCAACATGGCCAATGATCTCTGGGAGGCGGAAGTCGATGAAGGTCAGATTCGCCAGGTGATCAGAAACCTTACCGTCAATGCCGTGGAAGCGATGCCGGAAGGCGGTTTGCTGAAGGTGAGTGCGGAAAATGTAACAGTATCTTTACCAGATCAACTCCCGGTATCGGAAGGGGCATATGTGCGGATAGCCGTTGCCGACACGGGAGAAGGTATCTCCGGGGAAGATTTTCCCCTCATTTTCGATCCCTATTTTTCCACAAAACAAAAGGGCACACAAAAAGGGATGGGCCTGGGTCTGTCCGTCTGTCACTCTGTTGTCAGCAAGCATGACGGTTGCATCACCGTAGACTCTAAACCGGGTCAGGGAAGCATCTTTTACGTTTATCTTCCGGCAATTGTCGGGGAGAAATTGTCGGACAAAACACAACGCCGGGAAATAATGCCGGATCTTCAGAAGCGAATCCTGGTTATGGATGATGAAGCAAGGGTCCGGGACATGCTCGGCCAATTATTACAAGTCTTGGGTTATCAGGTGACAACAGCCGAAGATGGTCTCCAGGCTGTTGACCTGTATTTTAAGGCCAGGGCGGCAGATCAAGCCTATGATATGGTTATCCTTGATCTGACAATCAAAGGTGGAATAGGCGGCGTGCAGACAATGCAAAGACTTCGGGAAATTGATCCCCGGGTCAAGGCAATTATTTTCAGCGGCTATGCCGATGATCCGGTGATGGAAAATTACGGCCGGTATGGATTCCTGGGGGCTCTGACGAAACCCTTCAGGAGAGAAGAATTGCAGATCATCCTGGAAAAAAATCTGTAAAGGCAGTTCACAGCGCTTCGCTTGCAGAATTGGAGTCTCACTAACCCCGCGCCGCTTCTCTTTGCGGGATAAGTTCGACTAGCCAGTTCCACTGCGCTTTGCTTGTGGAACTGGAGTCTCACTAAAAAGGCCCGGAGTAAAATACTCCAGGCCCTTTAAAAAAGTTAACGTAACTAATTCTAACTTTACTTTTTCCCGTCGGAAACTATCAGTGTTCCCTCATGTTCCATTTCCTTGAGCCATTTCGGGTGTTGCTTCTTCAGCCAGGCACGAGTTACCCAGCCGCTGATCATCGCCTGAACAGTTCCGGGATTGCCAACGGTGCCCAGGTACAGATGAACGAAGAAGAAAGCGAAGATCACCAGAAAACCGAATGCATGCAACGTATAGATCCAGCGCAACGCCTCAACACCTAGAGGAAATTTGTCCGGAAACCACATGAAAAACCCGGTGACAAACATGAGTAAACCAAAAAGGGCGATCGTGAGGAAAAACATCTTCTGGCCGGGATTGTATTTGCCTGTTTCGGCTACTTTATCCACATGCCACAAATATCCACCCGCAGTCTTGAACCAATCGAGATCTTCCGGAAATACAAAGACCCCGGCTTCTTTCCACCACATCTGGATGGCCAGAAGAAGTGCGACGCCGAAAACCACACCGGTAAAATTATGCAGCACTTTCAGGCCTTTCAATCCGCCTGTAATTGCCCCCAGAAAATTGAGCTCTTGATACATCATCCCTAATCCTGTGTAACATAAAAGTAGACAGGAAATGGCCAGCATCCAGTGCACAAATCTTTCGTAGCCGGAAGTTACTTTAATCATTCCTTTTTTCATTTTACTTTCCTCCTTCCGTCTTTTCATCATTTGGCTCCGGATCCGGTCTCTTGGGCCCGTGCAGCACATAATGGAGGAACGAACCACCGACTACGCCAGCTGCAGCCAGCAGACTCAGCGGCTTTAACCAGCTCTTCCAGGCAATAACCGAGAAGGGCACTTTCGGGTCCTTCATAAGTCCTGCGTAAACGGCCGGATTTTCTTTCAAGACGTACATGAAATGTGTTCCGCCCACAAACTTGTCACCATATGTGGAGGCGACGGCGCCTAAATACTCCTTACGTTTGGCTGCCGCGCCCAGTATTGTTTCTTTGTCCCCCCATTTCAGGGCTCCGGTGGGACAAGCCTTGACACAAGCCGGATCCAGACCGTTAGTAATGCGGCTTTCACACATATCGCATTTGTAAACTTTATCTGTTTTGGCATCATAACGGGGAACTTCAAACGGACAGGCTGCAACACATTCCTTACAGCCAATGCACTTGTCATGGTTTAACCCGACGGTCTTAAATTCTTTATTGTAGTAAAGAGCTCCGCTGGGGCAAACCGTTACACAAGCCGCGTTGGTACAATGCATACAAGCTTCTTTGCGGAAAAGCCATTTCACATCACCCTGGGCATCAACATAATCCTGGTAGTGGATCATCATATAGGTATTAGTCTGCAAAGAAGGCGGATTCTGGTATGTGCCGGTGTTCGCCGTCTGTCCGGCTTTCAGCCCGTTCCACTGTTTGCAGGCCAGCTGGCAGCCGCGGCAGGCGGTACATTTGGAATCATCGTATAATTTAATTTTCTCGGCCATATTACTTCACCCCCTTCTTCGCAACATTGACCATGAAAGCTTTGCTTTCCGGGATCATGGTGTTGGCGTCACCAATGGTCGATGTTAAAATATTCGCCGCATCACCGAAGGTGTGTACTTCCGGTTTCTTGTCGTTTGGTTCATACTTCCTGTCGGCTGTCGTGATCCAGCCATAATGCCAGGGAATACCGACCTCATGAATTGTGTTTCCATCAATGTTAAATGGTTTGAAACGGGGAGTGACTATTGCCGTTGCTTCTACTTCGCCCCGTGCGGATTTGACTATGCACTTATCACCGTTGACAATACCTCTTTCTTTGGCCAGTTCCTGGCTCATCTCTACAAACATGCCCGGCTGCATTTCCGCCAGCCACGGACACCAGCGGGTGAGAACGCCCGTTTGCCAATGCTCACTGACGCGATAAGTTGTGCCGATGAAGGGGAAACGCGGATCGCAAGATGCGACGCCGGAATAAACATCCATATCGGAACCGACGCCGCTGGCGTCGAACCGTTTAATGACAGGATTGTTCTTCTGAGGCGACATGATATTCTTCTCCACAGGACACTCCATCGGTTCGTAGTGTTCGGAGAAAGGACCATCAACTAAGCCCGGACCATAGAGACTGGCCACACCGTCCGGCTTCATGATAAACGGCGGCCGGCCGGAGCCGGGATTACCGACACCATCGGGAACATCACCGGTCCATTTTTCACCATCCCATTTAATAACCGCCCGTTTGGGATCCCAGGGGTTACCTTGAGTATCAACCGAAGCGCCATTGTAAATGATGCGGCGGTTAATCGGCCAGCACCAAGCCCATTCGGAATACAGACCGATATTGGAGTTGTCTTTGGATACTCTGCGCATGGCCAGATTAGCTTTTTCACTAACGGAACCGCAATAAACCCAGCAGCCTGACGAAGTGGAACCATCAGCCTGAAGCCAGGCAAAAGTCGGAACTAGATCGCCTTTTTTGAATTCTTTGAACTCACCTTTTTTCGTCGGATTTTCCAGCTTCTTATCTTCCAGGAAGTAGCCATTAATCTCCTTGGCTACTGTGCGGGGCTCATAATGGAATTCGTGGCCTACTTTTTTGCCGTAGGGCCAGGTAAGTTTTGTGATCGCTTCCGCGAGCGGACCGCCCTGAGCGGCGTAGAGATCCCGAACCTTGAAGTAAAGCTCACTCATAATATCCCCGTCCGGCTTGGATTGGCCTACGGGATTGATGGCTTTATAGCGCCACTGCATCAAACGGCTGCTGTTGGCTATGCTGCCTTCCTTTTCGATAGAAGAAGCGGCGGGAAGCATAAAGACTTCCGTCTTGATTTTGGTGGGGTCCATTCCCGGACCGCGCCAGAAGGAGCCGGTTTCGTTGTCAAACAAGTTGACGTTGACCATCCAGTCAAGTTTGGTCATGGCCTGACGAGTTTTATTGGAATGGGCACCGCTGCAGGCCGGATTCATCCCCCAGGCAAAGAAGCCGGTGAACTTGCCTTTATACATCTGGTCGAAGATCGTCAGCCAGGAATAATTGCCGCCGTCGTCGAGTTTGGGCATAATTTGATAGGCATCATCAATAGTCAGGTTCGTTCCGTACATGGAACGCAGGAAGCTGGCCGAATATTTGGGAGTATTCTTCCACCAGTTAAGGCTGTCTTTCTCCTTGGTTTTCGGAGTCCGCTTTTCATTAAAATCTTTAAGTGTCTTTAATGATGCCGTAGGAGCACCCAGATAGCCGGGCCAGATATGGAACAAAAGCCCGTGATCAGTAGAACCCTGAACGTTGGATTCACCTCTCATGGCTGCGACTCCACCGCCGGCGATACCCATGTTGCCCAAAAGCAGCTGGATGATACACATAGTCCGGATATTTTGCACACCAACAGTATGCTGCGTCCAGCCCATCGCGTAAAGCTCAACACCGGCTTTGTCCGGTTTCCCCGTGGAACCGTAAATTTTGTAAACTTCCAGAAGTTTGTCTTCGGGTGTTCCGGTGATCCGCGAAACAAGTTTCGTGTTATAACGGGAATAATGTTTTTTCATCAGCTGGAAAACACAGTTGGGATCTTGCAGTGTCTTGTCTTTTTTAATAACCCCTTCTGCGTCTGTCTGATACGACCAGGTGTCTTTTTCATACTTGCCGGATACTAATCCGGAAAACACACCTTTATTCTCCCCCGGCATTTTAAATGCCGGATTCACCAGGAAAGAAGCATTGGTGTAGCTGACGACATATTCATGGTGAATCAGATTTTTATCCAGTATAAATTTGATCATACCGCCCAGGAAAGCGATATCGGTGCCTGATCGCAGTGGGGCATAGAGGTGAGCTTTAGCAGCCGATTGAGTGAACCGCGGGTCCACACAGATCAGTTTTGCGCCTCTCTTGTCGATAGCCTCCTGGATCCACTTGAAGGCAACAGGATGGTTGGAAGCCGGATTGCTTCCCATAATCAGAATTACGTCACTGTTTTTAAAATCATTCCAGTGGTTGGTCATTGCGCCGCGTCCGAACGACTCTGCCAGAGCCGGTACAGTTGGACTGTGTCAGATACGGGCCTGATGTTCAATATAGACCAGACCCAACCCCCTTAAGAATTTTTGGTACGTAAAGCATTCTTCCAGGTCCATCGCCGCGCTGCCGACTGAAGCAATGCCCTCGGTACGATTGACGACTTCTCCGTTAGCGTTTGTTTTCTTGAAGCTGATGTCTCTGCTCTTCTTCACGTTTTTGGCGATTTTGTCCAGTGCCCATTCCCATTCAACTTCTTTCCACGCAGTGGCGAAAGGAGCGCGGTAAAGCGGTTTGCCCAGACGATTCTCGTTGACGGCCATCTGATAGATCGAACCGCCCTTGCTGCACAGAGAGCCTCTGTTGATGGGACTATCGGGGTCCCCCTCGGTGTTGACGACCTTGCCGTCGCGCACGGATACAATAATGCTGCATCCCACGGAACAGTAAGGGCAAACGGTAGTGGTTTCCTTGGCGTATTTGATTTTCAAGGGCTGGGCGTGCGCGGCGATCGGCTTAAGGCTGATGCCTAAACCGCTTGTCGCCACCACAGCTCCGGAAATCTTTAAGAAACCTCTTCTGCTGACGTTCATGAAATCCTTCTCCTTTCCTCGGAATTTATACATATTTTTTTCATGATCTTTACCCTTCGGGAGACAGTCGCTTCCAGGCTGCAATTATTTTCCGGGAAAGGCTGTTTTGGAAAAACCAAGGCTAAAGAGCACGACGTTTTTCTGGAAAAGAATGCTTTAATCCCGCTTGTGCGGGACGAGCGTTAATTCTCCGCAGTTTGCTGCGATATAATGAAGTTCATTTCATACCTCGACAACTTGCTGCGATGTAGTTAATCTGCGCCCAAGGCTATATATTTAATGCGGACTGTTGTCAACGGTAAAATATGAGCAATTTCGGCCTATTATGTCATATATGACATAAGAAAAAAGAGTAATGAAATCGTGTTCATGCAGCACAGAAGGAACTGCTTGAACTTCGATAAATGACTTTTGGTCATAAAAATATAAAAGTGAAAAAAGCAGATTATTGATGACCGGAATTTTTTTAAGCTCGATTAGCCGGATTTGTTAAGCAGGGATTGTTTTTGGATTCAGCAGCAGATTAACAAAACGCAGGTAAGGACGCAGGGCGGGTGTTCCGCCTCCCGCGGAGATAATCTTTAGCATTTGCCCCGGATCGGCGGCGAGAGCGCCGCCGAGGTGAGTGACAGGCGTATTGCGGAAAATTGCAGGCATAAGCGGTGTGGATGGCCCCATAACAGCTACGGAGCGAGGCTTTCCCAGAAACCCGATGGTTTCTTCAAAGGTGCCATTCAAAAGTGTGGTGGCGGTGATGATCGCGACATTGCAATCCTGGAGCGCTTGCTGTTTTTTTTCTGGGGAGATTAATTCCAGACGCTCAGGATTTTTTTCGATTACCGTTAGAATGGCGCCGGTGGCGCGGATTCTTTCCGTCAGCGGTGCGAAGAGTCCAACCATGGCTACTTTTTCGCCGGGTTGAAGATTTAAATAGGTGGTTGCCTCCCGGTCTTCCGGTTTATTGAAGGAAGATCCGATAAGCGCATTGGCTGTAGCCAGACCTATGGCCAGATGCAGCGAATTTTTGCCGTCGAGAAGATACTTTAAGACGTCCGCTGCAATGGCGCCGGCGTAAGGGAAGGCCTCTGGTAAAACGGTGCAGTTCCCGGGTTCAATGTCCGGCAGGACGGCGGCGATACCGGCCGCGTGATTATCCAGTTTCACTCCCACATAACTTGAGCCTACGCGCAGATCCGCAATCAGACGTTTTTTTGCGGAGTCTTCGAGCTGTTCGTAAAGGCGCTTTAAAATTGTTCCTGGTTTCAGCATGTTAATATTATTTCAGTGTATTGATGGGAACGACGTCAGTGTAAGGCGTTTCGCCCTGACAATTGCGGCAGGAATCGCCGTCGCGCGAGGGATAGGCCTCATTGCAGACCGGACAAAAACCTACCGGGCCCAGTTTCTTGCGGCGAACCTTTTCCGGATCGACCTGCACGCGCTGGATGCTGAGTAACCCGTGACCTGCTTCTTTGATTTGCGCCAGGAGAAGATCGGGATTCTGTTCGCTCTTTTTTTTCTTCTTCAGATACCAGTCGCGCACTTCCGGCCAGGAATCCAGCTTTTGAGTATCCAGAAAAACCCGCATGCCTTTGCCTGTATATTTTTCATACAGGGTGACAGCAAACCGGCCGAAAGGTACGATGCTCAACCAGCCGTTGCCGATGGTGCAGGGGGTCAGAATCTGTACGGCATCGGGAAGACAAACCGGTGTTTCGCAGATTGCATCAAAGAATTCCCCTTCCGGCAGATTTTTCATAGCCAAGTCAACGATAAAACCGCCAATAATCAGGCCTGGTGCCAGATTGCCGTGAAAAGATTTGACCAGATGGAGATATTCTTCGTAGGAATAGGTACAAATGTTCATAAAATATTTAACTCCTTAAGTTTTTCTTTCGGAAATGCTTCAAATCTTATTGTGAGGCGAGTAGCTGATTGCTTCACAATGCCGTGTCATTCCGGCCAACGAGCCGGAATCCAGTAACTAACAAAACAGAAACGCTTGTTTGGACTTCCTTGGGGCAAGTTGTACATGCCCTGGTATTTCTGGATGCCGGATCGATTCCAATCAGACAACTTCAATTGCCGGCGCGTAAAGCGAAAATGGTAACCTAATATGCTAATGCCAGGCGCGGTTCTCGCGCCGCGCGGGAAGAACCTCCCACCGATGGAACGCGGGTAATGGTTCGCTGCATCCAGCCGTCGTCGTTTTTGCCCTCGGCCACCGGCAGAATTTCATCGGCCAGAAACAGGGCTTCATTAATGTCATGTGTAACGTAAATAACAGGACATGATAATCTGCCCTTCAGGCTTTTCAGTTCTTCGCGCAAGCCCCGGCGTGTGATCACATCGAGGGCGGAAAAGGGTTCGTCCAGCAACAACAGTCGCGGATGCCTGGCCAACGCCTGGCAAATCGCGCAGCGTTGACGCTCTCCGCCGGAAACATGGTGAGGTTTACGTTTTCGCAAATGACTGATGTCAAACAGATCAAAGAGTTCAGAGACTTCCTTTTTGTCTACTGCGGCAAATGCCGCGTTGTCATAAAGATTGAGATGAGGGAAAAGGGTATAATCCTGAAACACATAGCCCAAGCGGCGTTTCTGCGGCGGAACATTTATCCGGCGGGCAGAATCATACCAGACTTCATCGCCGAAAATCACCCGGCCTTCATCCGGCATCGTAAGCCCCGCCAGCATACGGATGATCGTGGTCTTACCGCCGCCGGAGGGACCGATCATCACCATCATGCTTTCCGTCGCGCAGGAGAAAGATATATCCAGATCAAAATATTTCAATTTCTTTTTCAGAGATGCGGTAATGGTCATGGGCGGGAATCCTCGTTGAGTTTGCTAATCAATAATAAAAAGGCGTAACTTATCGGAATGAAGCTGAGCGCAATCATGCCTGCGGCCGAATAATTCATGGTTTCCACTGCTTCGTAGATGGCGATGGAGGCAACCTTGGTTTCTCCCGGAATACTTCCGCCGACCATCAAGAGAACTCCGAACGCCCCGATACTGTGCAGAAAAACTAAAACAGCGGCGGCGGCGATACCGCTTACAGAGTTGGGAATGATCACCCGAAAAAATGCCGTCCGCTTGGACAGACCGAGAATATAGGCAGCATCCAGGAGGCGTTGGTCGATTTTCTGGAATGCCGCTTTCATCGGCTGTACAGCAAAGGGAATAGAGTAAAGAATCGAAGCGATAGTGATTCCCAGGAAGGTGAAAAGCAGCGATCCTCCGGTGATTGTTTCCCAGGCCTGTCCGACAAATCCTTTCGGTCCCATGACCACAAGCAGATAAAAACCGATGGCTGTGGGCGGCAGCGCCATCGGCAAATAGATCAATGCCTCCAGCAGCGACTTTCCCGGGAAACTGGTGTAGGCCAGCAGATAAGCGATTGGTGCAGCGATCAGCATCAGAAAGATCGTTGTAACCAAAGCCAGTTTCAATGTGACGTAAAGCGCGAGATAATCCATTTAACGGTATCCGAATTTCATTTTAATCTCTTGGGCTTCAGGCGATACTAAAAATGCCGCGAACTGTTCCACTACGGCGCGGTTTTTTGTCTTTTTCAAAATGCAGGCGGATTGAATAATATCCGGAGCTTCTGCAATCATATAGAAGCAGCCGTTTTTCCACTGAGAGCTTGTCTTGGCCGACAATGAACAGAAACCGGCGTCAACCGCAGAGGTGTTCGCATATTGAAAAGACTGGGCAATGTCCTGGGCATTAACCAGTTTGCGCTGCAGAGCATCCCACAATCCGGCTTTTTGCAGCGCCGTCTTTGCCACTGCTCCGTAAGGGGAGGTCACAGTATTGGCTATGGCAATCTTTTTTATTCGTTCATTTTTCAGAGCGTCCTGCCAGGTTGCTGCCTTGCAAAAATCTCTATCGGCGGCCCATAGAATCGCTTGTCCCCGGGCATAAACAAACGGCCGATCCGCAAGCCCGTCCTTTTGTAAAATGGCGGGACGCTGCTTATCGGCGGACAAAAATAAATCGTAGGGAGCACCGCTGACAATCTGACTGTAAAGGTTTCCGGTGGAAGAAAAAGTTCCCTCAACGTGAATCTTTGTTTTCGCTTCAAAATCAGCCGCAATTTCTTTAAAGGCCGCAATAAAGTTTGCCGCTACCGCCACGGAAATTTTTTCCTGGGCCAAGGCGGAAAAGGGACTCAGCAGGGTGATCAGAATAAGCGCAATAACAATTCGGCAATATTTCATAGTTGATTCATTCTCTTTAAGAGGTTTCTCATATGTTATAAATAGCATAACCATAGGAACAAATCCACCAACAGTTATCGAAAAAAGACTGACTGATTGGTTTATTACAATATCTCGGTGTGGAAATCTTTTCGAGGTGATGACAAACAAGTTGACATTTGATCAGTATCTTTCCTATAACCAAAATCACACGAAGCGTATAGGGAGATTCTCCTGATGGAAATCAAGCATAAAATCTGGATTGAAAAAAACGGGAAAGTGGTTTTCGGTAAGGGACGAGACAATATTCTCAAGGCCGTTGATGAGCAGAAGAGCCTCAATGCCGCCGCCAAAAAACTGGAAATGTCATATCGTGCAGCCTGGGGGCGACTGAAGGCTTCGGAAGAGCGGATGGAAATGAAACTGGTGGATATTGGTGTGCACGATAAGTCCATGCAATTGACCTCGCAGGCCCGGGCGATCATTAACCGGTTTGAAAAACTCGAGAAAGATGTTGAGGAACTTCTGCACGCGGCTGATCAGGATTTCCAGAAATTAATCCGGAAGGGCGGGAAATAAGACAGCATCCTCTTTACAAGGATATAACATTAACCGCTTCACTTTTTTTTATTTCCAATACACCTACCGGGAAAGAAATAAACCCTTCGGCAAAGCATAAAGCATTAATGTGCGCGGAACCATGGAACTCTACCGGAAATACTTTGCCGTTATCAATTTTAACGGGAACAAAAGCCTTGCGATCACCTGTTTTACGTTTGAAATCGGTTCCGGTGATCAGGGGAAAAGTTTTTGGAATATAGTTATGCCCCATTAATTTGTAAATAAAGGGTTTGGCCATAATTTCAAAGGGTAAGAAAGTAGCAACCGGATTGCCTGGGAAAGCGAATATTGTGGTTTTATCTTTTGTTCCGAAGGTCAGTGGTTTGCCGGGCTGCATAGCCACTCTGTCAAATAGAATTTTGACGCCGTTGGCCTTCAATACCGCCGGAACAAGGTCATAGTCACCCATAGATACCCCGCCGGAAAGAATAACTACATCGCTTGACTGCAACGCCTTCCTTATCAGCAGATTTAACGAATCCTCGGTATCGCTGGCTATTCCCAGATATTCAGGCTCGATAAACATTTTTTGCACCTGCCCGATTAATTGGTAACTGTTGCTGTTGCGGATGCAGCCCGCAGGCAAAGCCTCTCCCGGCTCGACGAGCTCGCTTCCCGTAGTGATAATGCTGATTCGGGGCTTTCTGTAAACAGGGACGCCGCTTATTCCGGCATTGACAAGGACAGCGATATGCTGGGGTAAAATCAATGCTCCCCTGCGCAGCACAACTTCACCGCGTTTGATATCTTCCCCCTGATAGCAGATATTATCAGGAATACTGCTATCGGTGATCCTGATTTTATTTTCGGGGATTATTTCTGTGTTTTCCACATTAACTACACAATCAGCACCTTGCGGCACTATTGCCCCTGTCATTATCTTCGAGCACTCGTTTTCCTGAATGGCTTTCTGCGGCAGGCTTCCTGCGGGAATAATTTCAATAACGCTGAGTATTTCCTGCAAATCCTCTCTGCGGCAGGCATAGCCGTCCATAGCCGATTTATTGAAGGGAGGCATATCGGTATCCGATTGGATGTCGGAAGCCAGTACCCTGTTTAGAGTACGAACTAATTCCACGGATTCCGTCTCCAGTGTGAATGCGGAATTCATTATTATTGCAAAAGCTTCTTCATAAGAAATCATAATTTAATTCTACCTTGAAAATCATTGTTTGATATAATTTTGATAATCTTCCAGCGTATTCAAATTCTTGTACCATTTTACATCATCCGGCAGCGGCACGTATTTAACATCCACCAGATCAAACAAAAGGCTGATCTTTCTCCGGCCTGCGTCGAGCAAATTTTTTACATTATCCAGAATAGACTTTGTGTATACCGCGAATAAAGGTTCATGTTTCCCGTCTTTCCAGGTGGGGATGACTATTTGATGATCTTTCGCCTGCCGGATCAGCTCCTGCACATATTCAATATTAATATCCGGGATGTCACAGGCGACCACAAAGTTTATTTCATGATTTGAGCTCAATAACGTCGAATATATCCCCATCAACGGCCCTTTGCCTTCCTCCAGATCGGGAATAACCGGCAGGTTCAAAAAACGATACTTTTCCATATCATTGGCGCCGATAATAATCTCCGGGAAATGATCCTTCAGCTGACAAACGATTTTCCCGATCAGGGGAAGGCTGTCGGCGGCAAGGAGGCTTTTATCCCGGCCCATCCGGCTGCTTTTGCCTCCGGCAAGAATGATCGCGGCGGCATTCTCTCGGATACATTTTTTATCATTCATTGCTTTCTATTTCTTGCCGGATAATTGTACGGCTGTAATTTTATTTACCTGAGTTTCCCCAGTTCCCGCACAAGGTCGTCCAGTGGCGGGCGTTGATTAATATTATGGACATCGATAAAGCGGATGACGCCTTTTTTGTCAATCACAAACAATGCTCTTTCCGCCACGCCATCGGAGCGCAGTACCCCGAACCTTGCCGCTACCGCCCCATGCGGCCAGAAATCGGAAAGAACTTCAAACCACAACTTTCCCATCTGGTTTGTCCAGGAAAAAAGAGTGGGAATATTGTCTACTGTAATTCCCAGCAAAACAGCATCGTTACTTTCGAATATGTCCGCAATAATATTGTAGCCGGGCCACTGATCGGAACAAACCGGTGTCCAGGCCGCGGGCACAAAGGAAATTACCACATTTTTCCTGCCGCGATAGTCCCTGAGTGACACTTTTCCCCCGCTGACAGCTTTCAGTGTGAAATCGGGAGCCTTTTGTCCGACTTTGACTTTTAAAACGCTGTCGACCGGTCTTAGTTCTCCGGGGTTATAAATATTATTTTTAAATGCATCGGATGCGGCATAGGCGCTGCCGGTGAAAAAACAAGCAACTAAAGTCAGTACAATGGCTGTTTTTCTCATTATCGCCTCCTATTTTATTGGTGCTGATTTTACAAGTTTCGCCAGAAAGAGTTCGATATTATCCAGTGCGCCCAGACGTGAATAGATGACCTCAGTCTTGCCGCCATCATCTACCTTGGCTGCGATAAAGTAAGGTGTGCGCACCTCACCAAGAATTTTATAGATTTTAAAATCTTCGTCCGAAATTAAGGGGAAGGGTACTGAATATTTCCTTTTATAAGTTCCCACTTCAAAAGGAGTATTACCGGCGCCAATGCCGATAATTTTAATTTTATCTTTCAGCGCCGGATTATTTTCGATCAGCCCATAGAGACGATTAACATTAGGAGCCTCGGCCTGGCAATAAGGGCAATACATGCTGTATATTTGGATAATCAGGATTTTTGCTTTTATCTCACCGGCCTTAAACTTTTTGCCGGAGGATCCCAAGCCCAGATATTGCAGATCGGCAGGATTGCCGGGCAGTGGTATTTCAATTTCCGGGAGGGCGCTTCCCACTTTGGGCGGGTGACTGTCATCAGCAACGGCTACTCCCACCATAAAAAGAATCAAAATAACTGCAACTAACCCGAATGTTTTTCTGACCATAATCTGCTCCTTTCTATTATTGTGTTAAATGTCCCAGATGAAGATAACACCACTTGTGGGGAAAATCCATTCCTTATCGGACACATTGATTTCCATGACTTTTCCTTTGTCCCTGATTATTGAAGGAGAAGGATGACGGCCGGCAAAAAAGCTCTCCACTCTCACGTTTTTTAAATCGGCTTTTTCATAATTGAAAGTGATGTCCACACCCCGTGTCGGATATATCAGATATACCGGGAAAATATTGTTGGTCTTGGCCTTCTTTGTGACAATTTCTATGGCAACTGTAACTTCGGAATTGATTTTTTTCGCCAGCTTCTCGTTTCCACACCAGACCTCATAACCTCTGTCGGTTATTTTAGTGGCGGTAATCGGAATATCTTCGTCATCGATGCGCACTCGTTCGACATGGAAATCTCTTTCCATAACCAAGTCCTCGCCGCCACCCAACAGCCAGCGGTATTCGCAGCGCGGGTCTTCCATCAGGGCGGAAAGCTGTTGATTATTAAGGGCGCAGCCGATCATGAAGAAATCGTTCTTGATGGTTTTTTTATATTCAATATGTGCGTTTACCTGAAAATAGGCGCCGGAACGTGAAGTATTTTTCATTGCTGCGGGCAATTGGGCGATTTTTATATCGTAACGGAAGCCGGTACGCAGCTCCAGCTGGCGGTCTTCTTTTCCAAACAGGGTTTCGAACATCTCATAATAAATAGCGTCGCCCAGTTCTTCATTGCGCGTCCGTGCCTGGAAACATTGCCGGATAATGTTATCTATTCGGGCGAGAGATTTTTCCTCGCCGGGAATAAAGATGCGCCGCAGCCGTGGCTCAATGGCGTCCGTTTGGCCTTTTTGTAAAAAAACACGGGGCGCACGTTTGCCTAAAGCGCAAAGTATTTCGTAGCTGATTGTTTTTGCTCTGTCTGCTATTTCGTTGGCGCTGATGTATTCGTTGCCCTGTTTGCCCAGAAGCACAACCTCATCTCCCACGGCACAATCAGGAATGTTCGTGACATCAATGGTGCACAAATCCATGGAAATTCGCCCGACGATGGGGGCGCGACTGCCGTGAATTAAGGCCTCGCCCTGATTAGAAAGAATGAAGCCGTAGCCGTCGCCGTAACCAACAGGAATAGTGGCAATGCGTGTCTTTCTTTTGGTCACATAAGTGCTGTTGTAACCAATCCCATAGCCTGGAGGAAAATCCTTGATTAAGACAATAGTTGTTTTGAAAGACATTACGGGGGCAAGTACAGCTTTCGCTTCCGTGCCGGGTGAAGGATAAATGCCGTAAGTCATGATTCCCGGCCGTACCATATCTAAATTGAATTGTGGATAATTTAAAATGGCGCCGCTGTTATCCATGTGCCGTATGGGGATGGAAATGTTCAGCTCTTTGAGCCTCGCCAGTAAACTGGAAAACAACTGCCACTGCTGATCATTAGAGGGAATAATTATTTCACTTGCGGCCAGATGAGTGAATATTCCTTCCAGCCTGATATCCGACAGAGCTAAAACATTGCGAATAAGCTCTATGGCTTCGCTGTGTATAGTGCCGCCGCGTCCCATGCCGGTATCAACTTCGATATGAATTGAGATGGTACTGCCGGCCTTCTTTACCGCATTTTGCAGTTTCCAGGCAAAGGTTAAGTCGGAAACCGACGGTGTAAGATTATATTTGATAATTTCTTCGATTTCCGATTCGGTGGAAGGTCCGAGAATAACTATCGGCGCCTCAATGCCGCTGACGCGCAGTTGCACGCCTTCATCAGCATTGGCGACACCCAGCATCCGGGCGCCGTTTTTCAAGGCAACATTGGATATTTCAATGGCGCCATGGCCGTAAGCGTCAGCCTTGACCGCCTGCATGAAATCAACATGAGGACCGATTAATCTTTTTATTTCTTTTAAATTGCCGATGAAATTATCGAGATCAACTTCGACCCAACTGCGATATTTAGGCTCTTTTTTAAATCCCATTTTTATATTCAGCCTGAAAGTCCTATTTCCTGGTCATTGTGAAAACGCCGTCCCATTCCCCTTCAGGCGGGTGTTCCTTCATTGCCTTGCAGCGTTCGACGTAGATATTTGACGTCGGATCATCGGGCCTGACCTCCAGGACCTTCTGGAAGGCGGCGATGGCTTCGTCCCACTTGGCCTGCTTGTAATTTTCCAGGGCCTCTTCGAAAAGCCGGGCGAATAATTCCAGGGGGGCGGCATCCTTCCGCTCCGCCAGGAGTTCGTAGATCCTCACCGGGAGCTTCTTTCCCTTTACCCGCACGGAATCGAGCTCCCTGCAGAACATCTGGTCCTTGACGACGTTGTAGGTGTATTCGCTGATGACGATATTAGTCCCGTATTCCTTGTTGATTCCCTCCAGGCGGGAGCTGAGATTAACCATGTCCCCCATAACCGTGTAATCGAAGCGCATCAGGGAACCCATATTGCCGACGGTCATATCCCCCGTATTGATCCCGATTCCGATATCGATGCGGGGCCAGTTTTCGGTTGCCCACTTAACCTGTAGAATCTTCAGGGTCGCCATCATTTCCAGGGCCGTGCGGCAGGCCCGCACGGGATGATCAGGCTGATCGATCGGGTCGCCCCAGACGGCCATGATGGCATCGCCGATATACTTATCCAGGAGGCCGTCGTACTTGAAGACGATATCCGTCATCGCGGTGAGGTATTCATTCAGCAGGTGGACGAGTTGTTCCGGCGTCAGTCCTTCGGAGATTGTCGTGAAGCCGCGGATATCGGAGAACATGACGGTTAGATTCTTCTTATCGCCCCCGAGTTTCAGCTTGGACGGGTCTTTCAGGATTTCGTTCATAACGGATGCCGTCAGGTAGTATTGGAACGCGCCGCGGATTTTCTTCTTTTCCTGCTCTTCCGTAATATAACGATAAACGGTGATGCCCAGATAAATAAAGATCATGGTCAGTGCGGGGTAGATGAGGTTCAACCAGATATTATACCTGGAAAAGAGAAACATGTTGATGGCCACAAAAATGCCGATGATAATTAAAGCATAGAAAATGCCCGTTACCGCCTTAAGGCGCGGAATAATCATGCCCATTAACAGGCCAAACAGGATGATAGCGCAAAGATCGATAAATCGGGTGAAGCTGGAGTGTGTTAAAAAATTACGATGCAGGATGTTGTCGATTACAGTTGCATGGATTTCTACTCCGGGATAAGTGGCGCCAAAAGGAGTTACCCGCAAATCGTATATGCCGATGGCAGTTGCCCCGACGAGAACGATTTTATTGCGGATTTTTTCTGCCGGGATTTTTCCTTGGAGAATATCGGAAACAGAATAGTGCGGGAAAGTCTTTGCCGGTCCCAAATAGTTAACTAAAAGCCTTCCTGATTCGTCGGTGGGGATAGTAGTTGCACCGATTTTTACACTTTCCGCACCATAGCCGGCTAAATTTAGTGAAAGCAGCGGCCAATCCAGATATTGATGTAAAACAGAAAGGGAAAGTGATGAATAATAATTGTTGCCGAATTTAATCACCAGCGGTGACCAGCGCATGGAACCGTCAGTGTCGGGGATCATGTTGAAATAACCGCTATTGGCGGCGGCAGATGAAAAATTTTTTAAATTAGCTTCCGGGGCATAAGCTTTAACCAGGGCATAATCATCCGGATTTTTTTCCGATGAATTAACTATCTGGTAGCGCGAATTTTTGATGAGATCGGCATTGTCGGAAATCTCCTTTTCCGTTAAATATGCGACCTCTCTACCGGATAAGTGGAAAAAATAACCGAGGGTCACATTCCTGTTGCCGGCAATTGATCTGGCCAAGGCAGTATCCGTGTCGGCGGCGGCCTTCTTTTTGTTTAAAAGAGCAATTAAGTTACGATCCTGAGCGCCGCGCTTTTTAATTTCGGTTGAAAGCTCCGCAATGGTTTTGAGGCTGGAATTGTCGTCCGGTTCCGAAAAGACAATATCAAAACCGACAGCTTTTGCGCCTGACGCTTTTAGTTTATCCAGCAGCCGGGCGATAGTTGTGCGCGGCCACGGCCAACGTCCCAATTCACTCAGGCTCTTCTCATCGATAACTGCAATTATTGTTTCCGAGCCCGCCGGTAATGCTCCGCGGGATGACATACGCAAATCAAGAGTTTTTAATTCCATAAAACGAAGGAAGGGAGAATCAAAGAAGAAAAGAGCCAGGGCCAGCAAAATGACAAATAGAGTGATTTTTAAAGGTGTGACCTGCGTAAATTTTTTTATGTATTCTTTCATGGTTGTCCCTTCAGCTGATTATGAAAAACATTTAAAAATTAAGACAATCCGCGGCTAAACATCTCCTGATTTTGAAAAGGTATCATCGTGGTATTATGGGCAGGATAATATCAAACCAGAGACAGAGAAGTCAAGCTGTCTATGCCGGGTTCTCTTTATTTGACTAAATTTGATAATTATGTCAGAAAAGTTGTTATGAAACAGCTGGACTTGAAAACGCTCGCCCAATTCAACGGAAATGACGGTAAGCCTGTTTATATAGCATATCGGGGGAAGGTCTTCGATGTCAGCGAAAGTAAAATGTGGAAGGGCGGTCTGCACATGCGTCGCCATAAGGCGGCAAATGATCTCAGTGGCGAGTTGCCGGCGGCGCCTCACGGTGAGGAGGTGTTGGAACGCTATCCTCAGGTGGGGATTCTGACACAGGAGACCGCGCCGGGCCGATCGATGCCTTTCTTCCTGTCTTTCCTCATTGAACGTATTCCTATGCTGGAGCGACATCCCCACCCGATGACTGTTCACTTCCCCATCGTTTTTTTATTGTCGGCCGTATTCTTTAATTTTCTTTATCTAATAACGGACAACAGATCTTTCGAAACCACGGCATTTCACTGTTTGGCCGGGGGGATTTTATTTATGCCCGTGGGCATGCTGACGGGTTTGTTTACCTGGTGGTTGAACTATCTGGCCAGACCGATGAGACCGGTGATAATAAAAATCATCTGTTCCTGCGTCGTCTTACTTCTCTCCGTCACTGCTTTCTTCTGGAGAATTGCCGATCCTGACATCATGCATGCTTCCGGAATGCCCAGGATTATCTACTTTGCCGTCACTCTTGCTTTTGTTCCGCTTGTATCCGTTATCGGCTGGCTGGGGGCCGGATTGACGTTTCCTACCGGGGAAAATTATCCTCCCGTTGCGTGATCCGGGCAACATATCGAATACAAACGAAGAGCGAACCGCTGTGGGGCCGGTGATAGTGAATGATCTGTCGGTATTATCCGTCAAGTAAGTGTTTCCCGGAGAAAACCGGCTGCTACATGATTTTGACTGCAAGATAGCCGAGTATAAGACAAAACATTGTCAATGCGTGAATTTGTATTGTGGCCAGGTTTGCCGGAACCATCTTTAATTTATCCATGTAATTTTCATTTAAGATACGAAATGAATTGTAGGCAATAGGGATCGAGAGAAGCCCCAGGAGAACATTAAATGATGCTATCTTCAATGATGCTGCGATGAGGATGGTGCCGTATGCGCAAATGAGACCTGCAGCATAAAGTAAAACGCTCTGTTTTCTGCCAAAACGAGCGACGAGGTTTCGCTTACCCGCCCGGCTATCCTCTTCATAATCGGGTATCTCGTTAATTACTATCATGGACCACATAAGGAACCCGGGGACGAGTGATATAACGAAAGGTTCCCAGGCAAACGATCGGGTCTGTACAAAGTATGCTCCGAGACAAATAACAGGACCAAAATTAATGAGGAGACTCAGCTCGCCGAAACCACGATAGCCGTATCGTATGGGCGGCATACTGTAAAAAACGGAAGAAAACAAACCGATGCCGACAAAGATCGCAATAGGCCAGCCGACCGCTATAGTCAGGTAAATGGCTGTGATCATCGCCAGGAAATAACAAAAAACCGTCGCCGCCAGCATTTGACCAACCAATAGAAGTTTCTCCGTTAAAACTCCGCTCCCCCCCCGTATAGGGATTCTTCTGCCGGCCATAAGAGCGATCCACTGCATGGATATAATCAAAGACATCGTCGGCCATGTTGAGAGCGATGTGATGCAATGTCACACCGATAATTACCATGACAAAATACCAGTAATTGAATTCCCTGACTGTTGCCCAGGCAATGACACTTCCCAATACGGCAGGAAAGATGCTGGTAGGTACAAACTGCAGGCGGAATGCCTGAAGCCATATCCTGAGCATACCGGACTGTTCGTGAACGTTTTCCATTGTTAATATCATTTTTAGCGGCATTAAAGCGATCTCAAATATCTATAAAGTTTTAGACTTTTCCCAAGAGGAACTAAGAACATTACCTCGCAGAATACTCCATTCTGTCGACAGAGGTGAATACCGGTACAATTGCCAAAGGAATCAATCCTCCGCTATCCGGTTTTTAAGATGCCCTGCTTTGCAGGGTGGTAGCATACATATGGTTTATACAATAGACTATGGCAACTGACTGCTCCAGAAAATAAGGATAAAAAGTAAGGGAAATAATAGTCATAATCTACCGGCAAGGAAGAAGCGGCATACAATCCTCGCTTAAAGATAGCTTTTGCCTGACATTTTTCTCCTTTTTAATCCTCATTGCGCAACCATGTTTCGCTCCGTAGTGTTAACGATAATTATTTTTAAACTGGGCACAGGGAAAGCTCCGGCCCCATTGTCTTTAATGCAAGGAGTAAAACAATGATAAAACGCAACAAAAAAATTAATACAGATTTCTCCAATCGATAAGTCCGTAAGTTTACCCGTAATGAACGGATAAAAAGTAATTTATAAGACACAACCTGATAATTGAACAACTTTCCAACAAAGAAGGTGCATACAATGAAGAAAACGATGATTGCTGTCCTTCTCATCTTTGCAGTTGTCCTGCTTATTTGGAGAATCGGCTCAGTTGCTATGCAGGATAAATATAAATTGCAGGCGTTCAATGGAATCTCTTTTTCGGAGATCAAGGGATATGAAACCTGGCAAGTAATTGCTCCCAGCCGCCGGACGGATAATAATGAGTTAAGGATTATCCTCGGTAATCCTGCCATGATTAAGGCATATGTGGAAGGTATTCCCGGCAACGGCAAACCCTTTCCCGAAGGATGTGCCGTTGTGAAAATCGCCTGGGCGGAAAAACAAAGTCCCGATTTCCCGGCTGCCTTCGAACCGGACGTTCTCCGGAGAGTTGAGTTTATCATCAAAGATTCCCGAAGATTTCCTGATACCAATGGCTGGGGTTATGCGCGATTTTTGTATGATAACAAAACCTCTGCATTTGCGCCTTATGGGAAAGATTCCTCCTTTGCGCAGGAGTGCCACCAGTGTCACACCATCGTGCAGCAAAAGGACTTCATTTTCACCGGTTATCCCCGTAGGTAAGTAATGATCCTCATGGCTCTGAATGGATTTTTCTTTTTGCCGGCTTCGGGATATTCTCATAAAAATGAAATAGCGCCTGCGGATTAAAAGGCATCATAATAAAATCAACCGGTACATGATCAGCATTGACTTAAACAACCCAGAGGCGACTGTTGAATACCGGAAATCAAAAAGGGGGCAGATATGGTCGATAAATGGATCGTTTTTTTACCGCATTGTAAATAGTCTTGGTTTTCCTGATCCTATACATGTCACTCTGGTTCACCTGCCGATGGGACTGATTATAGGCGCCTTTTGCTTTGCCTGGATTTCCGCACTTTCCAGTTGGGAAAAGCCGGCCGTCATCGACTATCACTGTATTGGCCTGGCCTTTCTTTTTTTATTTCCCGTGATCATCTTCGGATTTTTGGACTGGCGGCATTTCTAGTTAGGCGTCTGGCTTGCCCCCATTAAAATAAAAATGGTCCTGGCAGTTATCCTTTTGATCCTTTTATTTGTGCTTCTTTTCTGTTGGGTTTTCAGGGCAAGGAAAGATCGAAGATTACGCTGGCTCTTTATAGTCTCTGCTTTCTGACCATCATTGGCCTGGGCTGGTTCGGCGCAAGACTTATCTATGGAGAACAAATCCAGGCCAGTTTAAAAAAATATCAAGGTGGCGAAAAGATCTTTAGTGCTAATTGCAACATTTGTCATGCCAATGGAGGTAATAAATTTAGCCCCGATAATCCTCTGCGCAATTCTGAAGCTTTGCAAAACTTTAATGACTTCCTGGCGCTGATCCGCCATCCGGAAAAACCAATGCCGGCATTTACGGCGTTTAAAATATCCGATAAAGATTCACAGGAACTCTATGCCTATATAGTGAATGAAGTCGATTGTCCTAAAGGAGCCGGTAGAGATTCACAGTAAGGATTAGATAAGGTACTTCTGCAACGTCTGGTAGCTGTGGAAATCGGAATCGACGAAATTTGCCCCGATTTGCACATCACCTTCGGATTCGAATGTCCGCTGGGGTTTGCACTTTACGTTGATGGGCTGCATGGCTTCCGGCAGTGTAAAGATGATCGTGAATTCATTGGTTTCACCGCTCGCTGAAACCTCGAGTTTGCCACCTTTGGGTATGGATATCAGGAGTCCTCCGAGCGAAATATCCAGCACCTTTCCTGTCTGTAATGCCCTGTTTTCTTCATTTTGATCCATGACCAAGGCCGGCAGCGAGACCGGTTTGCGGATATACTGACGCCGCTCTCGTTCTATGTCTTGCAGCGCCTTCTTCTCACTCAGGTATTGGTAAAGCATGTTATCAATAATGGCCGACATGGTTTGGCGCTCTGCGTCGGCGACCTTCTGGAGGGAATTTCTGATCTCGGTACTGGTACGGAAGCAAATGGTGATGTCTTTACTCATATCTAAGCCCCCTGTTTTAAGGGGGCAAACGCCGGAAATAGCCCCCTTGTTATATTTTTTAATTTCAATTACTCACAAAGTATCACAAAAGTTTGATTTTGTGAATGATCTTCTTTGTGAAGTTAATTTGTGTTATACTAAATTATACAGCAAATGGTCAAGCTCATTTTTCTTTTTTTTTCAGCAGAATTTAATGCTGAATAACAATTTTGAATCCGGATTACCTTTTTTTACAGGAATGACAAAAGGTAATTCTATCTTCCCCAATGCGGGTCGGTATTCTGCAGGTAGTTCACAACATAATCGCGCACCGAATCTTCCAGAGAAGAAAAAGACACCGGGCAGCCCACGACCTGGAGCTTAGCCATTTTTGCCTCGGTGAAGTACTGGTATTGATTGCGCAATCCTTCCGGCATCTCGATATATTCAATGTTGGGCTTTAATCCCAAAGATGCAAAAACAGCGCCGATTAAGTCATTCCAGGACCTGGCTTTACCCGTGCCCAGATTGAAAATGCCGCTTACAGCCGGATGCTGTAAAAGCCACCACATGACGTTAATGCAATCTTTGACATACACAAAATCACGCAACTGTCCGCCGTCCGGATATTCCGGCTTGTAAGATTTGAATAGTTTTACTTTGCCGGTTTGCGTAATCTGGTGAAAGGCTTTGAAGATGACACTGGTCATGTCTTCTTTGTGATATTCATTCGGGCCGAAGACATTGAAAAACTTGATGCCGGCGATTTTGCCCTCCAGTGAATTCTTTAATACCCAGAGATCGAAAACCTGTTTGGAATAGCCGTACATATTAATCGGCTGAAGAGCTGCAATTTTGTCGTGATCATCAGAAAAGCCCCGGGAGCCGTCACCATATGTGGCGGCTGAACTCGCGTAAATAAAACGGATGCCTCGTTTTATCGACCATTGGGCTAAGTGGCGGGTGTAAGCATAATTGTTTTGCCAAAGGTAATCGGCATCGCGCTCGGTAGTTGCGGAGCAGGCACCCATATGAATGACCGCGGTCACCGAAAAAGGAACACGGTCTTCGCAAACTAAGGGCAGGAAATCATCTTTGTGGATAAATTCGGCAAAACGCCGGTTGACCAGATTCTTCCACTTGTCCTTTGTCCCCAAGCGATCAACAATAATAATATCATCAATACCTTCCTGGTTCAGTTTCCAGACAAAAGCACTCCCGATGAATCCCGCACCACCTGTGACAACTATCATGTTTTTGCTCCTTTGCTTTTAGAACTACTCATATCTAATGAACTCGTAAAAATTCGGAAAACCTGCAGATTTGTCATTCCGTCGAAAAACGGAATCCGGATATTTTGAATATTTACCTAAAAAACCGGACACCGGTTTTTTACCGTTGTGACGACTTTTTGCGAGGCGGTCGTATCTAACTAATACCGAAAAGAAATACTGTCAACAAAGAAAATCCCCCGGTTTATTCCCGCCAATAGACTTTACGGTTGATGGTGGTAACTGTACAGGACTCAGTTTCCTTAATCATCATAAAATTAATCTGCCTGCCGGTAATGCCGCCGGAGCCGCGGTGCGAGAAAAAGATGTCCTGATTGCACATGGTGCAGTAACCGGATAACTCGATGTTCGTATTCGGAACGCCGCAATTCAATATCTGCCGGCGGTTGGCTTCGGGTAAATCCAGCAGCCATTTGTTTTTTGCTGCCTGCGGAAACAGAAAAGATTCTTTGTCTTTTTGTGTTCCGAAAGCATCAGCGGTAATGGAATCAACTTCATAACAGCAACGGCCTATAGACGGGCCGATGGCCGCCAGAATGTTCCGGGGCAGCGATCCATATTGCTTCTGCATCAACCGGATAACTTTGGCGCTAATACCCGATGCAGTTCCCCTCCAGCCCGCGTGAACGGCCGCAATGACTTTATGAGCTTCATCAACAAGAAAAACAGGCACACAGTCCGCAGTTTTGATGCAAATAGCAAGGCCTGCCCGATTGGTCACTATGGCGTCGTAATTGAGCTCAGCACGCGACGAGAAATAACCGCCCTGCGGTTCGATAAGAAAGATTCTGTCCCCGTGAACCTGATTAACAACTAAAAATTGTTCCACTGGTATAATAAATGCCTCAGCTAATTTCCCCCAGTTTTGTAACACCTGGAACTCTTCATCGCCTTCGCGGAAACTCATGTTGAGGCTTTTGTAATCTTCGCGGGAAACGCCCCCCTGCCGTGTGCAAAAAGCATGGGTAAGAAAATCACATCCGGCAAAAACCGGCGCCTGGAGATAAGGGAGGGAATTATTTTTGGCCAGTTTAAACATAAATTTTACTTTCCACTCTTTCTGGGGAGCCGTTGCGAAAATAATCCTTATGCCGTTTTTGCTAAACGGCTCAATTGAGCGCACAGATTAGCCATATCTTCCGGCATTTCGGCGGTAAAAACAATTCTATCATTATTGGAAGGGTGTAAAAATGAAAGCTTGGCGGCATGCAATGCCTGCCGGTCTAACGCTTTGAGCTGTGCCTTCAAGGCCGCATCGGTGACAGTACGAATTTTGGAAGCATTGCCGTAAACGGCATCGCTGATAACCGGATAGCCCCGTTCGGAAAGATGCACCCGAATTTGATGCGTCCGGCCGGTCATGATTTCCACATCCAGCAGCGTTGCTATGCCGTAACGCTCCCGAACTTTCCAGAGAGTGATTGCATCCCTCCCGCGCTTGCTTTTTGTGGACATCTTTTTGCGATCTCCCGGATGCCTGCCCACAGGCAATATTATTTCGCCACGATTGCCCTTCATATCTCCCCAGACCAGCGCCTGATAAGTTTTGTGCACGTCGTGACGGACGAATTGAGCTGTCAGGTTGCGATGTGCCTCGTCAGTCTTGGCCACCACGATCAATCCGGAAGTCCCTTTGTCCAGTCGGTGAACAATTCCCGGACGCAGAATGCCGCCAATCCCGGACAAATCATGACAATGAAAAAGCAAAGCATTAACCAGCGTCCGATCATAATTGCCCGGCGCCGGATGGACTACCATTCCTGCTGCCTTATTCACGACAATAATCGCCGCATCTTCGTATACTATATTTAAGGGAATTTCCTGCGGGATGGCTGCGGCCTCCTGGGCAGGTCTCAGTGTCAGCAGAATTACATCGCCTTCCTTCAAACGCTGGGAGGGTTTAGGCGGGAGACTGTTGACCAGGACATCACCTTCTTCAATCGCCCGCTTTACCTGGGAGCGCGAAAGAGACGGATCATTTTGCGGCAGAAATACATCGAGCCGCTGACCAGTTTGACTTTCCTTCACAGTAATATTTATTTCCGGGGACATAACACCTATTTCAGCTTCGCTGCTTTTTCTTTCTTCCAGACTTTGCCTGTCGCAGTATCCGCCCTGTCCGATTTTCAATTGCTATAGTAAAATCGTTATCTCCTGCCGGGCGGCCCGTTCTTGTCGCTTTTCTGATTGTTTGAAAAGTATCTTTTTCTTCCTGTCCAAGATAAATCCGCCAATCATTGACAAGTCCATATAAACTTCTGTCTTTAACAAGAACATCATCTTCAATTTTGCCAACGTGATAAGCAGCACTTGACCAAGGATACTCCCATGCATTCATCACAATACCTGCAGCAACAGGATTATTCTCAACATACTGAACAGCAGCCAGTAAATGACGCTCGTCAAGCACGCATGAACCAAATCGTCCTTGAAACAAATAGCCGCGTACTCCTTCTCGGAAATTCTTCATGCGCGTGTATCGTTTATGCGCTTCTCCAAATCCCCTGGCAAATGAAGATTCATTATGTGGTAAGGCAACAAAGTGAACATGATTGGTCATTAGACACCAGGCAAGAATATCAATTTCGTAGCGCTGCGTTTCTTCTTTGATAAACTGCAAATAGGTGTTTCTGTCACTATCGTTTTTGAAAATATCCATAGAACGTACACCACGTTGCGTGATGTGATGAGGATATTCGACAGCTACTATACGAGAGATGCGCGCCATGAGTAGAGATTAGAACATTATACTGTCTTTTTCAAGATAAATAGGTGTTATGTCCCCGGAAACATTCGTTTGCCGGTTTCAGCGGCTTGAATAAGTTCTCAAGCCAGCGGGCATATAGGTCCCCCTGTGCAGCTTCGAGTTTTCTACTCATGAATTCAGCGGCGCAGATCAGGTCGTCGATATCATTGGATTCGAGTTGAGGTTCCCAAGCCTTGGCTTGGGCGGCGGTGATTTTCCCTTTCTTTACGCTATGTGCGAATCCATTGCGGATGAGTCCCGTCCAAGAGAGTGCCGGGACTTTGTTATTGGTGAGGGCCATGCTGACGCCAGTAGCGATGATCGCGACTAGTTCACCTCGACTAGCGGAGTCCATCAGTTTCGTGATGGCCGGTTGGCTGATCGGACGAGAAACTACTTTGGCTGAGGTTCTGGTGGCGGTCGTGTGCTTAAGCTTCATGAGGCCTCCGTATAAAAAACTCTAAATTAATAGGAAGTAATTAGTGTCAGGTCTTGGAATATTAGTTTTCCTGCCTCCAGTTAACATTTCATAATTATTTAGTGATACGTGATGCTTGATGCGTGGCGAATAATACAACGTCTCAAAAATAATGCAAGAAAAAACAGGTGGTTGTGTTAAAAATAGCTTACTGTGGTCATTACATACACACGCAATAAGCAGTCTGCATATTTAATTTCTTGATTTACCCCGACAAACACAGGAATATTGGGCTAGTTTAACAGCGCCCTATTATTGCTTCCTCATACCTCTCGATGTTCGGTAAGCAATTTTATGCCATCAAGAACTTCCATCATCCTTGCTTGTGACACTTGCCCTATTTTTTCAACCAAGTCCGTCTTGTTAACGGTGAAAATTTGGGAAATGTTGATAATGCTTTTTCTGGAAAGATTCGCTTCACCTTTGTTCAACAGCACATTGCCGGGGGCATTTGCCCGGTTAAGGTTTGAGGTAAGAGAACAAACCACAACCGTGTTAATTCTGCTGGCATTAAATAAATTGTTTTGAATTACGATATGCGGATGTCGATATCCCGGCTCTGAGCCTTTGGGTTCAGAAAGGTTAATCCAATATATTTCGCCTTGTTTAATTACCATGATTCACGCTCAACAATTTTCCCCTGTTTGGTGCGCATGGCTTTGGAAATTGTTTTTTCTTCCTTGTCGGGAAAGTCTTCATACGCTTTATTCAACTGCTCAAGTAAAGATTGATTTTCTCGTATTTTTAAAAAGTCCTGTACAGCCAGGGCAAATACCTTGCTTCGGGAAATATGTAAGTCACTTGCTAATCTATTGACTTTTGTAAGCAATTCTTCATCCAATGATATTGCTGTTTTTACTGCTTGCATGAAACACCTCCAATCTTTCTGGCTAAGTTATACCATATATCATACCAATGTCAATACTATTATTCTTATTCTTGCCGCCTTGTTATCCGTTAAAAGCAATTTGTATTAATCTGTCAGGCATTGGCGCAAACCTTCGATGATGAAGTCAAATTAATCTCAGAATCCGGAAATTAATGGGGACAACCGCCCCCTTGATCCCCAGGACCTTGGCGATGTAGCTGGCGCAGGTGACGATTCCCTGCAAGCCCCCCCATGATGAGTGATGGGAGGCTTGCCGTGTAATTCTGGGTGGATCACTTCCTCGCAGGATGTGAAGAGGGGATCTCCGTCCACGCGGAGAATTGCCCGGGGTCAGCCGTGGAGGCTTAATATTTTTAATCGATTGTAATCAAATCGAGAGGATATTTCGTAAAGACTTCCCCCTTGCCGGGTTTTACGCACACGACGTATTCCAGAGCAAATATGCCGCAATTGGTAGTGAAATCGTAGATATGCGCACAAGGAACTATCATAACATTTTCCTCAAGTATATAGTCGTCGTTGTGGCAAAATGTCGGCGGCAGATGGCCTGTACCGATACCATGCCCCAGAGGAACGGAACCGAAATCCGGATAGCCGCCCTCTTGGAGACGGCTGAGATACCATTTCTCAATTTCTTTTGTACTCGAACCAGGCACAAACATTTTGTTCATTTCCTCGATGACGGGCCGGAAAAAATCGACCATCTTCATGTAGTCCTTCGACTGTTTTCCAAACGCAATCGTCCGGAAACTGTCCGTACGGTATTCATCCCAAACTGGATGCAGATCGTAATAGATCCGGTCTCCGTTTACCAAAATTTTATCGGTTGGCAAATGATCTCCACTGCCGAACTGGGATGTAAAGAGGCATTGATTCGGCGAATAGTAATAGGAAGCACCAAGCCTCCGCATTTCCAGCTCGGCATGGCCAATCAGCTCCGCCTCGGTAACGCCAACCCGTGCGTTTTCAATGATTTTGCTCGTGCCTGCGTCAGCTATGGCACAGGCGCGGCGAATCAGTGCCAATTCCTCCGTGTCCTTGTGGATCATTACATTGTCAATCATCTTTTCGCCATCCACGAGAGTTGCGTCCGGCAGCTTTTTGATAAGGTGGTCATACATGAGATATGTAATGGACGGCATTTCTACGGCAACAACCTTATTGTGGCATTCGTACTCATGAAGAATGTTTACAACATTATCCAAAAAGCTTATGGGCTCTATACCGGCATAAGCAGGCATCCAGTAACGAATGTCCCTGATGTACCCCTCCGCCATGAGTCGTCCCATTTCCGCAAGTGAGACAAGGAGCGTGGGCTCTTCCTTTGCCCACACAAACAAGCAGTTTCCAAGGTTAAAGTCGTTGTGGAAGGTTCCTGCAACATAGGAATATTTTTGCTGATGCGTCAGTATCAACACATCAATTCCCTCTTTTTGCATAGCTTGCCTGACTTTTTCCGCATTTTTCCTGAAGAAAGAAAAGTTCATTTTTCAGTTCCCTCACTTTTATTAATTTTGTCTTATTTGTTTCGATTGTCACAACCCTCTTATTGCAAGCGATTCTTCATCCAATGATATTGCAGTTTTTACCGCTCGTATGCAGGTTATATCCTCCTTGTCGCCCCGATATCCATTGCTTCATTGAAATAAAATCTCCCCTAACAACTCCTGCCCTAACCACCTGAAGGTGGCGCAAGGGCACGCGATAAAAGAGGGGGATGATTCATGCCGGTGCTGGATTTTTTCCGGAGAGGCATTGGCGTAAACCTCTGATGATGAAGGTAAATTCATCTTCGGTTATCGTCCGCAAGTCCAGTAGAATTTCATTATTATCAACGCGCACAATAACCGGAACTTTCGCCTTCCGCAGCCCTGCTTCCATCCGGCTGGCGGAGATTTTAGAATTTTCCACACCCACTAAAAAAGTGGGGATTTTTTCCAGAGGCAAAGAGCCACCACCCGCTGTCGAAAAAGATTCTTTTAGAGATATCGTCAGCGCTGCGAATTTCTCTTTGCGTAATTTACTGATCAGCTTGGAGGCGCGTTTTTTTACTACGCCTGCAGACTCAGTCAGTGCTTTCAACGGCCGCAACGAAGATGCCGCCCGGTCCGGATTGAGATAATGGATCAGTGTTCCCTCCAGAGCGGCCAGGGTGAATTTGTCAATTCTCAGTACCCGGTTGAGCGGATTTTTCGCAATGCGCTCAAGGATGTCCTTTTTGCCGACAATGATGCCCGCCTGAGGTCCGCCCAGTAGCTTGTCACCGCTGAAGGTGACCACATCAATGCCCGATGCGACAACTTCCCGAACGGTTGGTTCGTGCTGTAAACCGTATTTGTCCAGATCAAGGAGACAGCCGCTGCCCAGATCATCCATTACCGGAACCCCGTTTCTCTTTCCCAAAGCTGTAAGAGAAACAATATCCACTTCTTCGGTAAAACCAACGATGCGGTAATTGCTGGTGTGAACCTTTAAAATGAGACCGGTGTCTGCGCCGATAGCTTTTTCGTAATCACTCAAACGGGTGCGATTGGTTGTTCCAACTTCCCGCATGATGGCTGCGCTTTTTTGCATGACGTCCGGAATGCGAAATTCTCCGCCTATTTCGATGAGCTCGCCGCGGGAGACTATTGCTTCTTTTCCTTCGGCTAAAGTATTTAAAACAAGCAGGACGGCGGCAGCGTTATTATTAACAATTATAGCATCTTCAGCGCCGGTCAATGTACAAATTATTTCCCGGACATGATCATAACGGTTGCCCCGCTCCCCGCGGGACAGATCGAACTCCAAATTGGAATAGCCACAGCCCACTTCCAAGATTCTCTGCAGAGCTTCGGGGCTAAGCGGCGCGCGTCCCAGATTTGTGTGCAGGATGACTCCGGTGGCATTGACTACCCTCTGCAAATGGCATTGGTGCAAATCTTTAATTAATTTTTCCACTGCCTGCGCAACATAATTTACATCTATGCGGGATGCGCTGTTTTCTATTTGGGAAGCATTCACAATTTCATCCCGCAATTTCTGCACAACTTTCTGGGTCATTCCCTTGACAATTTCACGCGACGCCAGCGAATAAATGTCTTTCTTTTCCAGAAGAAGGATTACTTCGTCAATCTTCGGCAGACTTTTTAATAATGATTTTCTTTTTTCATCCATAAAAGGCTCCTTCATAACGGCTGGTCAATGTTGGCCTGCTTACGGCAAAATTCCCGGAAATTATTTACGGCAATAAAAAATTCCCTCATCAGAATAACCCAAAAATATCGTCCCCGCGGCGTTAAATATAAATTCGGCGGAAAATAGCGAAAAGACCCGGCCAAAATAAAAGCAATCATTTCCTTCCACAGTGATTTTAAAAACTTCCCGTCATATTTTTCTTCCAGCTCCGGAATATTAATTTTGGTGCTGAACAATTTCATCAGGAAATCATAGCTCATTTGATCCTGGCGATTAAAACTACGGGCAGCCATGATGGGCAGTATGTTCTGCTCCAGAGAAACAATGTATTGATTGATATCAAATGTGTTGGCATAACAAATTCCCTGGAGATAGCCAATGGCGCCACTGCCCAGTCCTGCGTATTCATCATAATCAACAACATATTCATCAATCATCGTCTTTTTGGTTTTCTTTCGCGAAAAACACCACGCCGAAGAATAATCATAATTGTTTTCCAGACGGCGAGTAAGGAGCTTATATAATTTTTTTTCGCGGTTGAAATTAACTGTTCCGATTGTCTTATCCATCAGGTTTTGAGTGATCGTGGAAACCATCAAAGGATAAAATGTTATTTGCTCCATGTTTAATTTCAGCAAAATATTCAGATCGTCACTCAGCATTTGGGGTGTTTGTGTGGGGAAATTGAAAATCATATCGGCATTGACTGTATCAAATGAACCCTGAATGTCACCCAGCTTTTCGGCAATTACTTCTCCCGATCCGTATTTTTCGAAACGGCCGATTTTTTTCAGCAGTTCGTCGTTAAAGGTCTGGACGCCAACGGAAAGGCGATTAACCCCGGCCTGCTGCAAAATGGTGATAATCTTGGGCGTCAGATGATTGGGATTTGTTTCCACCGATATTTGCCGGATGGGAAAGTTATCCCTGGCGCATTGCAGCACATTAGCTAATTCATCAATCAAAATGGTGGGCGTTCCGCCGCCTACATATATTCCACTGAAAGAGTAATTTTTTTTCCGATAAAGTTTAATTTCTTTGATCAGCACCTGGTAATATCGGCGGGTCAGAGTCTCGTTAAAACGTACCCGGTGGAAGGAGCAATAGGGGCAAAGCTCTTCGCAAAAAGGGACATGTATATAAAGCAGCCGCCGTTTGTCGTCATCACAGAAGGGCAATGCGGGTACAATTCCTTCATCAAATTTCAGCGCACCGGCAAACTGATTCCTCGCAATTTTAGTAATTATTTGATTTAGCAAAAACTAACCTTTCCCTGTTGTCAAATATCGATATTATGTTGTCCAATTAGTATAAGATGTTTAGCAAAAGAACGGTAATAATTGCAACTACAATTCCTTGAAATTACGAAGAATAGATGTTATAGCCCCAGGCAAAATATTCAGCAGGTGACAATTTAATGGCTAAAAACAGAGTATTAACGTTGTGGAATGAAGAAGGTGTAAATGAAAAAGATACTGCCGTTTTACGTAAAAAATCTGCCGAAATTCCTGCGCCGTTAAATAAAGAATCCCGCAGCGCTGTCCAAACCCTCATTGATTCATTTTTAGACAGAGATGATGCTTCCGGTCTTGCCGCTCCGCAAATAGGCATTACTAAAAGGATTATTGTCTTTCGTAATAAAAATTTCGGTGAAAAAGAAAAAATAAAGCCCGATGATTTCGAAGTGTTGATCAATCCGCGGATTACTCAGACGCGTGGCGAAAAAGTGACTATGTCTGAAGGTTGTTTATCCTGCCCGGAAATCCAGATAGATGTCAGTCGCTTCCCGGAAATCAAGGTTCGCGGCCTGAATGCTAAAGGCGAAAAAATCAGCAAAAGATATCTGGATTATGTCGCCAGGGTTATTCAGCACGAGATAGACCATCTGGATGGTAAATTAATTGTTGATTATGAAGGGGACATTTATTACCCCAAGAGCAAAGAAAAACTTTTTAATAAACTCTTTGGCCGAACTTGATTATTAATTCCCGTTACTTTTTTATTCCACCGGAAATTTCTTGATTAAATCTTGAAATCTATTCTAAGTTGTAGTAGTTCTCACGCAATAATGCTGGAAAATTTAATCGGAATTTCATTATTAATTTCCCCCTGGAGAATTTTCATGTTGCAGGTCCATTGTCCGGTGTGCAAAAAATCTTTCCTTTGGACTGACGATATGCCGGTGCAGGATAAATGCCCGGGAATGGACTGTGAAGGGAATTATGATATTCACTCCGCATTAAAGCAAAACATTGACAGACATTCGCCCGATGTAGTGAAAAATATTTTGCTCTGTCCATCCTGTAGCGAGGAAATTTCTTCCCGATTTACTCTTTGCCGGCATTGCGGTCAAGTTGTGCTGGGCGCTCAATTTTTCCGGAAAAGTTATTTTTTTATGGCGGTATGCATTTTCCTGATAGGATTATCTTTTGTTTTTCGATACTTGGTTTAAGTAAAAATGAAAAAAACACCATTATATGAAAAGCACGTTGCCCTGAATGCCAAAATAATTGATTTTGGTGGTTGGGCTATGCCCGTTCAATATACGAATGTCATTGACGAACATAAAACAACCCGCAATGCGGCGACCCTCTTTGACATTTGCCACATGGGAGAAATTGAAGTAAGAGGGCCGCAAGCATCAGACCTGCTGCAGTTTGCCCTGACCAGGAATTTACAAAAGCAGGAAATCGGGCAGATCAAACTTTCCGCCCTGCTCACCGACGATGGCGGAATAATCGATGATTTGACTGTCTATAAGCTGGCTCAGGATTACTATATGCTGGTTACCAACGCTTCGACCTGTGCGAGAGACTGGGAAAGGATCAATGCCCTGCATAAGGCCAAAGGGTTTGACTGTACACTGGAAAATATCAGTGATAATACGGGCAAACTTGATTTACAAGGCCCGTGCGCTCAGGAAATCCTCAGTAGGCTGACCCATTATGATTTAAACAGTCTGGCATACTATCATTTTGTAGAATTAAAAGTATCAGGTCAACCGGCAATCATCTCCCGCAGTGGTTACACCGGAGAAGATGGTTTTGAGATTTATTCCCCGGCCGCGATCATTGGCAATGTCTGGGATAGAATTATGAAAGAGGGTGTCAATTTTGGTTTAAAACCGGCCGGACTGGGGGCTCGTGATACCCTGCGGCTGGAAGCAGGCATGTTGCTCAACGGCCAGGATATTACGGAAAGTGTGAGTCCATTAGAAGTGCCCTATAGTTGGCTTGTTGATTTTGATAAGGAATTCGCCGGCGCTGCGGCTCTCCGGGCTTTAAAACTATCCGGTATTAAGAAAAAAATGGTCGGCCTGGAAATGACCGGCCGGGGCATTGCCCGGCACGGTTATAAAGTTTTTCACCAGGATAAAGAAATCGGTATTGTCACTTCGGGAACCTTTGCCCCGACTTTAAATAAAGCTATTGGTTTGGCTTTCGTCGATGTCCAGTACAGTGCACCGGATACCGGAATTTCCATTGCTGTCCGCGACTCGCGGAGTGCAGCGAAAATTGTTAAAATCCCTTTTTATAAAAGGCTGAAGGCTGAGGACTGAAGACAGAAGACAAGGCTGAAGGGAAAAGCGGAAATAAAAAACAAGGCCGAAGGCCACTAAATAAACTTCAGCCTTCGGTCTTCAGCCTAAATACCTGAGAAAAAAAGAAAAATTAAGGAGAGTGAAAATGTCCAAACAAAACCCGACTGATAGACGCTATTCCCGTGATCACGAATGGACTAAGGATGAAGGTGCCGGCATGGTTCTGATCGGTATCACCGATTATGCGCAGGAGATGCTCACGGACATTGTTTTTGTCGAACTGCCCGAGATAGGGAAAAAAGTGGCAAAAGGTGAATCTATGGCCGTCGTGGAATCCGTAAAATCGGTATCCGATATTTACGCTCCGGTCAGCGGCGAAGTAATTGCCATTAACAGCAAACTGGAGGAAGACCCGGCACTCATTAATCAAGATGCCTTTGGTGAAGGCTGGATTGTCCGGATGCGCGTCAGCGATACGGCTGAACTTGCTTCCCTGATTGATGCCGCAACGTATGATTTATTGATTTCCGAGGAAAAGCACTGATGAATTATGCGCCTCATACGGAGGAAGACATAGCCCAAATGGAAGCAGCTGTCGGCATTGCCGATGTCGAGGAGCTGTTTGCCGATATTCCCGCAAAATACCGCCTTGCGCAATTGCCGGATATTCCCGCGCCTCTCTCCGAGCAGGAAACGATAGCTCTCCTGAATGGTTTGAGCCGGAAAAATATTTTGCCGCATTTGACCTTGACCGGCGCCGGGGCTTACCATCATTTTATTCCGGCAGTTGTCGGACACATAATAAATCGCGCTGAATTTTACACGGCCTATACCCCTTATCAGGCTGAAATAAGCCAGGGTATCCTGCAGGCTATCTACGAATACCAGACAATGATTGCGCATCTCACCGGGATGGAGATTGCCAATGCCTCGATGTATGACGGCGCTTCGGCCATGGCGGAAGCGGCCGTTCTTTCCGCTAAAACGCTGAACCGGTCCAAAATAATTATTGCCCGTTCCGTACACCCCGAATATCGGGCTGTTGTGCGCACTTACTGCTGGTCTAATAGCTATGAGGTCTGCGAAATACCGTTTAATCAAACCGGACAAATAGATCTGGATTTGCTCCAAAAAGAATTGGCGGAAAATGTGGCGGCCGTTCTGGTGCAGAGCCCCAATTTTTTCGGTGTAATTGAAGATATCGCTCCTCTTGCCGAGGCGGTTCATAGCTTTGGCGCAATGCTTGTTGCCGCTTTTACCGACGGGACGGCACTAGGCATTCTCAAACCGGCGGGAGAATCGGGGGCTGATTTTGTGGTGGGTGAGGGCCAGAGCTTCGGCAATCCGCTCAACTATGGCGGTCCTTATCTCGGAATTTTTGCGGCCCGCGAAAAATTCCTGCGACGGATTCCCGGGCGGTTGGTTGGAGCCACTGTGGATAAAAACGGCCGGCGTGGTTTTGTTCTAACTTTGCAGACTCGTGAGCAGCATATCCGCCGGGAAAAGGCAACCTCCAACATCTGCTCCAATGAAGCTCTTTGCGCGCTGGCGGCCGGAGTATATCTCGCAACCTTAGGCAAAAATCTGCAAAAACTGGCCGCACTGAATGTTCAGAAAACACAGTATCTGAAAAAACAGCTCCTGGGGATTCCCGGCTGGAAAGAAGTGTTTACCGCACCGGTTTATAATGAGTTTGCCGTGAGTTGCCCTGATGCCCGCCTTGTTAATGAAAAACTAAAGAAAGAGGGGATCGTTGGCGCTTATGAATTGCCGAAAAGCTATCCCGAATTGAAAAACGCCCTGCTCTTTTGTGCTACGGAAATGGTTTCTAAAGAAGATATTGATCGGGTTGTGGATATAGTTAAAGGAGCTCTCTAATGGAGTTGATTTTTGAAAAAAGCCGCCCCGGACGCGGCGCCGGATGTATTCCCGCAAGTGACGTAGCCGCAATAAATATTGAAGCCGTTATCGATCGGAAATATCTGCGTACGGAGCTCGATTTGCCCGAAGTGGCTGAAGTGGATTTGATCCGCCATTACACCAATTTGTCGCGGCGCAATTTCGGCCTTGATCTGGGCTTTTATCCCCTGGGTTCCTGCACTATGAAATACAATCCCAAAGTCAATGAAAACGCTGCCGCACTGCCCGGCTTTACCGGATTGCATCCTTATGCCGGCGATGAATGGGCACAGGGCAACCTGCAATTAATGGATGAGATGCAGCAGTACTTGTGTAATATTTTCGGCATGGCCGAATTCACGCTGCAGCCGGCAGCGGGCGCACACGGCGAGTTTGCCGGCATGATGATGATTAAAAAATATTTCGAGAAAAAGGGTGAAAAGCGCCATCGCATCCTTATTCCCGATGCCGCCCACGGGACCAACCCGGCTTCCGGCGCCTTGTGTGGTTTTGAAACCGTAACTCTCCGTTCCAACAACGAAGGCGGTGTAGATATTGATCATCTGAAATCTTTGATGACGGAAGATGTCGCCGCTCTGATGCTGACCAATCCCAACACACTGGGGTTATTTGAACGCAATATTGAAGAAGTCTCCCGTATTATTCATGAAAAAGGCGGACTGCTTTATGCCGACGGCGCCAATGCTAACGCATTCTTGGGCATAACCAGGCCGGGAGATTTGGGTTTCGATGTTATCCAGCTCAATCTGCACAAAACTTTTTCCACGCCGCACGGCGGAGGAGGCCCCGGCAGTGGTCCGGTGGGAGTGGGTAAGGTGCTGGTAGATTATCTTCCTGTGCCGCGTATTGTCAAAACAGACGATGGCTACCGGTGGTCGGAGGATTTTCCGTATTCCATCGGCCGGGTGCGGGCTTTCTACGGCAACTTCAATGTGATTGTCAAAGCCTATGCTTACATTCGCTCGCTGGGTGCGGAAGGCCTGAAGCACGCCACACAAATGGCTGTGCTCAATGCCAATTACATCAAGGAAAAATTAAAACCATATTTTGATTTGCCTTACGATCGCGTCTGCATGCATGAATGTGTTTTTTCCGGTTCCCGTCAGGTCGAAGAAAATGGTATACACACTACTGACATTGCCAAAAGATTGATCGATTTCGGCTATCATCCGCCGACGATTTACTTTCCGCTGATTGTTCCCGAAGCCATTATGATTGAACCAACGGAGACGGAAAGCAAAGAAACTCTGGATGCTTTCTGCCAGGCGATGATCATCATTTCCCGCGAGGCCAGGGAAAATCCTCAGCGGTTAAAAGACGCACCTTTGAGCACGGAGGTCAGCAGACTGGACGAAGTGCTGGCTGCCCGCAAACCGGATGTCTGCTGGAAAAAATCATAGTATCTTCACTCTGGATAAAGATTATGCGAATTATAAAAAATATCTACCGCTGCATTTACCCTGATTGCCTGGTGTGAGAACATATGAATGACGACCTCGTAAAAAGTGGGAAAAGCCTCAGAATCGTCATTCCGGCGAAAGCCGGAATCCAGATATATCAAAGACTTACAAAACGCTGGACACCGGTTTTCACCGGTGTGACGGACTTTTTACGAGTCCAACATGAATGAACGGCAACTAAAAACGAAACTACTCCGCAAGCCTCCCTGGTTAAAAGTACGTCTGCCTTACGCTGCCGAATGCCGGAAGATTAAAGCAACTCTGGCTCAGTTGAAACTCCATACTGTCTGTCAGGAAGCGGCTTGTCCCAATATTGCCGAATGTTTCGCCTCCGGTACGGCAACCTTTTTAATTCTTGGAAATATCTGTACGCGGCACTGCCTCTATTGCAATGTGCAACATGGCGAACCCCTGCCCATAGCGGAAAATGAAGTAGATCGTCTTTTAGCCGCTGTGCAGAAAATGGACTTGAAATATATCGTCGTCACTTCGGTAACCCGTGATGATCTGCCGGACGGCGGCGCCGGAATTTTTGCCTACTGCATCAACAATTTACGCCAAGTTCGACCTGAGTGCAAAATTGAAGTATTGATTCCCGATTTTCAAGGCGACTTTCCGGCACTGGAAAAAGTGATTGCCGCTCATCCCGATGTTATCAACCACAATATGGAAACTGTAAAACCATTGTTCCCGCATTTGCGTCCTTCGGGCAATTACAACATTTCGCTGGAACTCTTAAGCCGGATAGCAACATCTTCAGTTGTTGCCAAAAGCGGTTTTATGATCGGCTTTGGAGAAAGCAATGATGACATTCTCCGTCTGCTGGATGATCTGGCCGCTGTTTCCTGCGCGCGTCTGACTATCGGGCAATACCAGAGGCCGACGCTGAAACATTGGCCGGTTGCCAAATACTATCATCCTGACGAATTTGCCAGGTTAAAAGAAATTGCCTGTAAACTTGGATTTAAATATGTGGAGGCGGGCCCGCTGGTGCGCAGTTCCTACCACGCGGCACGGGCGGAGCTATAAAATAAGATTTGGCAGTCGCTGGAATGCAACTTTGCATTATTATGTCATTGACATAAAAGGCCTTTCTATTTATATTCCTAGTGGACAGACGGATATCTTATCCGGGCCGACAAAAGTATTATATGAGGAGATATTACGGTGGATAGTAAAAATGGGAAAAACAAAGCGAGTTGGAAATTACAGCTCGTCGGTATTGTGCTGGTGCCCATCATCGGCTTTATTTTTTATACCTGGGTTACACTCACCTGGAGTTTTTCCCGGGGCGAACGGGCGGGTTATATTCAGAAGCTGTCCCAAAGCGGCTGGGTCTGTAAAACATGGGAAGGCGAAATGGCCATGGTAACAATGCCCGGCGCCATCCCGGATAAATTCCTGTTCAGTATCCGGGACGATGAAGTGGCCAAACGCATTAACAAACTCGCCGGTAAACGGGTTGTTCTCGTTTATGAACAGCATAAAGGCATTCCGACGAGCTGCTTCGGCGATACACAATATTTTATTGTCGATGCCAAGCCAATTGAATAATAAAGTGAGAAAGCAAAATAATACTCTGCATTTTTGGGAGCATTAAAACTATACAGTAGTCAAAGAAGGAAACAGGAAGGAGGAAGGAATTTATGACAAAAATATTATTTTTATGCATGAGCTTAATCTTATTCTCCGCAACGGAAGTTATGGCCGCAGATCAAAATATTACAACCGATAAAATCAAAACGACGCAGGGTGATCTGGCGATTACTTTTCTTGGTCATGGGTCAATTATGCTGTCGTTTGGCGGAAAGATTATCTACATTGATCCGGTGTCCCAGTATGCCGATTATTCCAACCTGCCGAAAGCGGATTTGATTCTTGTGACTCATGAGCACGGCGATCATCTCGACCTCAAGACAATAGACACCGTCAAAACCGGCAAAACGTCATTAGTAATTACTCAGACCATCGCCGGGCAGATTGCAGGCGGAATCGTCCTGAAGAACGGCGATGAAAAAACCGTCCAGGGCTTCCGGATTGTAGCAGTGCCCGCATACAACCTTGTTAATATGCGCAGCCCCGGCGTTCCCTACCATGCGAAAGGCACAGGTAACGGATATATTATCACTTTCGGAAACAAACGCCTGTATATTGCCGGGGATACGGAAAATACACCGGAAATGAAGAGCCTCAGAAGTATCGATATTGCCTTCCTGCCCATGAATCTTCCCTACACAATGACTCCGGAGATGGTTGCTGATGCCGCAAAATCTTTCCGGCCAGGGATTCTTTATCCTTACCATTACGGCAACACAGACACATCGAAGCTGATTGAACTGCTGCGAGACGAGAAAGATATTGAAGTGAGGATCCGAAAAATGATGTAAACTAACAGACTGTTGAAAAAAGCCTATCTGCGGCGTTGCGCTCCGGTTTAGTCACTGCGGCCTACGCAAAAGTAGGCCTCATTCCTAAATCCTCGCGCGCCTTGCATATAGACCTTTTTGAACAGTCTGCTGCAGAACAAAGGGGGTAACATCCTGTTAACTGTTGGAAAGGAAGAGGAACCTTGCCTGAGATAAAGATCGGACAGCCGGTGGATATTGTCGTGGAACATGGTGTGATTAGATCGTCCTCGGTTCAGGATATTCTGGAAGACAGGATCGTTCTTTTGCAGATTGCGCCACCCCTTCCGGACAGTTATATCGATAAGACTATTATCGTAACATATTTAACATTGGCGGATCGGCGCATCCGGCGGGGTTTCCGGGCCAGGATCGTCGAGATGCGTGAGGGATATGTCACCGTCGGCCGGGGATTTCCGGTCATCATCGTCGAGCGCGTTTCGCCTTGCGATGTGTGCGACCTCCGGGTTCATGAGCGGCGCCGGCCTCAGCCGGAGATGAAGATCAAGCTTGGTGACGATTGCCTCGAAATCGTCGATATATCCGTCAGCGGCGCCCATCTTGTCCGGGCCGCCGGAAAAAGGGTGATCCTTAAAGTGGACGATACAATCCTTTTGACCATCCAGAACGGTGCTGATAAAAATGACAGGCAGGCCAGGATTATTCGCCTGTGGCATTCCAAAGGCGCTGACGGCCCTGAACATCTGGCAGTAATTTTCACTTCTGAGATATAATATGTCTGTTGTAACGTGAAGGGATTACTTGATGAAGATATTATATTATGATTGTTTTGCCGGTATCAGCGGCGATATGAACCTGGGCGCAATGATTGATCTTGGTGTTGCTCCGGATTACCTGCTGGGCGAATTGAAAAAACTGAATATCGGGGAGTATGAGGTAAAAATTACCAAAGATCAGAGGAAGGGCATTACGGGAACCAGGGTCGAGGTCGTTGTGACTAACGATGTTCCTGACGGTAACGGTCATGAGTCTGGTGCGAGAACATTCAAAGACATCATCCATATTATCAACAAAAGTGATTTGTCCGAAAAAGTCCAGACTATCAGCCTCAATATATTCCGGCGGATTGCCGAGGCGGAAGGAAAAATTCACGGACACAATATAGACGATGTCCATTTTCATGAAATCGGAGCCGTCGATTCCATAGTTGACATTGTCGGCGCCGCGATTTGTCTCGACTACCTCCGTCCGGACCGGATACTTTCTTCTCCTGTTGAGCTGGGCAGCGGTTTTGTCCGGTGCGCCCATGGAATTTTGCCTGTCCCGGCGCCGGCGACCGTAGAAATTCTCCTGGGTATTCCAGTAAAATCCGGCGCCGTTCCCCTGGAAACCACTACTCCTACCGGTGCGGCAATTCTGGCGGCTACCGTTGATACTTTTACGGAGGAGCTTCATTTCACGCCGCAGAAAATCGGTTACGGAATCGGCCACAGGGATACGGATATTCCGAATGTGCTGCGCGCTTACCTCGGAGAGATGCCGGGTGAAACGTTTGCGGGAGGTCCGGATGATACGGAAAAGCAGATGGCCCTTCTGGTGGAATGCAACATTGATGATATGAACCCGGAAATGTATGAAGATGTGATGGATGCTCTTTTCGCGAAGGGGGCATACGATGTATTCCTTACCCCGATTATCATGAAAAAGTCCCGTCCGGCGATAAAGATCAGCGTTCTGTGTGCTGAGAGCAATAGGTGGGCTATGGAGGAGATTCTCTGGCTTTTCACCTCCACCTTCGGCCTTAGATTGCAGCGCGTATCTCGGTCCATGCTGCAACGCGATTTCTCGACTTTGTCGACAAAATTCGGGGATGTCTCCATTAAAAATGGTTACTGGCAGGGTCGGAAAATCAAATCCAAGGCGGAGTATGATGATTGCAGGAGATTGGCGAAGGAGAACGGCGTCAGCGTGAAAGAGATATATGATCTTATAATCCCGCTCACGCGGGACGAGCATTAATTCTCACGAGCGAGCTCGCGAGGTGGTTGATTCAGCCCGGGGAATGAGACTGTGTCGCAATAGGAGAAAACAGCTTCAAAATTGTCATACCGGCGAAAGCCGGTATCCAGAAGTTGATGTAATTACTGGATTCCGTATCGCGCTTCACTTGTACGGAATGACAAAGAAAGTAATTACGACACAGTCTCGAAAATCGGTATCCAGAACTTACTGATAATACTGGATTCCCCCGTATAGATTACGGGGCAGGCTCTTCGTCGCGCTACGCTGGAATATAATCCGGCGCATGCTGGGCGGAATGACGAAACGTGAATTGTGACACTGTCTCTAATGCCGGGGTTACGTCAGATGATCAGGGAAAATAAGGAAGGTTTTTATGGATGTCAATGAGGCGCGTTTGTTGCTGGAAAGTATCCGCGACAAAAAAATCGATATCGCCGAAGGTGTTTCCCGGCTGCAGACCATGTCTTATGCCGATCTGGGATGCGCGAAACTCGATATAAACCGGGAGCGCCGCGTTGGCTATCCCGAAGTGATCTATTGCCCGGGAAAAACAACCGAACAGGTAAAAACAATTGTTCGGGCAATGCTTTCTCTGGATTCGAACATCCTGGCCACGCGGGCCACGGAAGCATTGTATGAGGAGATAAGGCAGATATGTCCCGATGCCGCCTATAATACTCTCGCCAGGACTATCACCGTGCAGAAAAAGACAATGGAGACACCGGACAGTTATATTGCCGTCGTCACGGCGGGAACATCAGATCTGCCCGTTGCCGAGGAAGCCGCCGTTACCGCGGAGATTTTCGGCAATCGAGTGCAGAGGATTGTTGACGTCGGTGTGGCCGGTGTTCACCGCCTGTTTGACAAACTGGATATCATCCGGGGGGCTAAGGTGATCGTCGTTGCCGCCGGTATGGAAGGAGCTCTGCCCAGCGTCATCGGCGGACTCGTGGATAAACCGGTAATCGCCGTACCGACCAGTGTGGGCTATGGCGCAAGTTTTCAGGGAATCGCCGCTTTGTTGTCCATGCTCAACAGCTGCGCCGGCGGTGTTTGCGTAGTCAATATCGACAATGGTTTCGGTGCGGGGTATATGGCGAGCATGATTAACAAGCTCAGATGACAGACTGCTGAAAAAGGCCTATCTGCGGCGTTGCGCTCCGGTTTAGTCACTGCGACCTACGAAAAGTAGGCCTCATTCCTAAATCCTCGCGCGCCTTGCATCTAGACCTTTTTGAGCAGTCTGTAAAAATTGGGGCTTCGGCAAAGGCTGTTGACCGGGAACGCAATCCCGTCAGGTCAGGGAGCGTAATATGAATGGGCCAAGTACCTTACCGGTAAAAGCCGCAGGATTTTACAAAAGGCTCCCGGCAGTTTACTCCGGTGCATGAGACTGTGTCGCAATTACTTTTTTGTCATTCCGGGCAAGCGAAGCGCGATTCGGAATCCAGTATTTTTATCAAATATTCTGGTTCCCGTCTTTCGCCGGGACGACGTCTGGATACCGATTCGCGTGCCCTTTAGGGTATTTGAACGGCCTGTTGTAAAGCAGGTGCTTTTGAGTATAGTTGGTTTGGATAAGAACCATAGTTTGTCCGGTTAATAAGTTCTTAGGATTACGCCATCACTTCCTGCTATACACACCTCGATAACCTCCATCAAATTCATTATTTCACCTCGTAATTGTTGAAGCTATTTCTTTATTAATCATCATAAAATCTATTGAAATTGATCTTTTTTTCAGGATAAGAGAGGGAAATTTATCAACATGAGCAAGGTTAAAATAGAGGAGTCCGTGCTTTTTCTGTTTATTGGAATATTATTTGACAGTGGCAAAACCGATGCCAATATATACCCTATGGTGGTATATATAAAAGATATTACAAGAAGTATTGTGTTGGTTACATCAGGACAATGAGAAATGGAGGCATTGCCTAGATGTAGTATGTGATGAGACTGATGTGCTAACTTTAGACCGCGTATTAAACACAGGAGGGAATATTATGGGATGGATAAAAAGATGTTTGATGGTTATACTGTTTGTTATTATAGCAACTTCAGCTCCCGCCCAAATGGGCAGTGGCATGATGGGCAAACCCGTGAATGCGGACTTTGCGAGAATGATGCAGGAGCCGAATAAGGCCCTGACTCAAACATCGATCCAATATATGACCGCGTTTACGGATGCATTGCGTGTACAGATTACCGAAAGGCGTTCACAGATCAATGCCGAATTTATTAAATCTGCTTTTGCCGAAATGAAGAGGGCCTGCGAGCTGATTGAGAAATATCAAAGCGCACATGTGAAAACAATGGATGCAACGATGCAAACAAATGTGAAGCCGATGATGGAAAGGATGAACCGTAATCTTGCCGCCATAAAGATGAATCTTGACATCTTGGAAAAAGAAGTTAACGGGAATCTCGATCTGGACCGAATCGCCCGATTGACCACCGAGATCCTGAAGAGTCTCGATGATATGCCCAAGAGACTTGGCGATATGAAGGCGCAGCCATAGGAAAGGTAGCCAACTCCGGATGGCAAATTGGGGCGGTTCTGTTTTCGTGAAACGAGAAAGTAGAAATAAATAGAACCGTCCCCTTAAATCGCTTATCCTGTCGTATATTTTGAGATGAACTATTTGTTGACATTTACACTTATATGTGTAAGACGTGAACCATGAAGAGACGTGATCTCGAGAAAAAACTAAAATCAATGGGATTGCTTTTTCTCAGACATGGTGGGCGACATGATGTTTGGACAAATGGGTTAAGAGAAATGCCCATACCGCGTCACGTCGAAATAAATGAATACACGGCTCATAGCATTATAAAACAGGCAAAGGAAGATTGATCATGCGATTAGAAGGGAAAGTCAGTAAACAAGGCAAATATTGGGCTGTAGACGTTCCTATTATTGGAGTATTCACTCAGGGACACACTAAGAAAGAAGCGTTTGACATGGTAGCTGATGCCATTGAGTCAGTAATAAACAAAAAGGGTTTCAAAGTGAAGGTTTATCCCGGTCGTGATAACTATTTTGAGATTGGCACGGATGACCAGCGCACTTTAATTGCCTATTTACTCCGTTGGCAAAGAGCGAAAAGTGGATTAACGCTCATAGAAGTATCACGGCGCATGGGCATGAAATCTCATAACGCCTATGCCCGATATGAGCAAGGAAAGGCAATGCCGACACTTGACCAACTAAACCGCCTCTTTTTAGCAGTATGCGGCAAGGATTTTGTTTTGACCGAGTGTGCTACACCTGCATAATGTCTGGAAAAATGGATTAATGGGGAAAATAAACTGCTATAGGGCAAATTGGGACAACCGTCCCCTTAAATCTCCTATGGCGAGTATGATCAACAAGCTGAAGTAGCAGACTGTTGAAAAGGCCTATCTGCGGTGTTGCCCTCCGGGCCGCGGTGCTCACGTATTACCATATACGCTCCGCTCCTCGGTCCTCGCGCGCCTTGCATCTAAACCTTTTTGAACAGCCTGTAAAAAATTGGATGGTTTATTTTTGTAAAACTGGAAATTAGAAATAAATAGAACCGTCCCGTTAATTTCGCTTCCAACATTTATACGATAGAGAATATTATTGGACAAAGTATAAGATTTTTTACCTGGAGAATAACCTCAATCGATAAGGAGAAATAAATGAAGAAAAGGCAAATAAAGAAAGAGCAAAAGAAGCTGACGTTATTGGCAGCTCAAGAGGTTTTAAATGCATGTTTGGAAGCTGATGATCCTCTGGCAACGTTGAAGAAAATCAGGACGCAAGGCGAACAATATTTCACACGATTAGGACTTGATGTTCCTCCGGCAGTATTTAATGAGCTCATGAATCAATTGGAACCGATTGTCAAAGAATTGGAACTAACCGGTAAATAGCCACAGGCAAATTGTGGGCAAATTGGGACGGTTCTATTTTCGTGAAACTGGAAAGTAGAAATAAATAGAACCGTCCCCTTAAATTTCCTTAATTGTTTAAAGTATATGGGAACTTAAATGTATACAGACAAATGCAAAGCAAAAACAGTCGCAGGAAGTTCATGCCGTAATTATGCAATAGATGAAACGGGATTTTGTAATATTCATCATCCGAAAAAGAAACAAGAGAGAACGGTAAAGGTCAAGAAGCCTCTTGAATGCTCTTTTTGTGGGAAAAAACAAAATGAAGTTGAAAAGCTAATCGCCGGGCCATCTGTATACATCTGTAATGGATGTGTCGAAATATGTATAGAAATGGTTTGGGACGATAAGGGTGATATTGTAAAAGTCTTAAAAAACGAATTGCCCATAGGTGATTTGGGGATAAATCCTGTCTTTTTAAGAAGAAAGTTCACCAAGAAGATAAATCAAGCTTTTGTCTTATGCCCTTTTCGTGAACCATTTGACACAATTTACAATGACCACATAATGCCTGCATTATCAAATGCCGGGATGTCATCCATTCGAGCTGATGATATATATGGCGTTGATCCAATAATGGAAGATATTTGGGCAGGAATCAATGAATCTTCTGTTGTTATAGCGGAGATAACCGGTAGAAACGCTAACGTTATGTATGAAGTTGGGATTGCTCATACAATAGGTAAACCAGTTATTCTTCTTACTCAAGATGTTGGAGATGTTCCATTTGATCTAAGGCATTATAGATTTGTTCATTATGAGTATACACCAAGGGGATGCAAACAGTTAGAAAAGGCAATCCATAAAACAGTTGAAGCAGTTTCCTTTCTTTGGGTGAAAACTATACGATGAGACCAATAAGCATGTTGTTTAACAAGATCAATCCACCAGATTGCTGGCGCTCCGTCTGATTTTTTCGTTACTCTCTTCAATCCGTAATACCCCAGGACTGACAATTGTCCACCACTGAGCAGTTGTAGGTGCTATATTTAACAAAATAATGTAAGATATAATGAAGCAGGACTTATACTGTGAGAAAGAAAAAATATGGAAATAGAAGACAAGTTAAGCAAATTAAAGGAACATCTGAAACAATTGGAAAGTGTTGCCGTTGCTTATTCAGGGGGCGTGGACAGCACCTTTTTGCTGAAGATCGCCCATGAGGTACTGGGTGATAATGTCATTGCCGTAACAGCCAGGTCGTCTACGTATCCCGAAAGGGAGTTCCGGGAGGCCTCGGACTTTGTTCAAGAGGCAGGGATCAGGCATATTGTTATCACTTCCGAGGAACTGGATATAGCAGGCTTTTCCGATAACCCCACCAATCGATGTTATTATTGTAAACGAGAGCTTTTGGCGAAAGTTATTGCAGTAGCGCAAAGCAATAATATCCGGCATGTCGTGGAAGGATCTAACGTTGACGATTTAGGTGATTTCCGGCCGGGTAGGAAGGCAATCCGCGAACTCGGTGTGGCCAGTCCTTTAAAAGAAGCAGGCTTCGGGAAAGAGGACATCCGGATACTGTCCAAGAAAATGAATTTGCCGACCTGGGATAAACCGGCCTTTGCCTGCCTGGCTTCGAGATTTCCTTACGGGCAGAAGATAACCGGGGATAAACTTCACGTTGTGGATCAGGCGGAGCAGTTTCTGCTGGACCTGGGTTTTCGGCAGGTGAGAGTCCGTCATCACGGCGATGTGGCCAGGATAGAAGTTGCCGCAACAGAACGGGATAAATTTTTTGATACGGAAATAATGGACAGAATTTATGAAAAATTCCGGCAATTGGGCTTTATGTACACTACTCTTGATCTCCGGGGTTACCGGACAGGGAGCATGAATGAAGTTATTGACACAACTTTGCAGGATAGAGAATAGTTACAATAATCATACTTGAATGGTCTCGTAAAAAGGCTGTCACACCGGTGAAAACCGGTGTCCAGCGTTGAAATGTCTGGATTCCGGCTTTCGAGACTGTGTCGCAATAGCAAAAGTGCTATCAATAGTGTCATGCCGATGAAAATCGGCATCCAGAACTCACTGATAATACTGGATTCCGTGTCGCGCTACGCTTGCACGGAATGACGAAATGGTAATTATGACACAGTCTC
>JANYAY010000073.1 GCA_025361065.1 Deltaproteobacteria bacterium
CGCTCGCCAAAATCGAAGTAAAGGGGCTTCCGGCTACGCCTTCAGCCCCTTTACTTAAGCATAGTAAAAGCGGACATATCATGTGCTACAAAATAGGACTTTTCTATTTGCTCCTAACATAAAAATAACTGCATAAAAATAACTGCAATTTTCTTGACACTAAAGCCGTGGCTCCCTATACTGAATCAACTTTGCCCTGATGTTTTAATCCCGCTAGCGCGGGACGAGCGTTAATTCTTCTCAGCGAGCTCGTGACGTGATTGATCAACCTGAGAAATACAATACTCCTGTATGAGTAAATCCGGAGCATATATGAATGATATAGTCAATAAGCTTAAAGGCCGCGGAGGGCTGATTTTCTTGGCAGTGGCTGTTGTTATTGAGCGTGTCTATATTTTCGTACGCGGTAAATAGGCTTCTTAGGCGACAAGACGGACGAAGAACTAATTAAAAGATAAAATGGTGAATGTTGGCGATAGTGAAAATGTGACTGGTCCTGATTTCCTGTTCAATCTTGATAAATAGGTTCAGACTTCAAATACTAACAGGCATAATTGCTAATCTGATTAATTTATTGAATTCTAGATGAAAGGTGAGAACGCAAAGAGGAGGTTGTTGTAAATCGTTCTTTTCTCTTGACAAGAAAAATAGAGAGACTCCCCATCTCGTCCTGGTTCTATCATAAAAAATATTATGACAACCAACTGATTGTTTTTCTTGCATTTTGTTTCTGATGCTGTATTATTCGTAATGTATTCGCCGGCGAGTAAATCGAAGATAACCCATGCTAAGCGGATTCATGCGCTGGCAGAATAAATATGGAATAGCCATGCAACCGATGCCCCATCGGTTGACGTGATCTTTGAATAGAATGTATTGAAGATGATGTCGTCTGTTACCGTAATTGAAAATGGAATGGGCATACCTTTCGTAGATGTATCTGAACTTTTTCAAAGAATCGATGGGGTCACGGAAATAACCAGGGGAGGCAACCCAAAAGGGCGATTCTCGCATGGGGAGGATGGAAGAAGTCAAATCTTAACCTTTGGACTATTGAGAATCAGTTCTCCATTTGATAGGAGATGGATTAAGTCTGCAGCCAATTAATTACAGCCGGTGGACAGCGGGACGTTTGACGGCAGAGGTTTTATCGAAAAAGGAGAAACATGAATGAATGGACAACTTTTCTGTGTTATAGTTGGATTGTGCGCATTTATCGTAGCCTTTGTCCTTGGCACGGCAGCAACATTTACTACAGGGATTCCGCTTGTTGGGGGATTGTTTAACGGTGTATTGACCTCAATGATCTTGACCATAGGGATGCTTGGAACTAGAAATAAATATAAATGGTCCGGCACCGTAATGTGGTTTGTATTTTCAACCGCCGCAATTTTTACTACAACGCTCGGCCCGCCGGGTGTTTACAAACTGCTAATTGGAGTGGCGGCGGGCTTAACGTGGGATCTTTTATATCGGGTATTTAAATACAGGCGTGTCGGGCTCTATTTAGGCGCGATAGCAGGCGGTCTGATTATTACAGGATTGTTAATTTTGATCTTACAGCTAATGATAAAAGGCTTTGCTACTTATTTATCAGCAGGCAGTGGTAACATTCATGTAAGCCTTGATCGGCTCATATCATATATTTACTTTCTCATACCAATGAATATAGTTGTAACTATTTGTGGTGTATTTTTGGGAGAAAAAGTGTTTGAAAAAAGGTTAAATGATATTCTAAAGGTTAATTGACGTGCTTGAGATTGGACTTGGAAAAATAACGCTTGGGCGGGACGCTGTTCTTGAGATTGTATCTTCAGTTTTCGTGAGCCCCGGCGTTCGAAATCTGTATGTTGGCGCTAATGGCTCGGGGAAAACTTCCCTCTTTCGATATATCGCAGGTCAACTTAGGCCTCTACTTGATCAGTCGTCCGCACCTTGTATCCGCGTTAATGGCAAATTATTACAACCTTTGACAATGAGTGTCTGTGCTTTTGTTCCGCAATCACCTAATGATGGCCTGTTTGGTTTGCCGGTATGTGATGAGTTGGAAACAGCGTCTGATTCAGTTGATAATAATTTTTTACAGTCATTAATTGGATTGTTTGAACTTTCACCTCTTCTTTCACGCTTCAGTTACGAGTTGTCAGATGGGGAACGCATGAGAACTTCTATCGCTATTGCATTAGCGGCAAGAAGAAATTGGCTTGTACTTGATGAATGGGCGACACATCTAGACTTAGTGTGGCAAAACAAGATATCGCAATATCTCACGCAGCAGGTCAAAAATGACGGGTGCGGAACATTGGAGTTTGTAAACTCTGATCAACCTGAAATTCAAACCATGCGGCTTGATTTACAGCTTCATAATAAAAATAGCATTTCTAAATTGGCTGAGCGACCTGGACCTGAGGATATGGGGGTAGCATTTGGACGAAGCAGATCTTGTTTAAATGCTTTTGAGGTGAAGCATAGTGGGTGGCTTCGTCGTGGCACATTTCGTAAACGAGTTCAGCCCAAGGTTTTTAAATCAGGCAACTTAATTGCTGTTGTTGGTCGCAACGGTAGCGGGAAAACCACATATCTAAGACAACTATCCAATGTGCGTTGGTCAATAAGGGGCAATCCGAATGTTTCTCTTGTTCTCGCTGAACCTGGCTTGCAAATAATGGTAGATGATATAGAAAAAGTATTATCACAGGCGCAATGCGGCGCAGAATCCAGACGATACGTTTTAAATCAAATTATCTATACACAACCGTCTATCAGCACTGGTCTACTTAATTTTAGCCGACGGAAATTACTAGGAGCCTTTCTTGCACTAAATAGTAAGGCACCTCTTATTGCAATCGACGAGTTTGCAGTGGGTCTTGATGAAACATCTTTAGACACGATGAGGGCAATGATTGTATATTGTGTGCAAAGTTTACGGAAGTGCGTTATCGTTTCAGCATTTGATACACAGCATCTTGGGCTTTTGCCAGTTGATCAAATTATTGATCTTGATGTGGAGGGTGTGTGTTGATTCGGGATTCGGGATTCGTAGGGTACGCCCTTATTGGACAGTGCATGCCATTTTTGCTAACAAGTCGCGCCAGTGTGCTAATATTTTTATTGATTAGTGGGTTTGTATTACTTGCACATCTTATGTCCTTGCGCATCTCAATGATTGTTAGCCGTAAGTATCTATTCTTCATTGAATTGATTCTATCGCTATTGGCGCTTATAGTTATTGTACTGAATTTTTCGCCAACATGGGCTGCCTTCTTAATGAGTTCTGCACTGGTCCTTATGTTGAGTGATTGGGTTAATTTTAGAATACTGTGTGGCTGGTTTATTCCAAGGAAAAAACAGCCACTTCATACACAGCCAACTCTTCTTGAAAATTTCGCAATTGTAATTGCTAATGTAAGGCCCCTCATTTTTGATTTTAAAGATTCGCGTCGTTACTCACTTGGATGTGAAAGTGGTGGTTTTTTTTCAAACATGCTCGAAAGCGTTATTAGCTTTTTTGTTCATATGTTCGGGTTGGGTGAGAGAATCACTCGAGTAGCTCATATAAGACGCTTCAGGCTTGGGAGCAATTGTTTAGTTACGCATAACATTGCGTGGTCTCACTTTGCATGGTTTGCAGATATTTGTTTGTTGACTCTACTTTTTTGTTACATTATAGGATTAATATGAAAACAACAATGATTCAAAAAGAACAAACGCCCTTAGAGAGTTATGGCCTGTTACTCTTTCCCACATACCGCTTCGTTTTAAGTCCCAGTGGATTGTTTCGCCAATCCGGCGGCACATCAAACACAGGTCTTTTCGCGTATGCTTTAGAGGCTATTTGTAGATCGGAGCAGCTTTGGGAAACATTCGGTCCGCTTTCTGCTGAAAAGTTGTATTTAAGAATTTTATCAGAAGCGATCTCTGAAAAAGAGAGCTCTCAATGGTGGCGTTGGGAGAAGAATCCATCGCGGGCGGACTATCTTTATCCCTTTGATTGGGATGACCAATTTAAGGCAATGGATGGACTTCAAGCATATGCTAGCCTAAAGGCCGAAAGGGCATCCGAACTCCGGTTCCCCAGTGCGGCTGTGTTGACTCATCGCATTTCCAAATCTCTTTATTCATCTTCTGAGCTTGGTGAAGACGTTAAGCTTAACACATCAAACAAAACCGCTCTTTTTATGTTTGATGAGAGTAAAGGGGCTAAGCTGGGTAATAAGGAAGATATTTTTGTTACGGCTGTTGTTCTGGAGTCGGCGGCAAGATATGGTCTATACGACAACTTAGGATTCAACGCAGTCGCGCTTGACTTATATAAAAGGTTACTATTTGCGGCAGAGGAAGGCCTGATGCGGCGGTTACCGTTTCACACACTTTCGCGATGCTATTTATCATGGGCTCATTTTATTTATCTGCTCGACAGAATTAGTCTTAATCTTGGCGTAGAATCAAAACTTTATGATTTTACATATCTATACGCGCAGCATGTTACGACATCCGCCCCAACAGTTATTGAGCTGGCTAATGAAAGGCATGATGCTTATTTTCGCAAAGCATTAGGCATGCAAGCTTTTCACCGATCATCTGATAGTTGTTTAGATGACACGATTGTATATAGACACAGACGTCTTGGTGATTATTATTCATCTCCTGTTTGGGATGATATACTTGCTCATAACTGCATACATGCCAGCTGAAGAGCTAGATTTTTGAAAATACAACTTAAGGAACTTCCTACCCTTTTGTAGGACAGTTGCATTAATAGGAATATTATTAAATGACAACAACTGATAAAAAACGAAGAAGAAAAAAAATCTAGGGAAATGGATATACCAGTGCGACAACGATGAAAAGTGCTGGAAGTCGTGGGATAAGTCCAGTGGTAAGTTTATAGCAGCTGGCGAACGTGCTGCACAGTTCCTTCATTTAATATTTGATTTCTTGAATCCTCGACGGCAGGTGAAAAATCCTGTTTATGTGATCTTACAGATGCGGAAGTTCACAGACTCTACTACTCGAGAAGAGGTCCTTGGTTCGCTTCTAACATTACAAACAATTCCACCTGAATTATTTGTAGAGGCGGATTCTTATAGAGCACTTGATAGAACTATCGAAATTCTTACTCCAGCTCTCTATGTCGAAACAGATTACGATCAGGAGAAGGAAACGATACTTCTTAAGCATATGACGGGGTGGTCTAAGAAGGACGAATTGAAAAACAGGCAAGCTTTATTAGAATGTGATTGGAATATTGATGTTGTACTTTGCCTCCGTCAACTTGATGAGACTCTTGATAAAAATGGCACTGGGCGTCTTACTGCTTTTGTGGAACCTAAAAAACCGCCAACAGGTTATTCCACCATTGATGGCGTTTGGAAACCCGATGGCCCCGACGCTGAAAAGAATGGACGGGCAGCACTTGAATCTTGTGTGTGCATACCATGGGTACCGCCATGGATAAGATATTATGGAGCAAAAAACAAAAAATGTGTTTTATATCTTCTTAAAGGTGAAAACGCCAGATCTGCACTAATAAGCATATCTGATAAGGCATGGAGAAGAACCTCGGTAAGGAATATTTTACTGGCGGGAGGACCTGGCGCCGGCAAAGAAGTTGCTGCACTACTTATTCATGCTGGCCGAGCAAAAAATAATTTTAAAGCCATTTCTATTGGTGGTTCGTCTTGGAACAATATGGAAATTGCCTTTCTTGGCCAAGGACAACCCGGAAGTGCACGAACTCTCTTGACTGGTTTCGTTGAAGAGTCAAGAAATGGGACATTGCTTGTTGATGAGACGGATAAAGCTGATCGGTCCATCAGGGATGCGTTGCTGAGAGTTCTTGAAAGCGATGAATTTCATAGGCCACATAGTGGTGAAAGAGTCGATATTAGCGGACCATCAAGACCATTATTTGTATTTGCGGGTAGTGGTGAGGGGGCAGCTGTTGATAAACATAAAAAGAAAGAGAAGAAGCTTGATTATGAGGGAACGCGTGTCGATAAGATGTCGAGAATAGCGAGAATGGAATTAGAATATCCACCAGATTTTTGGCAGCGCATGGATGTTAAAATAGAGTTAAAGCATCCATACAAAAACACGGACCAAAACACGGACCCAAAAAGAGACGATGATGAATCAGTATTTGATACCTACGTTAAGTACTTTCTCAATCACGCGAGAGGATCATTACGACTTACAGACTATTCGCCATTTATCTCAGATCGATTATTGTTTCTAACTCAAGATATTGTTGATTCACAAATTGGAAGTCAGTGGTGCAAATTTACAGCCGCCTTGCAGGATGCATTAAAAAAGAATACAGTAAAAACTGATCTGCCTAACCTACGAATAGTAAGAAGCGCGGCATCAATGCTTTTTGAGAAAATTTCTCATAAAGCTATGTGTGGTGAACTTATGGATATAACCGACAAGAAGATAAAAAAGCTTGCTGAGGAAGCAGTAGACAACGTTAAAAATGGATAATACATTAACAGATTAGTCCATTTCTGCGGTTTGTGTTGGTCGGCTCAGCTTCTGTTACAGAAGGGAATGGATCCGGTAACGGCCGAGCACGGCGGGGCCGGCGTTATTTATAATGAACTTCTGAGGCAGGCGTATATGCTGTCCTTTAATGATGTATTTTTTGTTCTGGCAATAATAATTCTCTGCATGCTGCCCTTCGTACTGTTTATCCGTCATGTTGATTATAGCGCCGTAAAGCCATGATATTTCTCAGCGCTCAGCGTTGAAATTTGTAAAAGCGTCCGGGCGCAAAGGCTTATGATCCGTCATGAGCCGGCGGGCGAAGTCGCAATGCCGCTTTTGCCTGTCAATAAAAGATTAAGTTGGGCCAGCTCTGCACTGCCGGGAAAAAGTCAAACAGAGATGCCCATCTGTCCTGGTATTAGATCTCCCAGGCTGCCTTCGCTCCTTCAGTTGTTGCTTCAATAATCCGGCGGGGAGTGTTGGCATCACCGACGATAAAGTGGCGAATGCCTTGCCTTATCAGCATGTCTTTGAGTGTGCTTCTGGGCGTCACGCCAATCGCGACGATAACCTGGCCGACCGGTTCGAGCTTTCGATCCTCGCCGTTTTGCGTCACAACTACTGATCCTTCCGCAATCCGCTTTACAGTTGTGCCGAACAGCAGTTTGATTCCGGCTGCCCGGAGGCGCTTATGCAGCATGTACCCGTGAGCGGCAAAGGGCAGCACAGGCGAAGCAGGCAGCATTTCCACGAGGGTAATATCTTTGATGCCTTTTTCACATAGGAAATCGGCCGTTTCCATACCGACAAGCCCCCCGCCGATGATGACTATGTTATTTTTAGGTTTAACTTCGCCATCCAGAATCTGCCAGGCATCACAAACTACCGCTGAGTTGATGCCCTCAGCCGGACAGGTCGCTTTACCGGCGCCGATAGCGAGGATGACGACATCGGGTTTGCCCGCTTCGATCATGGATTCGTTTACTTCGATGTTTGTCCTGATTTCCACACCTTTCTTGAGACAATTTGCCGTCAGGGTCCGTATATATTTGCCGTACACCGCTTTGTGCGGCGCTTTCGCCGCATAACGGACATTTCCACCTGTTTGGTTTTCCTGCTCGAAGAGAGTTACGCGATGCCCCAGGCGCGCGGCCTCGAAGGCAGCGGTCAGCCCGGCGGGCCCGCCGCCGACAATCCAGACATTACGGTTGATTGCCGTCGGGGCCGGAGGGTAAAGTAATTCCTGCCCTGTCTGCGGATTAATGGCGCAACGAATCGGCAGCGCCTCTAATGACAGACGTTCAATGCATCCCTGATTGCAGGCCAGACATTCCATTGTATCCTCGGGATGTCCGGCCACGGCGTTTTGAAGAAAATCGGGGTCGGCCAGATGTTGTCTGGCCACGGCAATAAAATCCGCATCACCTCTCGCGATTACTTCATCCATGACATAGGGATCGACATAGCGCCCGACGGAAATGACGGGGACAGCCGTCACTTCTTTGATTTTCCGGGCCAGATGCGCCTTAAAACCCTGGTTGTATTCAACAGGAGCGCTGGGATTAGGCGTATCAATATTTACTTCCGGGTTGCTGTGGGTGCCGAAGGACACATTGATGATGTCCGCACCGGCACTGACCAGATCGGGGATAATGGTTTGCATGTCGGAGATGGTATAGCCGTTTTTAATGCACTCTTCGCCAGAGATCCGGATGGACATCGGGAAATCCTGACCCACCTGTCTGCGGACTTCCCGGAGGCAATCGAGCATGAAGCGTGATCGTCCGCGGAAATCGCCGCCGTATTTATCGGTGCGACAATTGGAATTGGCCGAGAGAAACTGCATGAGCAGATAACCATGGGCACCGTGGAGTTCCACGGCGTCAAAGCCGGCATTTCTGGCGCGCACGGCGGCGCTGCCGAAAGCGGCGATGGTTTCCTCTATCTCTTCTTGTGTCATCTCGCGCGGCGCACCTAAAAAGCCAAAGACATAACTGGGTATGGCTGAAGGGCCGACAGCTTTCTTTTTGCGTTGCAAAAGGTAGTTTTCGCGGCCAGTGTGGTGCAACTGCATGGCGATCTTGCTGCCCCGGGCATGAACGACCGCGGCAAGTTTGGTTAGCCCGGGAATAAACTTGTCATCCCATACGCCCAGGCAGCGGGGCGAAGCCGAGCCCAGAGGATGCACTTCCGTGATTTCGGTGATGATCAGTCCGGCGCCGCTGGCGGCCCGGCGGTTCATATAAGCCAGGTTTGCTTCGCTGACGGTGCTGTCATTATTGCCCAGGGCTGTTCCCATCGGCGGCATGACCAGCCGGTTGCTGATTTCCAGATTTCTAATCCGTATTGGTTCGAGCAGGTGTTTTAAAGTTTTCATGATCTATCTCCCCGAGTTTAAGATGCTGAATATAATTACATAACCGGTGGTTATTCTTCGAGCGGACCTGCTTTGCTGTTAAGGCCGGCGCTTTTTCCCAAATCGAAGCAATGTGCTAATCCGCAGGCTTCCAGCGCCTCTTCCGCAAAGTTGCAGCAATTGTGGGTAGGCGGATTATAGTCATAAACTCTTGTCGGGCTCCCGGAAGTTAGTGCATGCTCAGGATTGTAACTTTTAGCATAGCTACTTAGACAATTCTTATACCATTGGGTTGTTTTCCTGGTGGCTTTTTTGTCAAGGCAAATGGGCATTGTTGCATAATGGGGTTCTTTATTATCCAATTTATTTCGTTCATTTTTATCGGTAAATTCCACAATATCAAATTTATCTACCGTCACACCCAGTAAATTTATTACCGCTCCGGCTTTAGAATAATCTTTAATGCCCGCCTTATTTAAATCAGTCAAAGATTGTAACTCCACCTGATAAAATGAATTGGGATTTGCTTCGCTGCGTATAGCGCAGTGGGAGAAGATTCCGTTCCACATTACATAAAGTTCCAGCGTCGGTTCTTTAAGTACTTTTGAAGAATATGATGCGGCGCCCCGTTTTTCTTGAAAAGATTTAATCTTGGCATCAATTGTTTCTTGATTTACTATGGAAAATCCTGCTTTAGGAAGATCTGAATCTTCGAAAAAAGAATAGGACTTATTCTTCGATACATCAGTTTCAATGCTGGTTTCGCCTCTACGGTTCCTTTGTCTTCCCTGAACCGTTTTGTTGCTGGCGATGGGTTTTTGGTAATAATAGCCAATTGCCTTAATGCGCGAACTGTCAATGCCAAAATTCTCTACAATATATGCTTTGATATTGGCGGCTCGTCGATAGGATAGTTTAACATTGACCGCCTTTTGACCGACATTGTCTGTATGTCCTGCGATGACCACCGACATTGAGGGATATTTGCTCAGGAAGACGGCAATTCTCTTAATGTCATTGTGATATTGTGGTTTGATGTTTGCCTTGCCGGTGTCAAATTGTACCTCCAGCGCAAGGGAAACATTTTCCGGCAAGGGTTCCACTGGAGAAACTGTTGTCGGCTCTATTGCCGTGCCGGTTTCTTTTGCCGGCTTCATTTCTTTTTCCACTTCAACAGATGGAGATAGAGAAGTCGCGGCCGGTTTTTCAGCTCTGGGGTCATTGGCCTCCCGGGCAGGTAAAGCTGAATTCAATTCCGGATTGACGTCTGCAGTGCTAACCGGGGTTATTGATTTTTGAGAAGCACAACTGACAAGCAATAAACCCACTAGCAAAAATGAAAACTTTCTTTTGATATTTTCGAACATTATTTATCTCCCGCCTAATGTTTTAATCCCGCTCACGTGGGACGAGTGTTAATTCTCGTGAGCTCGCTCGCGATATAATGACGTTCATTTCATGCCTCGACAGCGAGCTCGCGAGGTGGTTGATTACAAGTTTGTATAAAATGATATTATATGTTTTCTTTCCGCTTTTCAAGGAATACCCGGCGCATTCATCCGGATCACGATCAAGGCCTTAATCGCGCCGATTCCTGAATGACGGCAAGGTGCCCGGCACTGTGCGCTCATCTTCTTTTGGGGATGCCGTCAGGGAACCATTTTTTTACTGTAGCCAGTTGATGCATACTTATGGTTAATAAACAAGAAATGATTAGTTTAGAACCTAGCTTTTACAAGTTCCCGACATGCCTGAGAAATTGCCCGATCAATATCTCCCGCCCCTACAGGGATGTTGGGGATTTTTGCGGAGGATGTAAAAACAGGAAGGCGCTTTATTTTTTTCGGATTTCGGGCTAATATAAATTCATGAATTTGGAATTAAAACAAAAGCAGTTTAACTCTGCCATGGAGCTGTATGAAGGCCGCAATTGCCATAAATTATTCGGCATTTTCGTTGCGATGACAAATATTTCCCTGCAAATATATACATTGTCACGTGTGCTCACCATTTCCATAGGAATCCGGTGGCAAATCATATCCTTTATCGCAGCTTACCTGATCACGGACTTCGTAAACGGCCTGGTGCATTTATATATGGACGACAATGACAATTATGAGTCCTGGACCGGTCCGTTAATTGCAAATTTTCACCTCCACCATAGAACTCCCAGATACCAGGACAATAAAATATTTGTGGTTTATTTTAATGAAACGGGATCAAAAGTATGGCTGATTTTCTATCTTGCTGCTGTCGCTATTTTATTGCAACAACACAATATTAATACCGTCCTTTTATATACGCTGACCTATATAGGCATCCTATCCTCGGTCGCGGAACTTTCCCATTATCTGACTCACAATTCCAATTCGCCGGTTGTCAACTTTCTTGCCCGCAGCAAATTACTTTTGCCGAAACGGCAGCATGCCCAACATCACCTTATGGATAATATCAGTTATACCTTCTTAAACGGTGTGACCGATCCGCTGGTGGATTTTATTGCCCGGCGTTTTTTTACCGGATATAAGAATAAAACCGATCTGCATTATGCCAGGTATTCCGGGGTGAACTCGCCGCGCCGCTGATCCCGGGAAGAGGCAGCCGGTTGAACTGTCAAAGACAAGGACGCGTTTATCGCTGCGGCCAAGACACGCCAGTGGGACCGCGAGAAAACCTTCAGAACATTGGCATAACCGCCGGTTTTGTTAAATCAGCAAATTATATTATTGACGTCAATTGCCTCTTAATGTTAAAAAAATCGTAATATCAAAAAATATCGGAAGGTGATTTCTATATGACGATAAAAAATTATGCAATATTGGCAGTGTCGTTTGCAGTATTAATATCTCTTTTTGCCGGAAAAGCTTTTAGCAGTGATTACACCGAGGGGAAAATCATCTTTAAGAGTAAATGCCAAGTCTGCCATTTCATCGAGGGGGATGGAAATTTAGTTTCTGCCTACCAAAGACAATACAGGCCCAAGGATTTCTCTAAATCTATTTCCTGGGAAGGATTGAGCGAAGAGAAAATTAAATTTGTTCTGATGAGGGGCCAGGGTGTTATGCGGCCGATTCCTTTGAACGCCGAAGAATCCAAGGCGTTAACCGGTTATATGATGAATGAGCTGAAAAAATAAAATACCGATTGCCATCGCCTGTCGGGAAAAGACATTTGGGGAAAATGATACTCGAATTTACATTACTATACCAATATTAATTGAACAAAACGTTTGAGCGTGAGATGAATTTTGGAATGCGAAGAAATCGGTAAAAAAGATGGTAATAGGGATAATGTTAAAAGAACCTATACAAATGGTGAGGTCACCATTGTGTGGGAAGCACGAAAGTGTACACGCTCAGGAATTTGCGTAAAGGATAACCGCGATGTTTTTAAACCCAAAGAAAGACCATGGGTAAAACCTCTTAATTCAACAACGGACAAAATAATTGAAACTGTCAAAAAATGCCCATCCGGTGCATTGACTTATTTCTTGGTGAATAAAGGGACATAACATCTAATTGGTGAAGACCGGCGGCTTATGTTGGCTCAGTCCGGGGCCTGTCCAAGTATTATAAGCGTAGCCCCGAAGAAATCACTCAGGAAGAAGTCTGTGGGTATTTCCTCTGGCTCGTGAAGGAAAGAGGCATAGTCCGCAGTACTTTAACGATCCCCTTAATTGACATCAAGTTTTTCTTTGAGATAACTCTCAAACGGGAGTGGTTTATTTTAAATATCGTACTGCCCTAAAAAACGAAAAAGCTTCCGGTTATTCTTAGTACCAAAGAAACAAAACATCTCCTGAAAAAAAATGTTAAGTGATTCTGCTATCTAATATCAGGGATTAGAGTATTGCATTTTTGATCTACGTACGCAAATAATATGCAAAATCTGCTACAAGTAACAACAGGATGTCATGGATGAAATACTGCGCATACTTATTCTGGAAGACAGGCCAAGCGATGCCGATCTTGCAGAATTTGAACTGACGGAAGCAGGAATTGAATTCACGTCGGAACGAGTAGTGACCCGGAATGACTTTTTGAGGGCGTTGGAGGAATTCTATCCCGATCTGATTCTCTCCGATTATGATCTTCCGCAATATAACGGGGCTCTGGCACTTGCTGAAGCTAGAAAGAGATGTCCCGACACGCCCTTTATTCTGGTAACCGGCGCCGTAGGAGAAGACAGGGCCATCGAAATTCTTACGCAGGGTGCCCAGGATTACGTCCTGAAGAATCATCTTCGGCAGCGACTTGTACCGGCCGTCAGGAGAGCCCTGGCGGAGGCGCAGGAACACAAAGCACGCAAGGCGGCGGAACGTGAACTCAGAAATACTTACAGAACTATGGAGGAAAGGGTCAGACGGCGGACAGCGGAATTGCGGGCGGAAGTAGATGAACGAAAACGAGCGGAAGAAAAATTCAGAGACAATGAGGCGCGTTTCCAAAAACTCTATCAAAGCAACCCGCATCCCATCTTCATATGGCAAAAACAAGAAGAAGATTTTGTGCTGATCGATCTCAATCTTGCGGCAAGGCTGGTCATAAAGAAAGATGCCCTTAATCTTATCGGGAAGCGATCCGGTGAGATATATTCAGAAAGAAATAGCATCCTGCAGAATCTCCATCAGAGCTTTGACAGCAAGGGCGTGGTCCAACGGGATGTATGGTCCCGCCATTTCCTGCCGGGAAAACTGCTGAAAACAACCTACGTTTATGTCCCGCCAGACCTGGTTATGATCCACGCAGAAAATATCACGGAGCGCGAGCAAGTAAAAGAGGCGATTCAGAAAAATGTCCTCCATCTCAGGCAGGTGATCAATGCAATATTCCCGCTTGTTGCTGTGTTGACCCCGGATGGTACATTGATGGAAGTGAACAAAGCAGCCCTGGAGACAGGCGGGCTGATGTTCGAGGATTGTCAGGGTAAAAAGTTCTGGCAATGTTATTGCTGGAGCTATTCACCCGAGCAGCAGGAGCGGTTGCAAAAAAAATTGCGCAAGGGCCGCTCTTGGTGAAAAATTGCGTTATGATGTCCTTGTGAGAATGGCGGGTGGCCACATGACGACCATCGATTTTTCCCTCGCGCCTATGTTCGATGATGATGGACAAATCACTTTTCTCGTCGCGTCAGCTGTTGACATTACCAGCCGCAAAAGGGCCGAGGCAGGCATTTGAAAATCCCCAAGTTTTTTTTGCGGCCCCTCATGCATGACGTGATTTCAGACATTCGTTTCCTCAGTTGCCGGCTCATTAGCAAAAATCAACGAGGGATAAGTCAATTTGCTTGACATGAGCGCCTGTTTTAATGCAAAACCCACCCGGATAGAATATTTAACAGTCAATCTATGGTGAAATGTGGAAAAGGAGTAAAAGAGCACCTTGAGTTCCCCTGTACCCCCCTTCTGTAAATGCCGGAGGATGATATTCATCTTCCTGCCTCTGCTGGTTCTGGCCATTAATACAACGGTCTTTGCCCAGGAGAACAACGTCGTTTATCCTCTCCTGCCTGCAGGCTACACATCCATCCGGGTCTTTGACAGCCAGGGAAGGTTCGCGGGCCGGATCCTGCCGGCGAAGCGCTACTGGGTTGGGATCGACCAGATTCCGGTTTTCCTGCAAAAAGCCCTCATTGCCATCGAGGACGCCCGTTTCTATGAGCATGGCGGGATCGACATGCGTGGAATCGCCCGGGCCCTGGTGCACGATGTGATCAAAGGTCGAATGGCCGAAGGAGGTTCGACCATCACCCAGCAACTCATCAAGAACAAGTATTTCCACGGAGAGAAAACCATCAAGCGCAAGGTCAGGGAAGGGATCCTGGCCATGGAATACGAACGAAAATACACCAAGAAGCAGATTCTGGAGATGTATTTCAACGAAGTCTATTTCGGAAATGGGGCATGGGGTGTTGTGCAGGCCGCCCGCCTTTATTTTGACAAGGCTCCCCAGGAATTGAACGAAATCGAATGCGTCCTTCTGGCCGCCGCTCCCAAAGCCCCGACCCGCTATAATCCTTCAGGGAACCCGGTCAAGATCGGCAAGAGGAAGAACCTGATCCTGAAGCGCATGACGACCCTGAAAATGATTACGGCCCGGCAGGAAAAAACACTGCGGTCCCGTCCCATCTCCGTCCTGAAATCAGGAGAAGCACCGTCTTATCTGGCCCATGTACGCTACAAACTAATCGAACGTTACGGACCGGAAGTCGTCGAACAAGGCGGGCTGGACGTCATCACGGCCATGGATTTACCGATGCAGCGATTGGCCGAGCGGACATTACGGGAAGGCGTCCGGCGCATCTCTCCTAAGCTTCAAGGCGCCTTGTTGGCCCTCGATCCGAACACGGGGGACATCCTGGCGGCCGTCGGAGGGATTGATTTCGTTGAGAATCCCTATGATCGGGCTTTTTTTGCCAAACGGCAACCCGGTTCGGCCATTAAACCTCTGATCTATGCGGCGGCTCTGGAAAAAGGTTATACGGCGGGCACAATCCTGAATGATACGCCTGTGGCCTACAACCGGGGAAACAATGAAATGTGGGCTCCGCAAAACTATGAGAGAAAACTTTACGGAGACCTCAGCCTTCGGCAGGCCCTGGCCTATTCGAACAACGTTATTACCGTGAAACTTCTCGAGGCCATCGGCGTTCCCTATTTTGTTGATTTTGCCGTCCGCCTGGGGTTGCCGTTGCGCACCCCCAATGATCTTTCCCTGGCTCTCGGCACCGAGGACGTTACCCTGCACGATCTCGTCTCAGTTTATACCCCGCTGGCCAACGGCGGCCTGCGTCCTCAATCCAGGACCATCCTCCGCGTCTATGACCGCAATCGCCAGACCTGGACGGAAATGCCCCCGGCCACAGCCCCGGTCCTCTCTCCGGCCGCCGCCTTTGTGACGACCCGTATGCTCATGGACGTCCTCACCTACGGCACCGCCAAAAGCCTGAAAAGTTTCAGCCTTAAACGGCAAGCCGCCGGGAAGACGGGCACAACAGACGATTACCGGGATGCCTGGTTTATCGGTTATACCCCCCAGGTCATAACGGGTGTCTGGGTCGGTTATGACAAGCCGAGGCCTGGAGGACCGGGATTTACCGGCGGGGCCGTTTGTGCCCCCATCTGGGGAAGCTTCATGCGCGGGGCTTTGGCCGGGAAGCCGGTTGTTGCCTTCCCGCAACCCGATACGGTTATATCCGTTCTGATCGACCCGACGACGAACGAGCTGGCGACGCCTCTGTGCCCCGTCTCACGGGAAGAGTTCTATATTACGGGTACTCAACCGACAAAGGACTGCGAGAAACACAAAGACCCCGATCTCGAATAAGCCGTTTCCAATTCCATTCCGGCAACAGACTGCTTCATTTTTCACGCTTTCAGAAACAGCTGCCAGCCTGCATAGAGGGATCCCGGAATGAAGTCCAGTGCCCCGGAAGCCTCGGCGACAGGAGTAAATCCGCAGGAATGGCAGTTGATTTCCCCACGGCTTTTTACATAGCAGCCCTTGGTGATTGTGCCGTCCGGATCGACATTGATCAGGATATCGTCATGGCAGCGCCAGTGATTATCAATCATGGCTTTTAGCCGTCCTGAAGAATTCAAGATAGGGAAGTCCCGTTTTTTAAAGTCGATTAATTTATCAATGGCGGCACGGCGGTCTTCCCCGGATAAAGCAAGGTCATCTTCCCCCTGATTATAGGGATAGAAAAACTGGACGGTCATCCCCTGCACGGTGGGCGTGTTCCGCACCCACTCGGCCAGAGATCCCACATCCCGCCAGTTGAGGCGATTCAAGGTGCAATGGATAAAAACCCTGGGGTGCTTCGTTGTCTCTAGGTTCGAGCACACACGTGCAAAAGAGTTGCTCCGCAGTTTATCCTGAGTTTCTTTCATGCCGTCGAGGCTGACCCAGAGAATATCGGCGGGAACATCCAGCGGCAGCGTCCCGTTGGTTGTCACCGCAACGCGCAGGAAGCGCTTCCTGGCATAACGGACAAGATCATGCAGACGATACGAGCCATCCTGCCACAGCAGCGGCTCACCGCCTTCAAAAACGATAATGCGGGTTCCCAGACTGGAGAGCGCTTCCATTGCCGCAATGGCTGTGTTCCAGGACATAGGGCTGTTTTCGCGATCTGCGCGCCGATGAAAAGGGCAGGCCAGGCAGGCAAGATTACACCGGTAGGTAACCTTGAAGCTTGCCAGCAGGGGAATCTTGCGACCCTGAATTATTCGCTGGAAATAGAAGCGCGAAAGGTCGAGCGGCCAGGGGAGATGCATAATTTTCATTTATAATACACAGCCAGCCATATTGTTTCCTGATCGGGATCAGTCCATTCAATCCTATGTCTGTCGTGCTGAGGAATCTGTACATAATCCCCGGGACGCAAAATAATTAATTCTTCTGTGCCTGCAAAACGCAAATTCGCGCTTCCCTGCAGAAGAATCACCCATTCGTTTTCCTCCTGATCGCACCAGAAACCATCGGGCGAAGCATGTCCCCGGGAAACAATCCTTTCCATTTTGAATGTTTTTCCTGTCAGTATTTCTTCAAACAGTTCATCAGGTAATTTAGTTGGAATATCACCAAAGATATTTTTTTTGCTCATCATTTTATGTTAATATCCTGCCGGCGGTAGCAAATTGTCATTCTCTGCCGTCTCAATTTTCCGATAAAGGTTGTGTTTATTAAGCCATCATATTTCCTGTACCAGAGTAGTAATAAATAATGCCATTCATGTTGCCTCCCGAGTTTTATTTTGATTTTATCGGCTAACGGTTAAACTCACGGGGAGGCGCGAATGCACGCCGACCCCCTGGAGCGCCTGATTATGCTTTATTCTTCAAAAACTTCACATTCTAATTTAAAATTCGGCGTATGAACCAAAACAAGTTTGGCTTTATCAGATCCCGCATTTTTGTAAGTAAATCGCTCTCCTTTGCGGATGAAGCAAACATCACCGATAGAAAGGCTGCGCGACTCTTCATTGACAGTAAAAATCATATTCCCGCAAACTATATAATAATATTTGTCCGATCGATTTGACCAAATAAGCCGAAAAGGTTGGTTTATTTATAACCTTTGGTACGGAGCACATCCTCAATCTTTCTAAAACCTTCAAGCCCATTATAATATGCAGCATTATTCTTAACTGGAGCATATTTCTCAGCTTCAGTATTAATTTCTAAAAATATAGGGAAAAATAACCATGTCCCATCCTCTTTGTTCCAGTCAGTTTTTAATAAGTCAACGACATCTTTTGATGGTACAAAATAAATCTCTGGTGGTTTGCCGCTTTGGGGCCAATCGTATAAAGCAACAAATGCATACCAATGTGAATTTCCTGTGTCATTTTTTGACTTAGATGAAACACCCCAAGTTAAATACTTCCCGTACTTCCCATGAGAATTATATGGTTTTGTAGCTGTTTTCACTTGTAATGAAATTGTATTATTACCTTCTGGAGTTGTTACAAGTAAATCTGATGATGGAACTCCGCCTCTTGGCAAGGCCACTACAAAACCTAAAGCAGATAAATATGATGCAACATAGAACTCACCTGCAGCACCTGTTATTGCAGTACTAGGTTTAGCTTTACTCATTTTTACCCTCCCAACGAGGAATTCACCGGGCGCGGCAGCGCTCCGGTGAAATGATACGTTAGATTTATAGTAGGCTCAAAATTGCCGAAGCTATTGTAGCGATATTTGCAGCATGAGGCAGACTCGCCAAGAGAGCTGACATTATTGATTTCTTTGGTTGGCCAGACTGGATTTGTGATTCCAATGCATCCACGATCTCGTATGCGGATTGTCTCTCAGAATCTGGAATATCTAACTTCGCCAGCTCTCGACGGAGTTCACTTATGTGATTGAGAATTCGATTATCGATTTGAACAACATTATAAGAATAGTCGACCGAGTTTTGATTTACTCGCGCGTTGTTGCCAGTAATATTGAATGTGATATGCTGAATTTCCTTTTTTGCATCCTGAAGTCCGAGTTTCTCCACATCCATTTGATAGTTCGCTGGAATCCCACCAAATTTCTCATAGAAACCTGGGTCAATAACTTTGTATGTCTCTTCCGCACCATTGGACATTTTTCTAATAATCAAATCACCTGACTCAATGAGGAGTTTACCGGCATCCATAAATATTTTCGACTTCTGCACGCTTGCTTTAAGCCCTGAAGTTCTCGAACCATCTTTCTTAAGAAGCTCGACAGTATCATTCATTAATTCTCTAAATGGCATACGAATCTCCTTTTTCATCTAACAATTAATATACTTGCCAGGTATTTTCCGATATTTCAGGCAACACTACTTGATTTCATGAAAAATTAAAAGAGAAAATACGTCATAAAATCAACGCAATTGAGCTTTCGCGATGGCTCTTTTCCGGCCGCAGGAGAGTTGATGAGGAGGTTTGTCGCACAGATGCTCCGGGCTAACCGGAATTCGTGTACTATGCCCATCCCCAGTTTGGTTTCTGTACCGAAGATCCGATCTGTAGAAGTTCGGCTCTTTCTTTTACCGGCATGATCTCCACAATAGTACTGAATATGGGCGCGCCGCTGTCTTCTTTTATGCCGCCGATATACACCATATTGGAATTCAGATCTGATATGTCTTTGCAAATGACAATATTGTCGCCCGGAATAGCTTCCCTGATATAATTTATCCTCATGGATTTTATGTAATATTGCATGTGTTGCTCAACGGGAAAACAGTCCGTGGCAAAATCAATGTATTTCGCGTTATTGATATGGCCATTGATATCCGTGTCACTGTAGCCGATCGTTTTTTTATAAGCGATTTTTGTGTGGGAAAAAGGCTTGATTTTTCCCAGTCGGGAGTTTGTTATGGCCCTTTCTTCAAAAAACGGAGGGTACTGGACGTTTATTAATTCACTTTTTTTCGGTTGCCTTGTTTTTGTATCGATTATTATCCACATGGATACCACCCTTATGATCACATCACCGGTGGCATCGCGCACAATAAAGTCCCTTTCAAATTCGAGTTTTTTCGGCTTTTGATGCCAGGTCTCTATTGTAATATCTTCATTCCAGAAAGGATATCTTTCTATTTCCGCCTTGGCGCGCATTAATATCCAGATAACGCCGCATCGTTTTTCTATCGCTTCTATGCCAATGCCGAGATTTTCCACATGCAGGCTTGATATATCCTGCAGATAATTAAAAAGGGCGCTTATTTTTAATTTTTTCGTTAAGTCAATGTCGCGCAGTCCGACATGATAATTATTTTTAAAAACAGAAACAGGCTTCATGCAACACTTCTCTCGATAAGAATTTGACAGGAACTCGTTTCCCGGAGAACGGAGTATATTTTTTCTACAATTGCCTGTCAATGAAATCTTGACTACAGATTGGGGCACGGCACCGATATCTGTAATCAAGCGTGAATGGTGTTTCTCCCGAATTGCTGTCCGGCAACTTTGTAAATGTCGGTTGGTTGCGTAGCACAGAGGAAAATGCTTTTACAAATACGCGCTAACCGGCTGAATCGTCATTTACGTCATATCGGGCTTTTGAGAAGGCTCTTGTCGCGGCTTTGCCTGCTTCTCTATGCTTGATCAAACCAGATTTTCATTTCCCGGGCCTGCGCTGTGAGTTCATCGCGGAACATGGGATGCGCAATGCCGATCAGTGCTTGTGCTCGCTGCCATGTTGATTTTCCCTTAAGTTGCACGATGCCGAACTCCGTGGCGACGTATTGCACACAGGAACGGGGAACCGTCACGATCGATCCGGGTCGCAGCGTGGGGACGATGCGGGAATGGACGTCACCTTTTTTATCCTTAAAGGTCGAACTCAAGGCGATGATCCCTTTTCCGCCCCGGGAATTGAAAGCGCCGAAAATGAAGTCGAACTGGCCGCCTGTGCCTGAAATCTGGGCTGTTCCGGATGATTCGGAACAAACCTGACTGAACAGATCAACCTCCACGGCGTTGTTGATGGCCATGACTTTACTGTTGACGGCAATAGCGCGAGGGTCGTTGGTGTAGTTCACGGGGTAGGAGGCGCAGGCCGGATTGTTGTCGAGAAATTCATAGAGCTTCTTCGTTCCCATAGCGAAGGTGTAAACCATCTTAAAACGGTCCGTTGTCTTCTTGTTGCCGGTAATCTTCCCGGCGTTGTAGAGATCCACCATGGAATCTACAAGCATTTCCGTGTGGATTCCCAGATCGCTGAGATCGCTGTCGGCTAGCATATTGCCGATGACGTTGGGCAATCCGCCGATGCCGAGCTGTAAACAGGCGCCATTCTCGATCTCCTTCATGATGTGTCCGGCGATCTGAATATCTATTTCCGAGGGAGTGGCCGGGGGGATCTCCAGAATCGGACTGTTGTTTCCCTGAACGATGTAATCGACCCGTGACAAATGTACCGATTCCTGGTTTCCGCCTAGGCAGTGGGGCATGTTTTCATTGATCTCCACGATGACCTTTTTGGCTTTCGTGATGGCTGCCGACGTCAGGGAATTGCACATACCGAAATTGAAATACCCTTGCGAATCCATTGGCCTGGCGCTGACGAAAACGTAATCGTAGTTCTTGTACTTGCGGATGACCCGGGGCCCCTGATGATAGGTAAAGGGGATGTAGCTACAGAGTCCCTGCCGGTAAAGTTTCCGGCTGACACCGGAAAAATGCCAGTCGCTATAGATGAAGTGCTTCCGCTGAGGATCCGCTTCGATAAATTTGGGTATCTTGCAGATGCAGACGCCGTCTAGCTTGACGTTGGTCAGCTCTTCCACGCGCAAGGCGAGGGCTTCATCAATCAATTCCGGCCGGAGGACGAATTCTGAGAAGAAGATCTCATCCCCCGATTTGATCATCTGCGCCACTTCGGCGGCGGTTCTTAACTTCTCTTGATATCTTGTTCTGTTTAGCTCTTCCATAAATCACATCTCCTCTTCGATAATTTGTTTCAGCTGGTTTAAAAGACTTATTGACAATACGCACCTGCTGCTTTGTGGATGTGACTTTTTATCAAAAAAGGGATTCACTACAACACATGGCCTGAGGCTTGCGGCATTTCGCAGATAGTCAGTGATAAGAACTTTCTTTTCCAGGATAAAGTATAGGGAAAGCTTTACCATATGTCAAGAAAATGATGCCCGCAAAATCAATGCGTGGTGTAGTTCCAATACTTAAGCTGAGGTATATTTAATGGCTAATAAACAAGAAAGAAATTGTTGAGGAGATTTCTTATACATTGCTGGAACTCAGGACTGCTGAAACACTATTGATTTATAGTGTAATGATTTTGACATTTTATTGCCATTTACGTCATATCGGGCTTTTAGAATCATCATTTCATGGTATTTCAACAACCTGCTCAGTATCTCTGGAGCGACAAAGGAAGTTCCAAATTATTCTCTTCGAGTAGTTTCCTGTCCGAGAGGATTTCCCGGGCTGGACCGTCGGCCGCCACCGTTCCTTCCCTGATCACGATGCAGCGGGAACAGACATCCAGGATCAGGTCGAGGTCGTGGGAGGCGATGATGCGCGAATGGGAGAAGGTCGTAAGCAGGTTGATAAGGAGCCTCCGCGATTTGGGATCGAGGTTTGCGGCAGGCTCATCCATCGCCAGGATATCAGGCTCCATAGCCATAACCGTAGCGATGGCGACGGCGCTCTTCTGGCCGCAGGAGAGATGGTGCGGCGGTTTGTCGCGCAGGGCGAAACTGTTTACGAGATTCAGGGCATCATGCACACGTTGGCGGACATCCTCTTCCTCCATGCCGAGATTGCGCGGACCGAAGGCGACATCGTCGTAAACGGTGGGCATAAAAAGTTGATCATCGGGATTCTGAAATACGATGCCGACTTTTTTCCGGATTTCCTGGCGTGTCTTGCCCGTCAGATGAAGGTCGCCGATAGTCACTATCCCTGATGTGGGGAGGAGGTGGCCATTTAAGTGTAAAAGCAGGGTGGACTTGCCTGCGCCATTGCCTCCAATGATGCCGACCGCTTCACCGTGGGTGATGCGAAAGGAAACATCACGAAGCGCCTCCGTCGAGTCGGGATAGCGAAAAAAAACATTCCTGAAATCAACAATATGATGGCTCATAAAAACAACTCCTGAAAAAAGCGGCCGAGTATTTCGGAAACGGGATAAAACCGAAAGACAAACAGACAAACCACAACCGAGCCTGCGAAGATCATGTCCCGTGTGGCGATAGAGTAGTGTTTGCCGGTCGGCATATCCCCCTGAAAACCCCGGGCCAGCATGGCAAAATAGATCCGCTCGGCCCGTTCGACGGTCCGGAGAAAAAGGACCCCCATGATGCGGACAAAAACTTTAACGTCCGTTCCCTTGCGGCCAAAAGACCTCATGTCGCGAGCCCGAACGATGCGCATGGTTTCTTCGGCGAGGACAAAAATATAGCGGTACAGGAAGAGAAGCTGTGAAACAAAAAGGGACGGCATGCCGAGTTGGCGGAGGGCATGACAGACCGTCGGGAAAGAAGTCGTGGCGATCAGCAGCAGCGCCGTGCTTACAGTCAGAATAAACTTAAGCAGGATGGAGGCAAAAGAGAACCATCCCGCCGCGACAGTCAGTGCCGGTAAAACTGCTACCGGCGCGGTATCCAGCAGGGGGTTGAAAATGCCGATAAAAATTGCGAAGGGGGAAACAATCGCCACCTTCTTGACAATGAACCACAGGGGAATTTCTCCTGCGGTCAACAGTATTGCCGGAAAGAGAAAAAAAGGGAAAAGCGCCGCTACCTCATACTTGGGAAAGGATATCACAGTAAAGAGAAAAAGCAGAGATGTGATCAGTTTAATCCGGGGATCAAGCCGATGGACGAAGGTGTCCGCATAAGAGAGTCTATCGAGATACCCGATATTGTAATATTGCTCGTCAAAGGCCATTGTCAGCTTTGCCTTTTCTTGAAGGTTTTGATCCCGAATCCGATCAACATAATCAGCCCCAGGACAATGGCGCTCCCCACTATGCCGGCCACTGAAGTGCCCGGTTCAATTTGCGGCCAGGAAGCAGGTTTCCCGTCTTTGCCTGCGGCGGGTGATGTTGACGGGAAATTGTAGTCCGGAAGAAAAGCGGTCTTTTCCTGAACTTTCCTCAGAGCGGCGGCGATGCCTTGCGTTTGTTGTGCCAGTTCTCCCTTTCGAGTAATTTTTTCGATGGACCATTCCAGGCCGTCCGGATGAGTTGAGGCAAACCAGGAGAGGGCTCCACCGGTGATGACAGTTATGATGGCAAAGACTATCAGAATATTTTTGACCGGGGTACCGGCAGCGTGAGGACGGGAGGTGATATTGCTTTCGAGAAACTCCGGCCGGGCGCTCTGGACATAGCTGATGATCCCGGCTGTGACAAATCCTTCCACGAGGCCGATAGCCAGGTGTATCGGTTGCATGAGGAGGAGAAAGGTGTCCAAGGGCAATTCACTCTTGCCGGAGAGGAGCGTTTCCAGCACAACGGAAAAAGCGCCCAGCTGCAGTGCAATGAGCGCGCTTACGATCGCAGCGATGGACAGCCGTCGGGTACTTGTTCCCTTTCCCGCGATGGGTTTATAAATCAAAGGGTAGGCGAGAAAGCAGGGGTAGATGCCCAGATTCCAGATATTGCAACCCAGGGCGAGCAGTCCGCCGTCGGCGAAGAAGAGCGCTTGCACTGTCAGGACTGAGGCCAGGACGAGAAAAGCCGCATAGGGACCCAGCATGATGGCCAGGATCATGCCCCCGCCCAGGTGTCCGCTCGAACCGGTGCCGGGAATGGTGAAATTGATCATCTGGGCGGCAAAAATGAATGCGCCCATAACTCCCATAAGAGGAATTGTTTTGTTGTCGATCGTTTCCTTGAGCTTCTTTGATGCATACCCGAGTGCCGCCAGCGATCCGGCCCACATTGTTGCGCCCACCGCCGGAGAGAGTAAAGCGTCTGCCATGTGCATAATGAATTTCCTTCCTTTTTCAGAAGCGGATGGCTATCCCCGTCATCAGCGACCAGTCCGTTTCCAATGAGTTCAAACCGTATTTCACGCCGCAATCCAGATCAATATTTTCAGCAAGTGAATAGATCAACCCTCCGATGAGGAAGGCAGGATCGTTCTTCTCATTTTTATCGGGATTGCGTTCGATTGCGATGTTGGCAACCAGCTTCAGATTTTTGAGCGCTTCCCAGTTTGCTGCCAGAGAGGCATGCCAGATATTTTTTTGCTCATCGACCTTGTTTTCATTTCGAATATATCCCAGATTGACATGAAGTGCCCAGGGAGATAACTCTTTTGACCCGATTAGAAAGGCCTGATAGCCGACTTCTCCGGCTCCCAGTCCCTTTTTATAGTCACCGGTGGGTATGCGGATACCCGGCTTCAACGCCAAACTGCAGCCTTTTTTATCGAAGAACCGCCACTTGGTTTCGAAAACGATGTCGGAGAATCCATTTTCAGCGTGGGTCGTTGATGTATTTTCCTCGATCTTTCCCCACTGATAGGGAAGGCTGAAGACTATATCGATGTTTTCGACTATTCCATAGGACAGGATCGTCGCCACCTGTCCCCCTGTGGTCTTTATGGCTACGCCGTCAACAGTTTCTTTTCCCGAGTCATATTGATTGTTCAGTTCCAGTTGGAACTTACCCTTGCCTTGGGTACCGGCATCATCGGTAATCAATGGGTGGGCTGCCCAGGATAGTTCAGCTGCGACCAGCAATGCCGAGAGAAGAAATCCTGCTATCAATCTATACAATTTCACGTCTGCGTTCCTGTCGTGTTACGTTTTATTCTTTTGTAGCATGGGAGGAGTTTTTGTCAAGTCTTTTTCGAAAATATTTTCAGAAAACGGAAATGCCGGGGAAACCCTTGAATTAAATTTGCATTCCCGTCATTGACAAAATTTTACGGATATATAAGACTGAAGGCAGGCAAAAGAAGCTTGCAAAATGATGTTTACGGCACTATGTTCAGAAAATAATAATTAAGGAGTATCTTTTATGGTATCAGATCAGCAACCCGCAAAATTTCGTGGCGCTTCGCGTTACGTTCTCGATGAAGAATTGGCCAAAATTGTAAATATTTCCATGGCATTGGAAATGCCACTCCTGCTCAAAGGAGAGCCGGGCACAGGCAAAACAATGCTGGCACATGCAATTAAGGAAAGTTTGCATATGCCTTTGATTGTTCTCAATGTTAAATCCAGCATGAAGCTGGTTGATGCGCTTTATCAATATGATACATTAACCCGTCTCAATGACAGCCGCTTTGGTGATTCCCAACGCAATGTCAGCAATATAGAAGAATATCTCAAAATGGGGAAGATCGGTCAGGCCTTTGTTGCGGAAAAGAAAGTCGTTCTTTTAATCGATGAGATTGACAAGGCTGACAATGATTTTCAGGACGATATGCTCGACATTCTCGATCAAATGCAATTTGATATTATGGAAACCGATAAAACAATTTCCGCCAGACACCGGCCGGTGATAATAATTACTTCCAATGCGAAAAAGGATTTGTCCGATCCTTTTCTCGGCCGCTGCAATTTCCATCACATCGCTTTTCCCGACCGTGATTTGATGCGCCAGATTATCGGAGTGCACTTTCCTGATTTAAACAGTGATCTGGCCGGAGCTTGTCTGGATGCTTTTTACCGGCTGCGTGATGTTCGCGGAGTCGAGAAAAAACCGGCCACCCGGGAGTTGATTAACTGGATCCGTGCCTTGCAGGCAGATCCGGATTTCCAGTTAAAAAGTCTGAAATCAGGAAAAATTCCTTATCTGGGTGTACTCTTCAAGAAGAGCAATGACCTGTATATGGCTTTGCATCAGTCGTCAGCGTCCAAATGAGATAACGACCTCGTAAAAAGCCCATATGCTGTTTATCACCTTCAGGTGACGTTGGCGCAGCATCCCTCCCCGGCCTTCGCCGGGGCAGGCTTATTGCGACGTACGTTTAAAGTACGACTCACTCCTCGGGATTTGCGCGCCTTGCCTCTGGATCTTTTTACGAGGTCGTTGAAAATTTATAATTTTGAAAATTTTGAGATAAATCCTTATGTTTGTAAACTTTTTCTATATGCTGCGCGATAAAGGGATTCCTGTTTCTCCCAAGTCATTCCTGCTTCTGCAAAAAGCACTGGGTATGGGGTTGATCCGGTCTTTGGAAGATTTTTATATTGCCGCCCGTTCTTTACTGATTAAGAGTGAACGCTATTTTGATGTTTATGATACGGTCTTTGCCGTGGCATTTCACGGCGTTGTTGAAGCCGATCCCACAGAGGAGGAACTGACCGAAATTGCCAGAGCACTGCTTGACGAATGGTTAAAAAATCCGGCCCAAATGGCCCAGGCGCTCGGTCTGCCGGAAGATGCCTTAAAGAAAATGACGCCGGAAGAGTTATTGGATTATTTCCAGAAGCGTTTGAAGGAACAAACGGAAGCGCATCATGGCGGCAATTACTGGATTGGAACTAAAGGTACTTCACCTGTTGGCCATTCCGGCACTCATGCGGGCGGTATGCGTGTGGGCGGCCGATCGCAAAATAAATCGGCAATAAAGGTTGCGCTCGAACGCCGCTATCGCGACTATTCGCAGGAAGGGCCGATTACCCCTTCGCAAATTGGCGAAGCGTTAAAAAGGCTTAAATATTTAAAACCTTCCGGCCCGCGGGATATGGTCAACATCGATAAAACAATTTATGAAACGATGCGCAATGCCGGTGAAATAGAGATTATTTTTGACCGCCGGCTGGCCGACCGCCTGAAAGTGAAACTGCTGATCGATAACGGTGGCTGGTCCATGGACCCCTATGTGGAGCTCGTCCAGGTTCTTTTTCATTATGCCAATTTTCAATTCAAAGAATTGGATATTTATTACTTCCACAACACCATTTATAGAAACGTCTGGCAGGATCCTGAACGCCACAAAAAACCGCTGCCGGTGGAAGATTTTGTCCGCAGCGATCCGGAAACGCGGCTGGTTATTGTCGGCGACGCTTCTATGGCCCCTTATGAGCTTGTTAATGCCAATGGCGCTATTTACGCCAACCAAAATTATTCCCTGCCCAGCATCGAGTATCTGAAGATTCTGGCTAAAACATTCCGGCATGCCGTCTGGCTCAATCCTGTATCGCAAGATGCATGGCGCAATGACTGGACAATTCAAAATATCAGGAGAATATTCCCGATGTTTGAACTTACTCTGGATGGATTGGAAAAGGCTGTGCAGCATTTAAGATCCCGCAATTAATCCTGACGACCTGTAAAAAATTTCCCGGCAGGTCCAGCCATGCGCCGGTTTCCTGCAGGGGAAGGTATATGCGAAGTTTAAGCGATCGTTAATCTTTGTCGGGGAATGAATTATGACAAAAAATAAGTTTGCCGATTTTGCCTGAAGCTATTGGAAGGCCTTCAGTCTTCCTAAAAATAATGCTGATTTTGTTACAATAACTGCCAATATTAAATGCAATCTTAAACTAAAACTGATTAACTTTAGATCAAAAAAGGAGGGATAGTGAAATCGAGTTCGGGAGAAAGAAGAAAAAAAGAAAAGGAAAATCGAAGAAACGCAATTTTAGAGGCAGCACGAAAGCTATTTTTTGAAAAAGGTTTTAAATCTGTAACAGTTGATAAAATTGCCGCCAGCGCCGAGCTAAGCAAAGGTACGATATATCTGTATTTTGAGAGCAAGGAAGAAATATACGTTCAGATATTAATTGCTGATAATGATGATTTTCATAAAAGGATGTGTGATATTATTAAAAAGAAAGCATCGGCATCTAATCTTTTATTGGACTTTGCCAGGCTTTATGTTGATTACTTTCTTTATGATAAGGAGTTGTTCCGGATATTTATGGCTTTTATGATAAGAGCTGATCAAATGATTCTTAACGAGGAACAAGATGGCAATCTGATGCGCACAATGAATAATAATATCCGGCTCATTGCGGAAATACTCCAAAAGGGAATTGCTTCCGGTGAATTTCTCCCGGATGTCAATGTCCGGCAAGGACAAAATGCCATTTGGGGTTTGCTCAATGGTATTATTTCACTTTATCTTTTTACTGGTGCACCGGCAGAGCGGGCAAAAAAAATTCATGCCATAGTTAAGGGCAGTTTGAAGATTTTTATTAAAGGAATGAAGAAAAACTAAAATCAGCCTTGTTCCGGATTCTATTTAACAATCTTATAAATATCCTTAAAATTGGCATCGGTTGCCGACCGCAGAAGTTCAAAAAGGACCATTTCAGTGCAGGTCAGATGGGCGCCGGCGCCTGTCATGGCGGTAAGCCCGATATGGTTATTTTCTTTTGTGCGGGAGGATATGGCGTCAGCCAGAACGTGGACATCATAACCATTATCAATTAAATCGACGGCCGTCTGGTAAACGCAAACATGGCTTTCAATTCCAAGGATAAGAGCATTCCGGCGGCCAAATGACTTTAGCTTTTCCTGGAAATGGGCATTTCCCCAGCAACTGAAACTTTCTTTGCCCAGCCGTTCAATGCCATCTAGTTCCGGGGCGAGAGCAGCTATTGTTTGCCCTAATTTTTCGGGAATTTGTTCCGTGACAATTATCGGCAGGTTAAATATTTTTGCTCCCTTGATTACCTTGGTGGCGTTTACAAGAAGATTTTCCTTGTCGTACATGGCCTGAAAAAGATTGCCCTGAATATCGATCACAATTAATACTGCTGAACTGCAAGAGATCATTTTATTTCCCCCTTTTGTTGTCGGCGACGAATTTGTGCTTTTGTGGCAGACCGGCTTGAAAAAGCGAGCTCGCAATTTTTACCTGTGGTAATGTTTCCTGTAAAAATTGGCAAACGCCGAGAAGTTTTTTTAAATTAATACCTGTTTTAATTCCCATCTCTTCAAACAGGAAAGCTGTTTCTTCGGTAGAGGCGTTGCCGGAAGATTTGGGCGCATAGGGACAACCGCCCAGACCGCCTGCCGCCGCATCGAAGGATCTTATGCCAATATCATAGGCGCGCAATGTATTGGCTAAGGCCAGCCCGCGTGTGTTGTGGAAATGCGCTCCGAAACTAATTTCCGGAAAATGTTTTTGGGAGGCGCTGAATTTTTCTTCAACCATTTTGGGATTACCGAAACCAACTGTGTCGCACAAAGTAATTTCTTTTACGCCGCAAGCAGCTACTTTATCGACAGCCCGTAAGACGGCATCAGTTTTAATGTTGCCTTCAAAAGGACAGCCAAAGGCTGTGGCCAGTGCGACTTGCAGCGTTATACCGGAATCACAAAGATATGCCCGGCAGATTTGCTTCAATTCTTCTATTGATTCCTCAGGTGTTTGCCGGACATTGCAGCAATTATGGGCATGGCTTACGGAAAAGAAGAAGATAAATTTACGGATGCCGCTGGATGCGGCATTTTCCGCTCCGCGAATATTGGGGACAAGGACGGAAAGAACAACATCCCGCAGGGCATTCACAGCTTTGACCACTTCCACGATATCCTTGAACTGCGGAATTGCTTGCGGGGCAACAAAAGAACCGATTTGCATTTCTTTAATGCCGCAGGCGGCAAGCCTTTTGATGATTTGGATTTTCTTATCTGTTGGTACGAAGGAATCTATGTTCTGCAATCCATCCCGCGGCCCGACTTCGATAATTTTCACTTTCTCCATCTACAATCTCCTGATTCGGGGGCAGTATAAGAAGGAAAGGGAAAAATGTCAAATTAAAGGCAAATTAATCCCGCTCACGCGGGACGATCTTAATTCTCCGCAGCTTGACTGTTTTATAAGTATATATTATAATAAAAAAAAGTGAATAAAATTTGCTGGAAAGGAGCCTTCAATGTTCCAGATTGCAGCATACGAAAAATATAGTGATGGACAGACAATCTTTAAAGAGGGAACGCATGGAGATTGGTTGTATATAGTGGAAGATGGGGCTGTGGAAATTTCCCGGACGGTGAACGACAAGAAGATATTAATTGCGACTTTTAGAGAAGGAGAAATTTTCGGGGAAGTTGCCTATATTGCTAAAGTTGAACGATCAGCCACGGCCAAAGCAGTGGGGAATACGACCATCGGCGTTATTGATCGTGAATTTTTTGATCAGGAATTTAACAAACTTTCAGCCAATTTTCAGTTGATTCTCAAAACATTGGCTTTGCGTCTCAAAAAAACAACAGATGTCCTTGTCGCAATGCAAAAATAACCCCGGCTGATTATCTGTAATAAGAATGCTGTTCGGGCAATATGATTGAAACGGCAGGAAAATGTCAATTAAAGCAGATAATTTACCTGTAAATTGCGCTTGACAGCTCTTCTTAATTGGGCTAAACAATCCGCCTTATTATAAAACCTAGGAGGAGATTCTTTTGGCAACACATAAATCAGCAGAAAAACGTGATCGTCAAAGCGAAAAACGCCGCAAGCGTAATGTCGCCGACAAGTCCGCGATCAAAACAAAAATCAAATCGGTACTTAGCGCAGTGGAGGCTAAAGATAAAGAAGCATCCGTCAAAGCGCTCAAAGCCGCCGTTCCGGCAATCGATAAAGCCGCCGTTAAAGGCGTGATTCACAAGAAAAATGCCTCGCGCAAAATTTCCCGGCTGACCAAAAAATTAAACGCTCTTCAAGGCTGATCAATAATGAAGCTGCCGGCCTTTAATAGCCGGCAGCTTCATTGCTCTTTTTCCTTAATCAGGTGAAATTTACCGGTTTAGCGGTTTCAATATATATTCCTGCCGCAGTTTATCCTAAGTGAAGAAGTTAAGGAGATAAAAATCGACTTGGTCCTTCTTCTTTTCTAAAAAGACAGTTCTTGCTTTGAAAATATTTCCTGAATATCTGTGTGGGCAAATCCATGTCTGCGATATTTAAAACAGGGCCGACATTATTTATAATATCATAGCTTACAAGCCACAAGCATTATAATCCCGGCTGAAAGGCTATCTTTTTATTGATATTAATAGCTGCATCAGCTATCTATAAATAACATAGATAAGATCCAACGGAAACCACACTTTAAAGATTTTCTAAATATGTTTTGTCGGTAAGAATGGCAGTAAATAACAACGGTGGAGGATTATTCGTATGAAGCTATGTAGTTTGCGCATGGGGAAAGTAATCGGATCATTTTTTATTGCCTTGATCCTCGTTGGTTGCGCCGGCGCACCCCAGGTTAAATCTTTTAAACTCAATCCCATAAAGGTCGAAAAAGGTTCGCCGGAAAAAAGTTTCTGGCGTGATCAGGTTGCTTATCCTTTTGGTGTTCAGTACGCAAAAGCAAAAGACTCCAAAGGAATTGAATGGGAAGTTGTCTATATGGATGAGTATTTTGGCTTTGATCCCCATCCGCAGGTTCTCGTGCTCATCCCCGGCAAAGGAGATTTCGCTGCGTATTTCGGCCATGTGATGAAAGTTGCCCTGGAAAATGGTTTACGGGTCATCGTGCCCGATTTACCCCACTTTGGCAAATCCATTCCCGGCAATCTGGATAAGCCACTTTCCCGCAGCCTGCAGGACACAAGGGAAGTCATGCATGACATTATTGTGGGTCAGTTGGGAGTGAAGAAAGCTACTTATTTAGGCCACTCGCTGGGCGGTCAATGGGTTCTTGGTTATGCTTTAACATATCCCGGTGCAGTAGAAAAAATTATCCTGGAAAGCCCGGCCGGGCTGGAAGAATATCCGTCAAAGATTAAGATCGGCGATAAAGAGATGCTCCTGTTTGATGATTCGCAAAAGGATATGGCGTCCTGGGAAATTGTTTGGGGAGATCGTTTAAAACAGGGATTGATGCAGGATGAAGAATACTGGAGAAATTTTGCTTATTTCAAGCATAAAAACCCCAAAACCGGCCGCATTGAACGATCGAAAACAGGTTTTTTTATTAATGATACCGAATATGCAAAATATTTTACCGAAGTAAGGATTGCCCTGAACTATGGCAATAAAAGAGAGCATTACAATTTCTGCGCCGAGGATGCGCGGGACATTTATTCTCTGGGAATTGAAGTGCGCAGGGAAGATCACAACAACCTTTACAAGAGAATAAAGAATATCAAGGTGCCAATATTCCTAACATTTGGCGAAAAAGATCCTTTTGTGCCCAACGGGTTCAGTGGAAAGAGCAATTTGAAATGGGAAGTAATTAAACCCTTTTACGACACCTTGAAAAAAGAAGGGAATCCGCCTTTGGTCAAAATATATTCCGGTGCCGGCCATTTTATTCACACTGATTTTCCGGACTTGTATTCTCAGGACGTGGTCAGTTTTGTTCTGAAATCCAGTGCCGGCGGCCCGCTGGAAGATGTCGACAGTTACAAATCGCCGGGCATTAAAATTCCCCCGGATGTGCAATCTTTTCTCGATCAATTCCAGAAAGATATTCTGACCTATGATATGAAGAAAATAAGCCCGCATTATGCCGCGGATTTTAAACAAGATGGTTACAATCGGAAGGCATTCCTCGAAGTATTGAGTAAGACGGTCAACTTTGTAAATAATTATTTAATTAAATTAACGAAATTGGAAGCGGATAAAAATAATTCCAACATTGTGCTCATTGACGGTTCAGTTGACCTGGGGTCAATGACGGTACCTTTCGCTGATCGTTCCATGATTATAAGAGAAAATGGTGTATGGAAGTGGTACGGTAATCAAAAGTGATGACCTCGTAAAAAGTCCATATGCTGCGTTGCGCTGCATCCCTCGTCACTGCGGCGTACGCAAAAGTACGCCTCATTCCTCGGGATTTGCGCGCCTTGCCTCTGGAACTTTTTACAAGGCCATCGAAAATTGTTAATTGTTCATCTTTTATGAGTTCATAAAAAGTAAACATTAAAATATCAGTTAACGCTTTTTGCATTTGACTTAAGCAAAGTGGCTCACTGGACAATTAATTGCTATGATCCCGACAAGAAGCTTTCAGTTTAACCTGTCTCATTTTCGACAACAGTTCGGGGGCAGTAACCTGTCTAGGAGTGATCTGGTATGCGCAATCGGATATTACTTCCTGGGCGCTCCTTATCAAGCGGGAACCCTGGAGGCAGGTGGTAAAGAAAAATTAAATGTTAACTTTGCTCAATTTGACTGTTTTACTTTTGTAGAAACAGTCCTGGCGCTGACAAGGTGTGTCCTTGCGCATGATTTACCGCTGAAGAGTTTTCGGAGGCAACTGCAATTGATCCGCTATCGGCAGGGTTTAATTGATGGTTACGCTTCGCGCTTGCATTATTTTACCGATTGGCTTCACGACAACAAGAATAAGGGAATCGTCAAGGACATATCACGCCAAATAGGTGCCAAACCGCAACACAAAGTTATTAATTTCATGACCACTCATCGGAATTCTTATCCGGCCCTGCAAGATGAAAACGTCTTTCAGGAAATTCGTAAAATAGAGAAAATAATATCGCTCCGTAAATTATATGTTTTACCGAGATCCGAATGCAGCGGCGCGGGGGGGAATATAAAAAACGGCGATATTATCGCTGTGGCCTCGCTTACGGAAGGCCTGGATGTCGCGCATGTCGGATTTGCTCTGTGGCGGGGAAATAAACTATATCTACTGCATGCTTCCAGCAAAGAAAATGAGGTGGTTGTTTCGGCAAAACCCCTGAATGATTATCTTCGACAAAATAAAAATTATACCGGAATTATCGCGGCAAGGGTTAAAGATGATGTTTCTGTGACCAGTATGTCCAAATTTATCTTGTTAAACAAATAATTAGGAGATACAATTGAGCAGAATGAGATACACGGAGGCAATTGATAATGCCAATGAGTTTACGAATACCCCGACAAAAGGAAAACATGATAGAAAAAGCGGCAATGAAAGAGAGAAAAACCAAGACAGCCTTTGTCCTTGAAGCAATTGATGAAAAGCTGGGCTTGGTCAGAAACAGAGAAAGTGCATTGCGTGATTTTGCGGGATGGCTTTCCAGCAAAGAAGCCGAAGAGCTGCGGCGCGCTACAGATGTATTTGAAACTATCCAGGAAGGCGATTGGAAATGAGAATCATTCTGGATACAAATGTATATTCTGACTATGCGGAAGGGGAGTCTGAAGCTGTTGATATTATTTCCCGCAAAGCTCACGAGATTTGTTTTCCGGCAATCGTTTTGGGTGAACTTTATTACGGTTTTGGAAAAAGTTCGCGGAAAAAATTAAACGAAGAAAAGATTGAGCAATTTATCAATCTTTTTCATGTGGAGATAATCGCGGTAGATGAAAATGTCTCCCGTAAATATGCGCTTATCTATGAATATTTAGAGAAAAAGGGCTGTAAAATTCCCATTAACGATGTTTGGATTGCCGCTTGCTGCATGGCTGATGGCGGCACCCTTTTGACCCGGGATAAACATTTTATTAATGTCGAGCAAATTGAAAAGATCATATTGTAATCACAGGCATTTATGAAGATATTTTTCACCCGCTTACCCTTTATTATAATATCCATAGTAATCCTGGCTAATTGTGCCGTCGGACCGGATTTTCGTTCTCCGGAACTCGCTACGCCAGCGCATTACACGGTAGTGCCTCCGCCTTCACAAACAGTCAATATACCGTCAGAAAGTACGCCGGCGCAGCGCTTCGCCTTTACTGAAGACCTGTCCGGTGATTGGTGGACTCTCTTTCGTTCGCCGGAGCTCGACTTGATGATTAAGCAAGGTATTGCCGACAGTCCCACGCTTGCGGCCGCCCAGGCTGCGCTCCGGAAGGCCGAAGAGGACCTGCGGGCGACAAGCGGATCGATCTTGTATCCGGCTGTGGATGCCGGCCTGCAGGCGACACGCCAACGAATTTCCGGCAATGCGAACTTAGGACCGGGCGACACCTTCAATCTTTATAACGCTTCCGTCAGCGTTTCCTACAGCCTTGATCTTTTCGGCGGCGGCCGCCGTCAGATCGAAGCATATCAGGCTCAGGTCGATTATCAGCGCTATATCTTTGAAGCGACCTATCTGACCCTGACCGCCAATATAGTGACAACGGCTGTCCAGGAAGCATCAATTCGGGCACAGATAGCGGCAACGCAGGACATTCTGGCGGCGCAACAAAAACAACTGGATGTGATTAAAAAACAATTTGAATTGGGTGCGGTATCTAAAACGGCGGTACTGTCGCAGGAGACGGAACTGGCCATAACCCAGGCGGGATTGCCGCCGCAAGAAAAGCAGCTTGATCTGGCCCGTCATGGTCTCTTAGTGCTTACCGGACAGTTTCCCGGTAATGGGAAGGTTCCTGAGTTTCGCCTTAATTCACTCCATTTGCCGGAATCCCTGCCGATAAGCCTGCCGTCGCTCCTGGCGCGCCAACGTCCCGACATTCGGGCTTCTGAAGCACTGCTGCACCAGGCGTGTGCGTCAGTCGGTGTGGCGACGGCCAATCTGTATCCGCAAATAACTCTGAGCGCCGGCTATGGATTTCAGGCCATCAGTACCGACATTCTTTTCAATGGACAAAGTGTGGTCTGGAACCTGGGTGCCGGTCTTTTACAGCCGATCTTCCGTGGCGGGGAGCTTACAGCGCGGCGGCGCAGCGCTGTTGCTGCTTATGATCAGGCCGCGGCTCAATACCGGCAGACGGTTTTGAAAGCTTTTCAGGATGTTGCGGATGTGTTGCGCGCGCTGGAAACCGATGCCCGGACTTTACAGGCACAGATCCGGGCCGAGGCTGCCGCGAAAGCGACGCTTACGGTGATTGAAAAGCAGTATGAGCTCGGTGCGGTGAGTTATCTGTCGCTGTTAATTGCCCAGCGGGATTATCAGAGAACACGGATTAATGTGATTGCGGCGCAGGCGCAGCGCTACGCGGATACCGCAGCTCTTTTCCAGGCCCTGGGCGGTGGCTGGTGGAACCGGCAATCGACGTCCGCAAAGGCCGAAAGAAAAGAAAAGTGAATGAGGCGGTGGACATTAGCCTGAGCGATTCTCAAGAGGTGATGAAAAATGACTAAACGAATGGTCATCATGCTGATCATTGTCGGTGTGATTTTCGGTGGAATTTTCGGGTATCAGGGATTCAGATCCTACATGATGAAAAAATACATGTCGTCGGCCGTTGCCCCGGCAGTTACGGTATCGGCAGTCAAAGCCGGCATGGAGGAATGGCAGACGCAAATATCGGCCGTGGGCACATTACGGGCAGTGCGCGGTGTCGATGTGGCCAATGAAATTGCCGGTCTGGTGCAAAGTATACATTTTAAGTCGGGAGACAATGTGCATGCGGGACAACTGTTACTGAAGATCAATGCTGATTCCGACATCGCCCAACTGCGCACGCTCGCGGCAGCCGCTGATCTGGCGCAAAGTGTTTATGAACGTAACAAAAAGCAGTTCCTGGCTCAGGCCGTAAGCCAGGCATCGCTTGATGTCGATGCCGCCGATCTCCAAGGCAAGAAGGCGCAGGTGGCCCAGCAGGAAGCACAGGTTATCAAAAAAACCATTCGTGCGCCCTTTGCAGGCCGGCTTGGTATCAGCTCGGTCAATCCCGGACAATATTTGAACCCGGGAGACAAAATTGTTACTTTGCAGGCGCTTGATTCGATTTACATTGACTTCTACCTGCCGCAACAAGAACTCTCCCGTCTTTCATCCGGACAGGAGGTTACCGTTGTAACCGACTCCTATCCCGATAAAATATTTAAAGGTAAAATATCAGCCATCAGCCCGAAGGTTGATCCGCAAACGCGCAATGTCCAGATTGAGGCTATAGTTACCAATCGAAGGCATGAATTGCTTCCGGGCATGTATGCGACAATCAAGGTTCGGGCAGGGAAAGCCAAAAGCTATCTGACAATTCCGAGGACTGCTGTGACCTTCAATCCTTACGGCGAGACAGTCTACATAGCGGAGGAGAAAGGCGCAGCCAAAGACGGTAAACCGTCTCTGTTTGTGAGGCAGTCCTTTGTTACCTTGGGGCCGGCCCGTGGTGATCAGGTGGCGATTACGAAGGGGATCAAAGAGGGTGAACTCATTGTCACCAGCGGCCAGCTCAAACTTCGCGGCGGCAGCCCCGTGAATGTCAATAACAAGGTGCAGCCTGCAAACGATGCTAATCCTGTTCCGCAAGAACAGTAGTGGAGAAGAAAGTACCATGAAATTCACTGACATTTTCATCCGCCGTCCCGTTCTTGCTACCGTGGTCAGTCTGCTGATTCTGGTGCTGGGTCTGCGCTCCATTGATCTTCTCCCGGTCCGGGAGTATCCGGAAACCCAGACGGCGGTGGTGACTGTAACAACGGTCTATACCGGTGCCGACCCCGAATTGGTCTCCGGTTTCATCACTACACCGCTGGAGAATTCCATAGCCCAGGCTAATGGTATCGGCTACCTCACGTCGTCGAGCCTGCAAAGCGTGAGCACGATCACTGCAAATATGCGTCTGAACTATGATGCCAACAAGGCCCTCACCGAGATTAACACCAAAGTAAACGCGGTGATCAATCAACTGCCCAAAGGATCGCAGCAACCGGTGATAAGTATCTCCACGGGTGAGGATATCGGTTCCATGATCATCGGCTTTTACAGCAAAGACCTGCCCACAAATAATATCACCGACTACCTGATCAGGGTTGTGCAGCCCAAGTTGCAGGCCGTCGAAGGTGTTCAGACTGCCGAGATCCTGGGCAAGCAGGAATTTGCCCTCAGGGCGTGGCTGGATCCGGTAAAGATGGCGGCCCTCAGTGTGACTGCCACGGACGTAAGCAATGCGCTTGTCGCCAACGACTTTATATCGGCACTGGGCCGGACTCAGGGACAGATGGTGACGGTGGACATCACGGCGGCGACGGGTCTGCACACGGTGGACGAGTTCCGTAAACTTGTAATCAAATCGACGGGCGGAGCAATTGTCCGCATCGGGGATGTCGCTAATGTGACACTTGGCGCGGAAAACTATGATAGTTCCGTACGCTTTGACGGTAAGTCCGCTGTGTTTATCAGCATAAAAGTTGCACCCAACGCTAATCTGCTTTCGGTCGCCAACTCTGTTCGTGCTGCTTTCCCGGCGATCACTGCTAATTTGCCCCAGGGTCTTGATGGACGCATTGTTTATGACGCCACGGATTATGTCAACAGCTCTATTAAAGAGGTAGTGCTTACCCTTGTTGAGGCACTGCTCATTGTCACCCTGGTAATCTTTCTGTCTCTGGGTTCTCTCCGTTCGGTGATCATCCCCACGGTGGCCATCCCCCTGTCGCTGGTCGGGGCATTCTTCATCATGATGGCACTGGGATACACCATAAATCTCATGACCCTGCTGGCCCTTGTACTGGCCATCGGTCTCGTCGTGGATGACGCCATTATCGTAGTGGAAAACGTACACCGCCATATGGAAGAAGGAGTTCCCCTCCGGCAGGCGGCAATCATGGGCGCCCGCGAGCTTGGCGGACCGATTGTCGCCATGACGGTGGTGTTGATTGCTGTTTATGTGCCCATCGGGTTTATGGGCGGCCTCACGGGAGCTCTCTTCACCGAGTTTGCCTATACCCTCGCCGGTGCCGTGCTCATTTCCGCCATCATTGCCTTGACTCTTTCCCCCATGATGTGCTCGCGTTTTCTTAAACAATCAGGTCCGAATGAGCGACACCGCTTCACTGAGTTCATCGACCGCCAGTTTAATCATCTGCGGAACGGTTATGCCGGCATTTTGCGGTGGGCCCTCAACTCCCTGCCCGTGGTTGTGGTATTTGCCTTGATTATTCTGGGAAGCAATTACTTTCTGTTTACCAGCTCCAAAAGCGAACTGGCACCTCAGGATGACCAGGGCTTTATGATGACCATGCTCACGGCAGCCCCCGATTCCACATTGCAACAGACCCAGCTCTATTCGCTGCAATTAGCCAAGATACTGGCACCAATACCGGAAATTGAACATCTTTTTCAGGTCGAGGGATTTGGCGGTCTCAATTCGGGATTTGCCGGTCTGGTGCTCAAGCCGTGGGACCAGCGGAAACGCACAACCAAGATGCTGCAGCCGGAGATTCAAAACAGGCTTAGCGAAATAGCCGGGGCGAATGCGGTAGTCTTCCAGCCGCCGCCTCTGCCCGGCACGGGACATGGATTGCCCGTGCAATTCGTCATCGGCACCACCGAATCCTTCGCCAGGCTCAACGATGTCTCCCAGATTTTTCTGGACAAAGCGCGCGCAAGCGGTATGTTCATGTACGTAGATACTGACCTCAAAATCGATAAGCCGCAGACCGTGATGGAATTCGACCGGGATAAGATGGCGCAGATGGGGTTGACGATGCAGGATGTAGGCAGTTCCCTGGCTTCCATGCTGGGCGGTGGCTATGTCAATTACTTCAGCATGTCCGGCCGCTCCTACAAGGTCATTCCTCAGGTCAAGCAAAGTGAGCGGCTTACCGCCGATCAACTCAATAACTACCACATTAATACCGCCGCCGGTCAATCCATCGCTGTTTCCACCATTGCGAGCCTGAAAACCACCGTTGTGCCCGAATCCATTAACCACTTCCAGCAGCTCAATTCCTCCACCATATCCGCAGTCCTCACCCCCGGCATTACTCTGGGGCAGGCGCTCGATAAGCTCAAGACCATTGCCAAAGAGGTGCTGCCGGAAGGATACAGTATCGATTACGGGGGGGAGTCGCGGCAATACATGCAGGAGTCGAGTTCACTGCTCGTCACATTCGTTTTCGCGCTGATTATCATCTTCCTCGTACTGGCCGCCTTGTTTGAAAGTTTCCGCGACCCGATCATCGTACTCATCAGTGTGCCCATGTCCATCTGCGGAGCGCTGATTTTCATCAGCCTCGGCATCGGCGATGCGAGCTTAAACATCTATACCGAGGTGGGTCTGGTAACACTCATCGGTCTCATCAGCAAGCATGGCATCCTCATCGTGCAGTTCGCCAACGACCTGCAACGCGATGGCAAAAGCAAGCGCGAGGCCATCGAGCAGGCTGCTACCGTTCGCCTGCGGCCTGTCCTCATGACCACGGCGGCTATGGTACTGGGTGTATTGCCCCTGGTTTTTGCATCCGGTGCCGGTGCGGCGGGACGCTACAATATGGGTCTGGTGATCACCACCGGCATCGCCATAGGTACTTTGTTCACCGTGTTTGTTGTGCCGGCGATGTATTTGCTTCTGGCTCATGATCAGCAGTCCAAAATAGTTGGTGCCGGTGAACCATCGACGACACCAAATGCCGCTGCTCATTAAACAGATAGTGGTTTGTTAGCTTATTAAACCTGACGACCTCGTAAAAAGTCGGAAAAGCCTCAGAATCGTCATTCCGGTCTTGTGACCTCGCGTGACCTTCAGGTTATTAGGTTACGAAAGCCGGAATCCAGATATATCAAAGACTTATAAAAAGCTGGACACCGGTTTTCACCGGTGTGACGGACTTTTTACGAGACTATTAAACCTGACAATGTCCGTTTAAATTCCTAAATAAGCTTTTTTAACATTATTGTCCGTCAGTAAAGCGGCGGCTTGGCCTTCCAGGGTGATGAAACCGTTTTCCATCACATAGCCGCGATGCGACAGTTTCAGTGCCAGATAAGCATTTTGTTCCACAAGAAATATTGTCATGTGTTGCTCAGAGTTGATCTTTTTGATCATCTCAAATATCTGATTCGTCATCAGCGGCGATAACCCCAGAGACGGTTCGTCCAGAAGCAGGAGTTTCGGTCTGGCCATCAGAGCCCTCGATATGGCGAGCATTTGTTGTTCGCCGCCGCTCAAAGTGCCGCCGGCCTGATGCCTGCGTTTATTCAAAAGCGGAAAGAGGTCAAAAATATAATCCATGTCTTTCCTGATTTCCCGCTGATCTGCACGCAGGAAGGCTCCCATTTCCAGATTTTCCAGTACGCTCAGTCCGGGGAAAATTCTTCGGCCTTCGGGTGCCTGGGAGATACCGGCAGCGACTATTTTATCCGGATCGGTTTTTTCGATGCGCTTATTGTTAAAAAAAATCTGACCGGAGCTTATGGGGACAAGGCCGGAAATGGTCATGAGCGTTGTTGTTTTCCCCGCACCGTTGGCTCCGATGAGCGAAACAATTTCACCTTCAGCCACGTTAAGCGAGATGCCTTTGAGCGCACGAATATTGCCGTAGCATGTTTCTACGTCAATTAATTTCAGCATTGGTTTCCACTCCCAGGTAGGCTTTAATGACTGCCGGATTTTGGGTGATTTCCTGAGGCGTTCCGCGGGCGATCTCCTCGCCGTAATCGAGAACAAAAATATTCTGCGCCAGATTCATAACCAGTTTCATGTCGTGTTCAATGAGCAATACTGATAGATGGCGTTCCCGCCATAACCGGACAATCAGTTGTTCGAGTTCTCCGGTTTCCTGAGGATTCATGCCTGCCGCCGGTTCATCCAGCAGCAAGATCTGCGGGTCGCAGGCCAGCGCGCGGGCAATTTCCAACCGGCGTTGAGCGCCGTAGGGCAGATTTCTCGCCAGGTCATTGACATACATGGTAAGCCCGATATATTCGAGGATAGAATAACTCTGATCCACAATGTCATTTTCCTCGGTGCGTGTGCTATTCGGACGGAATATGGCACCGGCAATCCCTGCCCGTGTGCGGCAGTGGCGGCCGATCATGACATTTTCCAGAACAGTCATTCCCCCGAAAAGGCGGATATTTTGAAAGGTGCGCGCCAAACCCAGCTCGGTGATATGATTGATTTTCATTCCGTTGATACGCCGGGCTTTCCCTTGCGGCGGTTGAACCATAATATCGCCTGCATTCGGTGTGTAAATTCCCGTCAGGCAGTTAAACAAGGTGGTCTTCCCTGCGCCGTTGGGGCCGATAAGGGCGACGATCTGGTTTTTTTTAATTTCCAGACTGACCCGGTCCAATGCCTTGATGCCGCCGAAATTCATTGTCAGATTTTTAACTTCTAAAACATTATCCATAAATATCCCGCTCAATTTATCCGGCTGTCTTTCATCTTATGAAATTCATATTTTTTCCGCATATCCGCAAGGATGCCCTGAGGACGGAAGATCATCATCATAATTAGAGCTGCACCGAATAAAATCATCCGGTAATCGCTGAATACCCGTAAATATTCAGGAAGCAGAATAAGGGCCAGTGCCGCGATAATAACACCGGGAATAGAACCCATGCCGCCCAAAACCACAATGGCTAGAATCATGGCCGATTCGAGAAAGGTAAAACTGGCCGGATTGATAAAAGTCGTTTTGGCGGCAAATAGAACGCCGGCCATTCCCGCCCAGGTTGCGCCCAGCGCAAAGGCGGTTAGTTTGGCTTTTGTTTTATCGATTCCCATTGCCTGGCAGGCAAGTTCATCCTCCCGCAGGGCAACCCAGGCGCGTCCAATGCGTGAGTATTGCAGACGACGGATCACAAAAATCGTCAGAAGACATAAAACGATTAGTAAAAAATACATGTAAATGGCTGATTGTTCCGGAGTTAGAGCCATTCCGAAAAAGCCGGGGCGTGGTATGTTGGAAATGCCGCTGGGACCGAAGGAAAAGGCGTTCCAGTTTTCCAGAACCAGGCGGATGATTTCCGCAAAGGCGAGTGTAACAATGGCCAGATAATCGCCGCGCAGACGCAGCACCGGAAATCCGACCAGAATGCCGGAAAACGCGGCGAGCAATGCTCCGACAGGCAGGGCCGTCCAGAAGCCCAGACCGAAATGATAATTCAGCAGAGCGTAGCTGTATGCTCCGACGGCGTAAAAAGCCACGTACCCCAGATCCAGAAGACCGGCCAGTCCGACTTCAATATTCAATCCCAATCCCAGCATGACATAGATCAGTGCTGTGGTCATGATATTAACCTGATAATGAGAGAAAACAAAAGGGAAAATCAGAGCGAACAGAGCAAGGATGATCAGGGCGGGGCGGTAGAGACGCGGCTCAGCCATTAAATGTTGCAGACGAGAAGCACTGGCCTGGGCGGCTGGGGTTGAGTGGCCCTTCCTTCTCAGGAAAAGCTGCCAGCAGAAGGAAAGCAGGAATGAGCCCAATCCGCTGAGAATGATGTTGTGCCAGCGCCAGATGACGACATTTTCAATCGTGTTGACCTGCACCACCATGATGGGAAAGGTAAGCAGCATGAACCACAGGGCTACGAAAAATGATTTTTTAAATTCTTCGGCAAGTTTCATCGCTTTTCCTTGGTCTATACCTTTTGCTGGGAGGAACGCCCCAGGATTCCCTCCGGTTTGAAAATTAATATCAGGATCAGCAGGGCAAAGGCAAAAACGTTTTCATAATCACTGGAAATATAACCTGTGGCAAAGCTTTCGGTCAGCCCCAGAACAAGGCCTCCCAGCATGGCGCCGGGAATACTGCCTATGCCTCCCAAAACGGCTGCCGTGAAGGCCTTAATGCCCGCGCCAAACCCGATATAAAAGTTAATTCTACCGACATGCGAAGCAATCAGCACACCGCCGATGGCGGCAAGGGCCGAGCCGATAATGAATGTGCGGGAAATAATCCGGTTGACGTTGATGCCCAGAAGCATTGCCATCTCTCTGTCTTGCGCGACAGCGCGCATGGCTTTGCCCATTTTGGTAAATTTCAAAATCAGCGTCAGGCCAATCATCAGCACAGCGGCTGTAAAAATGATTATAAATTCTGACGGGGCGATCCAACCGCTTATGGCTTCAGGCAGCAAAACATCCTGCAGCAGGTTGGGGAAGGGCAGAAAGTCGGATGTCTGAGCCAGCAGGACATAATTCTGCAGGAAAATAGACATGCCGATAGCGCTGATGAGAGGTGAAAGTCTTGGTGCCTGCCGCAAAGGTTTGTAAGCGATTTTTTCTACGGAAAAGCCGTAGGCCGCAGCGTAAAAGACAGCCACGATGGTTGCCAGAATCAGGACCGCGACGCCGGTTAAACCATGCATGGTCAAGACAGAAGCTACTATAAGAGCGGTGAACGCACCGATCATGTATATTTCGCCGTGGGCAAAATTAATCAGCTCCAGGATGCCGTAAACCATGGTATAGCCCAAGGCGATCAGAGCATAAATGCTGCCCCGGGTAATGCCGCCTAGAAACAAATCCCAGAAATAATTCATCGTTTAATCGCCCTGAACCTTCAGCCTTTGGCCTTCACCGGCATACCCAGGCATGCGCCGGGGTTCCCTGCCGGTCTTCGAGTCCGGCAGGCGCCGGATTCCGTCCCGCGACCGCGGGACTCCACCTTCAACCATCAGTCTCCAGTATTGTGTGTTCTACCTTCAGTCTTCAGTCCTCAGCCTTCAGCCTTTTCTTATTTTATCTCCACATACACGCCTTTGCGCACCTGATACATGGAGAAACCTGCTCCAATGGCATCACCTTCTTTATTGAATTTAATTTTCCCCAGAGGGGTATCAGTCTGATAGGTCCGCAAAGCTTTGGCAACTGCATTATATTCTGTTGATTTGGCCTTTTTCATGGCATTGAGAACTGCCTGCGTGGCCGCGTAGGCATTAAGATAAAATGCTCCGGGTTCTGTCCCGTATGCTTTTTTGTGCTCGGCGATGGCTGCTATGGCCAGGGGATTTTTAGTCGTATCTTTGGGGCCGGAAGCGTAAACATCTTCCGCGTAGGATGCAGCCACTTTAATAAAAGTCTGGTCCTTGACGCCGTCATCGGAGATGAAGGCGGTTTTCATTCCTTTCTTGCGCATTTGCTGCACAATGGAAGCAGCTTCGGGATGATAACCGCCATAAATCACGGCATCGGCCCGGGCATATTTTATTTTCTGGACAATGGCCGAATAATCTACTGCGCCCGGGGTGACACCCTCAAAAAGCACCACCTGAGCTTTTCCGGAGCCTTCGATGAATTTTTTAGCATACTCGGCAAAACCTTTGCCGTAATCGCCTTTATCATGAATGATAGCTATTTTATTGAACTTCAGCGTTTGCAGCGTGAAATCAGCGACCAGTTTGGCCTGTGTATCGTCGGGGGCAATCGTTCGGAAGAAATTCGGATATTGCCCCGACAAAGTGAGTTCAGGGCTGGTTGCCGATGGTGAGATGACAATGATCCCGGCGTCTTTGTAAGTGCGCAAAGCAGCTTTGGTAGCGCCGCTGCAGATATGGCCGATGACGGCATCAACTTTGGCCGAGACCAGTTTTGTGGCGACATTTGTTGCCATTTCCGGTTTGCAGGCATCGTCTTCAATCACCAGTTCCACTTTCCTGCCGGCAATACCGCCTTGTGCATTTATATCTTTAATGACCAGCTGGGCCGCTTTAACTGTAGGCAGTCCATAGGAAGCCAAATCGCCCGAATGGGCTCCGGCAATGCCGATTTTAATTGTATCGGCTGCCTGAGCTGTCGGGATGGCGATTAACATCAGAAATAATAGCATTCCGAGGATGTATTTATGAACAAATTGATTTTTCATGGCGAACTCCTTGATAAAATTTGTGAAGTTTCAATACTTGAAAAGGCTTATGACGTCAAGACTTGAATCCATTATTCCCGATACAAAATAATGGCGCATCCTGTTTTCGCGTACTTGCGAAATAACTCTTCCTTCCCGGAAGTGAGTGCCCGATAGTCTTCAAGGTAATGCTCTGTTTCGAATTGGTAATAAACACCATATGCTCCCCACATTTTGTGGCCCCAATTTCCTTGACATACAAGACCGCGTTTCCTATACTTTACTCCACAAAAAGGAAATTCTTAGCAAACCGAAAAGTTAGTGGCGAAACCGAAGGTAAAAAGGGAGCTCCATATAGGTGCGGGCATTGCCGGAATGGTTTTTGTCGTGACGGTCGCCGGCCTGGATGAAGTGCCAAAGAAGTAGTTTGTCAAAGCAATGATAAAAAATAATTAAAGGAGAACATTATGTCCAAATCAGAAGATGCGTTGAAAGAGGCTTTTGCCGGAGAATCACAGGCTAACCGAAAATATCTGGCTTTTGCGGTTAAGGCCGATCAGGAAGGATTTGCTCAGGCCGCGAAATTGTTTCGGGCGGCTGCGGAAGCGGAAACAGTTCACGCTCATGCCCATTTGCGGGCATTAAAAGGAATTAGATCCACCAAGGAAAACCTTCAGGAGGCGATAGCCGGAGAAACTCATGAGTTTAAAAGCATGTATCCGGGAATGATTGAAGTGGCCAAGGCTGAAGGAAATAAAGAGGCGGAGCGGTCTTTTAATTTTGCCAATGAAGTGGAGAAAATTCATGCCCGGCTCTATCAGCAAGTTCTGGAAAATCTGGATGGTGCAAAAGAATCTTACAGCTATTATGTCTGTCCGGTATGCGGCTATACTTCGGAAAAGGAAGCGCCGGAGACTTGCCCGGTATGCGGCGCTAAAGGAAAGATGTTTAAAAAAGTTGATTAATAACAATTAACTCAAAGGCAAAGAGGTTGATCATGGCAAATAGAAATGAAGTATACAAATGTGAGGTTTGTGGGAATATTGTTGAAGTCCTCCACGGTGGGGTGGGTAAACTGGTATGCTGCGGACAGCCCATGAAGCTGATGACGGAAAACACAACGGATGCTGCAAAGGAAAAGCATGTTCCTGTCGTAGAAAAAGTAACTGGCGGCGTAAAGGTGAAGATAGGAAGTGTAGCCCATCCCATGGAAGATAAGCATTACATAGAATGGATCGAGGTTATTGCGGACGGCAAAACGTATCGCCAGTTTCTTGTGCCGGGTCAAGCGCCGGAGGCGATATTCCCCATCGAGGCGGCGAATATTACAGCGCGGGAATACTGCAATCTCCATGGTCTCTGGAAGCTGTAATAAGCTAAAATGATCGGGAATATAAAGATTGAACGATTCGGAAAGGCTAAAAAATGATTAAATTATACAGATGCGTAATTTGCGGCGATGCGTATATCGGCGCCAATCCACCGTCAAACTGCCCCTTCTGCGGCGCCCACATTGGTTACATTCTGGAGGCAAAAGAGGCTGTAGTAAATTTTGATGTTCCTCTTAGCGCCCAGGACAAAGCTAATGTGGAACACGCTCTCAATGTGGAAATAAGCAATTCGACATTTTATGCGTGCGCGGCGGCTAAAACCAATGATCTTGAGGGAAAACTTTTGTTCAAGGCGCTGGGCAAGATTGAGGCGGAGCACGCGTCCATATGGAGGAAAATACTCAAGCTGAGCTCCGTTCCTCCGGGCAGCGAGACATGCCATACAGAGAATGTTGAGAACTTGAAAGAGTCCCACGAAAGGGAATCAAGGGCGATCGCATTCTATAGCAAGTCGGCCAAGGAATCGGATCATCCAAGGCTAAAGCAGCTTTTTGAAGCATTAGTGGAAATCGAAACGGATCACTTGCAATTATCGGAAGAAAGACTGAAATAAAATAAAAATTATTCGGAGCACCGGGGCGCCGGTCCACAGCAAATACCAGATAGTGTTGTTGCTGGAATCCTTCGTAAGGATTCATTTAAACTCAAGTTGGCCAAACCGAAATATTTATCCAGGTAAAAGATGGGTTATCCGATGAGGCCGGTAACATCGGTGAAGGCAGCAAACAATGCCCGCAGAACTGGATGGACAAGTATGTCGCATGGATGAAAAAGCACACGGCCTGATGCTGTAAAGGAAAATACACATCAGAAAAGGAGACGGACACTGCTTCCTGAAAACCGGAAAGGAAGTGGTCCACAAAGCAACGGCAGGACACAGAATCTTTATTTATCTGACCGAAGAAAAGATAACGGCAAACGGCGAGACACTGAAGTCAAAAGACCAAGCACGCATAAATACCGATGCTTCACTGGTCCTCAATGCACAGCAGCAGTCTGAACTGATTCTTATAGATGTTCCCTCATGCAAGGGATGGGGGTACGGTTCGGAGTTAGCGCCGGACGACAAACATTGACACCGCACCCGACTTTTTGTGGTCAGGATTTCCTTGACATATTAACCAAATGTTACCATACTTCCGCGCATAAAAAGTAAATTATTATCAAAAAACGAGGCAAGCGCTTCGCGGAAAAAACAGTAAGAAGAAGTGGCTCGACAGCATTATCCTATTGTTAGACTTTAACCAATTTTTTCATGGAGGGGATCATTCATGCCTGATTATGACGTTGTTGTAATAGGCGCCGGCAACGGTGGGCTTACGGCCGCCGCCGGGCTCGCTAAAAATGGACATAAAACCCTGCTGCTGGAAAAACACAATGTTCCGGGCGGATGCGCCACAAGCTTTATTCGGGGCAGATTTGAATTTGAGGTTGCCCTGCACCAGTTAAGCGGCATGGGATTCCCCGAATTTCCGGGGCCTTTGCGGGGAGTACTCAATGAACTGGGCGTAGTCGACAAGATCGAGTTCGTCCAGCAGAAAAACCTTTACCGTATTGTCGTTCCCGGGGTAATGGACATCAATCTAAAGGCCGAAAGGGCGGCGGCACAAGAGACGCTGATGGAAAAATTTCCGGCCGAGAAAGAAGGGATCAAAAAGTTCTTTGACCTTCTCTATGCCTTCTGCACAGAAGCGGTCGGTGTAATGTTTATGAAAGACCCGGAGGCAAACGCTGAAAAATATCCCCTTTTTTTCCAACTGGCCCTGAAAGACACCCAAGGCATTCTTGACGAATACCTTAAGAACCAAAGTTTGCAGAACGCTGTATCCATCTACTGGAGTTATGCCGGTCTGCCGCCGAGCAAGCTTTGTTTCATGGAATTCGCCATGACACTCTGGGCGTATCTCGAATTCAAACCCTGGCATATAAAGGGAGGTTCGCAGGCAATGTCTAATGCTATTTGCGACGCCTTCATCAATTCCGGCGGAGATGTGCGCTTCAATTGCGCAGCAAAGAAGATCAATGTCGCAAACGGCAAAATTCAATCCGTTATTACTGAAGACGGCGATGAAATATCCACAAAATTTGTGGTTTCCAACGCCGGTCCGATACCCACGTTAATTGATATGATCGGCGCAGAAAACTGCCCGGCGGATGAACTCAAAACGCTCAATGCGAGGACGGTGGGTCTCTCGGCTTTCACTGTTTATATGGGTTTTGATTGTAATCCGGCTGATATGGGAATAGATAAAGCGACCAACTTCATCTGCTCAACCACGGATGCTGATTCTGCCTACAAGAAGATGAATACGCTCGATGAGCCCGAGTATTCCCTCCTGACGTGCTATGATGTTGACGATCCGGACTTTTCACCCCGGGGCGCATGTCAGGCCTCCCTCGTTACTCTGCAGTATATGCAGCCGTGGATGAGGATTCCGCAGGCCGAATATTACGACACAAAATGCCGCTTTGCCGAGAACTTGATAGACCTCGCCGCAAAAGTATTTCCGGACATCAGGAAACATATGGAGGAGGTTGAGCCCGCAACGCCGCTTACTCATATGCGCTATCTCGGACATCCGGGTGGTTCAATCTACGGATCGGAACACTTCACCAGAGAGACGAGCATGTTTGTCCAATCAAAGTCAACTATTCAGGGTTTGCATTTCACCGGCGCCTGGAATGGCGCCGGCGGTTTTCAGCCCACTCTGCAGTCCGGTGCTTCTGCCGCCAGACAAATTTCACGACTTCTTAAAAAGCAGTAAGGGAGGGGAAATATGGCTAGAAAAGAAATCATCGGGAAGATATCCGGATATGACGAAATAATCAGAGAAAACGCAATTCTGGAAAAATACGGGTTTGACTATCAGGCCAAAAGAGGAGAAGTTAAAAGCATCATTGATGCTCTGCACCCGCAGGGGCTTAACCTGACCGTAGCGGAAGTTGCTCAGGAGACTGCAACCGCAAAATCCATCAAGCTTGTTAGCGCAGACGGTTTTCTGCCGCCGTTTCAGGCGGGACAGTATATTAATCTCTTTGTGGAGACAGGCGGGGTCAGAACAAGCAGGCCCTACAGCATAGCATCAGCTCCCACGCAGACAGGTCATTATGAGATCACAATCCGCAGGGTGGAAGATGGATTTGTCTCTAATTACCTGCTCGACGATTTGAAGACCGGTGATAAACTCAGCAGTACATCACCGTCCGGTAATTTCCATTATAATCCGCATTTTCACGGCGACAAACTGGCGTTCATTGCCGGTGGCAGCGGCATAACCCCTTTTATGAGCATGATAAGAGAACTGGCCGATAAAAACCTGGGCCGCCGGCTGCATCTGTTTTACGGGTGCAGGGTTGAGGATGATGTAATCTACAGGGACGAACTGGACAGGATTGCCGCGGTCCACAGTAACTTCACCTGGGATTTGGTCATATCCGAACCGGCTCCTTCCTTCAGCGGAATCCGGGGATTTATCAGTGCCGGTCTGATAAAAGAGAGACTGGAAGGTCTGGACTGGACGTTCTATGTCTGCGGGCCGGAGGCTATGTATGATTTCTGTTTGCCGGAGCTTACGAAACTGGCGATACCGGCAAGAAAGATAAGGGTCGAAGTGATGGGCGTGCCGAAGAATATAGCAGCGCAACCCGGCTGGCCCCAAAACGTAAAAGCCGGTGCTGTTTCCAGGGTTGCGATAAAAGGAAAAAAGACGATCAGCGCGCCGGCCTCGGAGCCGCTCATGATATCACTGGAGAGGGAGGGCGTGGTAATTCCCGCCCTGTGCCGCTCCGGCGAATGCAGCCTTTGCCGGACCAAGCTGCTTTCAGGATCGGTCTATCAGCCGAACGGCGTAAAGCTGAGGAAGTCCGACCGGGCCTTTGGATATATCCATCCCTGCATGGCGTATCCGATAACCGACATTGAAATCCTGCTTTAAATAAAGACCAAAGCCGAAATGGGCTCTTCTTCATCTGGAGAGCGTTTGGGAATTGGGAGAATGGCTATCGCCTATTGCCATTGATGGTCTCGTAAAAAGTGGAAAAAGCCTCAGAATCGTCATTCCGGCGAAAGCCGGAATCCAGATATATCAAATACTTACAAAACGCTGGACACCGGTTTTCACCGGTGCGACGGACTTTTTACGAGTCCATCACCATTGGTAAGTGATAAACTTTAACCGCCTTGATTATGTTTGTTAAGAGGTGGCAACATCAACACGCCTTTCTGAATGTGAGGGTTCCGGATTTTTCAGTGACATACTTTCTTCCAACGGGTATTCATTATGAGGTGTTGCCATTATTCCTGGATTTTCACCCAATGGGCTTTTAGTCCTTATTACCGCAAAATACCAGGTAGAAAAAGTTCATTTCTCTTTGATTTCTTAGCATTTTTTCTGTTTACATTTTTTAGGGAATAAATTAGTCTCGTACAAAATTTCGGAAAAAGCCCATTGGGCATATTAATTGTTAAGTGCCATGAGATTATATGACTGAACCCGTATTAAAATGCACGAATTGTGGGAGCGAACATGAACGAAGGTCGCTCATATGTCCTGAGTGTGGGAATCCTGGGATCACTAGCCTATATAAATATCTATCTTTTAATCAGCATTCGCTATCATTAATAATTAACAAGGAAGTATGGTTCCCTAAAGCCATTGATGTTAACGATCCATTCGAATTCAAGTTTATGCTTTCAAGCATGGAATTGCATGGTATGGCTATCAATGAGGCTTCACTTCAAGACGCTCGAAAAGATGCTATGCAGTTGGGAGTGTTTTGCTTATCTGAAATCAACGACAATATTTTAATGTGGTCACATTATGCAAGTAATCACACTGGATTTTGTATTGAGTTCGAAAGAACGAAAGAAAATGATCTCAAACCTGAATCATGCGTTCCAGTTATATACCCCGCTGATGACTCTGTACCTGTAATAGATAATGAAAATCTTGAAACGAACAGCACATTTGCGAAAATAGCGACAACCAAATCAAAACTTTGGTCTTATGAGAAGGAATGGAGAATCATTTCAAGAGAGATCGGTGGCAGGACATATCCACTGCCAGGAGGTATAACTAGCGTAATCTTTGGTTGCAGGATGGACGAGCACAATAGAAATACAATTAGAAAAATCATAAAAACTGATATCAAATACTATGAAGCAATAGAAGACGATAATCAGTATAAATTTAAAATTAAATCATTAAGCAGCACCTAACAAAAGTTTACAGACCGACCGCCATCGCGCTTTTGCAGGCGTACAGCTGGTCATTCTTGGCAAAAAAGTCTTTAACACAAAGTTCGTGCAGGCGGCGGCTGAAACTCGCGTTATGTGTAAGGAAGGAGACTTAAATTGATAAAAAAAATATTTTTGTTCGTTCTTATGCTTTTCATCTTACTAAATTATGGTAGCACTGCCGTTGCAAAAGAAAGAAATGCTACAAGCAAGAATAAGTCTAGGACAACTAAAGAAAAAATAGATAATTCACCACTCATTCCCTTCGATATCAACACAGAAAAACTTCCATCTAATTTTACAGGTACCGATATTGTTAAACTTTATACCACCATTCTAAAAAAAGCTCCCTTGAAAAAAGACGAGTTCGAGACTACTGCCGATTATGAAAAGAAATCTATGGTTGCTATTGCAGATGCAGATGACGTCTATGCATTGAAACTTGATCCGAATATGCCCCTTAGAAGTGGGCTAACGGTTCATACCTATAATGCAGACGCTCAGAATTTGCAGATTGACATAGAAACAAGACCGCTGAGTAAATATACCTTTAGTGATTATAGAGCATCGATGATCATCAAGCATTTTGCAGGCACTTCTCAATCCCATATAGGTTCCAACGCCTTTGGTGCAAAAGTATCGGTTACAAGCCTTACCGGAAAGCAATATGGCATTGTGTTAACAAACCAAAAAGATTTTGGAATAAGCCGCTACGATGACAGTCGTGTAGAGACAACACTTGTGAGTAATAGGACAATAAGCCTTATAATTGAAATACCACCAGATAAAGCAAAAATCTTGAAGAACAATATCGGAGTATTACTTTTATGCAAACCACGGCTATATAAATTAAAAGAAGAAATAACGCCTTCAACTGAAAACGTTAGGGGGCCTGCTAAAATAAAACCACCAAAGCTGAGCAATGGTAATGGTCTGATTTTTGAAGATGGTTATTATGCCGAGGCCACTTTTGACAGCCCTACAGAGATTTCTTATGATAGAAAATTCATAAACGTTGAGATTCTTTCTGTTTGGGCATACGAGATTAATACAGGAACGATACTTTTGAAAAAGCAAGTAAAGATAAATAAGGAGCAGGGCACATAACCCGTCACTAAAGCCGTTCGCTGCGCTCCGGCTGATTTCTATGTGCACTGCAAATAAATTGAGGGAGTGGTAAAGATAGATGGGAGACGAAAACATTCGTGAAGTCCATCGGCAACTTCGGGTTTCGCAGGATAAATACACTTACTTTATTCTCGCCGTCGCAGGTGCTGCGGTGGCTCTCGCAATTAGGGAAACGCATGGCACCATGATCGTGTGGCCACACGTATTGGTAGGGTTGGCGGTATTGTGTTGGGGCCTAAGTTTCTTTTACGGTTGTCGGCACCTTGAGTATGTTAACTCGTCCCTGTATGCCAATGTGGATTTACTCAAAGTACAAAACGGGATACATCCCGAATACAACTCAAGCCCACAGATTGCTCTTGCTGCTGTTGAGGGTATTCGAGAAGCCGTCCAGAGCAATTCTGACAAAGCGAGCAGGCTGTCTCGCTGGCAGTTTAGGCTCTTGATTATCGGGGCATTGTTTTATATCGGGTGGCATATTTGGGGGATGGTATTGCTCACTTTAGCACTGGCTAAGTGAAAAAGCACATAACAAATCGTTTGAGCCGACAAGCGGCTCAACTCGTCGTTGGGCTAAATAATAAGGAGAATGAAGATGACAATTCCTCATGATGATCTAATCAAAAAAGAATTAATATCTCTTCTTGCTTCCGCATCTGACGGAAGAATGGATGTACAGAAAATTTACGAAAAGCTTGCAAAATTACACCCCGAACTAACAGAGCAGGAAAAATATGATCGTTACAGAAACTCATTAAGTAAATGGGCAAATAGGGTACAATTTGCAAGACTTCATCTTGTTGATCAGGGCATGATTCATCGCGCTGGCGCTGGGCTCCGGGCGGCTAATGGCGTTTGGATTATAACAGAAAAAGGTCGTAAGTGTGCTGAAGGTAGGTAAGCTTTATAAAACTGTTCCTTTAAAGTACATATAAAAATGAAAGCCCAACCCGTCGCTCCAGCCGATCGCAGCCCGCTGGGCTGCTCCGGCTTAGCTTTTCGGTTATATAAAAATTAAATATACTTGTGAAATAATTTATCTGGAGATTAATTAGAATGACAAAACAAATAGGAATTTTATGCTTCTCCCCAACAGGCACGACAAAAAAAGTATGTACAGCCGTTGCCAGGGGAATGGGGGCAAATGATTTTCAAGGTTTTGATATAACGCTTCCTAAAATCAGAGCATCTATAATTAATAACTCCAACAATGTTTTTGAGAATATAGATCATTTGATTGTCGGTGCACCTGTCTACTCGGGTAAGCTCCCGCTGCAAGTTTTGGAATGTCTAAGAGTCATTGATGGAAAAGGGAAAGGAGCAAGTGCACTTGTCGTATATGGCAATAGAGATTATGGCATTGCTCTGCGTTGTATGGTGGAATTGCTTTCCGAACATGGTTTCAATGTTGGTGCTGCCGGTGCTTTTATCGGCCAACATTCATATTCGGATATCATACCTGTTGCAATAGGACGGCCAGACGAATTAGACATGGATAAGGCTCATCATCTGGGAATAAGAAGTATGAGTACGAATATATGTTTGAGTCCAGAGGATATTCCTGTTCAAATTGACATGGTTTCAAAATCCAACAAATATTCATCTATTAAACCTTTCCACATTGACGCACTGTGCATTAAATGTGGAAAATGTGCAAAAAAGTGTCCGATTGGATTATTATCCTCTGATACAGGAAAGTACCTGAATCGAGAGGCGAAAAAGCAGTGCATTGGCTGTATGGCATGTTCACGCATATGTATGCAACATGCCAAAGTTGCAAAGGTTAACCCGATCGTTAAATTGGTTCTAAAACAAATTCTCGGAAAAGCTTCAAGAGAAAGAAAAGAACCGTTGGTTATTGTTGCTTGATATCATGCTGGAGAAGCAACAATGTAATTATAATTTCAAGGGCAATACAGCCGATCGCTACGCTCCGGGTGATTTTTTCGTTTCTCTCTTTCAATTGCTAATCTTCAGTATTTCCAGTTTTATGTACCTATTGACTTTCAGGGAGGCGCCGCCGATAACCAAAATATGACATATATTTGACGCTGTCCGTCAAATTAAATATAGTTTACGACACTTAAGGAACAACTAATTGCAGAAATGGAGTGCCTGCGGGCGCGGCTACGCTGAAGCGGAAAGCGATTGCTCCTGAAGATACTCCATGTCATGATCCGGGATCGTCTCACCTGCATAAGCATCGTCAGGGGGGGTCCCAAGCAACAAACTTAGGCTTTGTGACATTTCGTAATCCTCATTAAAGCGAATAGCTGTTCCCTCATGCTCTGTTCTCACAACGTGCCCTGTTACGGCAACGATCAGAGTGCCTTCAATATTTTCCGGAGTCTTTAGCTCTTCAAAATGAAATATAATTTCAATCCTTATAGGAGAATTTCCCGGCAAGGATTGTCCCTTTTTAATGAACATTCCTCCAGCTGCCATGTTTATTCCTTCATAATCGATAATTTCTGAAAGTCCGGCTGGGGGCATGGTCTCCACGCTGACTGGTATATTGATATTGTAGCGTTGAAATTTTCTCCTGTCGCACATGAATCGCTTAAATTTTCTTCTTTCAATCATGGCTTAACCTGTAATCTGAATTAACTGAAGGAATCCAATGATTGAGCAGGTTCTGTACTGTTTGGGCCTTCCGTAATTCCCAATCAAGCAGATAGGTCATGAAAGAATATTGACTCTGCAGCAAGGTAATATTCAGCTGGTTAAACAATGACTTTGTCGATGTGCCTGTTGAATTGGAAGTTGTTTGTCGAGTGTAGGTATTTTCAGCCTCAGTGTCTTGCATTGACATAATTTTTCCTCCTCGAAAAAAAGTTAAGCGGGTAATGAATTATTTCCCGCAGCCGCAAAACCTGAATTACCAGAAAAATTTTCCGGTATTCATCAAAAACCGGGCAAAGTCTGCCGGAAAATAATTATTTTCGGCAACCCTGCAGATGTTTTGCATTATTTATGCCAACTCTAAAAGTCGTAGTTATGCGGTCGGGAATTAATTGTTAGAAAACGCATCATAACTTCGCTCTGCATTTTGGTTCTATTCCGGTAGTGTCAAAAGTTTTATGAAAACTAGCGCGGATAAATGAAAAGAGAGATAGGATTTGGTTTGGGAGTAAAGGCAGGCGTCTATTCCGGTAGTGTCAAAAGTTTTATGAAAACTAGCACGGATAAATGAAAAGAGAGA
>JANYAY010000075.1 GCA_025361065.1 Deltaproteobacteria bacterium
GGAGGGAAACTTTCTTCTGATAACAGCTTAATAATATAGATGTTTCAATGAAAATATTAAAGAAATTTTGACATTACGAGCAGCACTTCCGGGAGGTGAAAATGGCTGTGTACAAATTTGCTGGTTTCGGGCGGCGTCTGGTGGCCTACGCCATTGATAATATCATTATTAATATTGTTTTTTTAATTTTATTAATAATCATTTCCACAGCATTTATTTTTGGTTCAATATCCGGCAACACCAGCGCCTGGATCGCCGAATTAACCAATCCGGCACACATTACTTCCCTTGCTCTTCTGGTCGCAACATTTTATATTGTCGTATCAATTGCCTATTTCACGTATTTTCACGGCATAAACGGCCGCACACCGGGCAAAATGCTGCTGAGCTTGCAGGTCTTATCGGCTGAAGGCACTCCCATCGGTTTCGGAATCGCTTTTTTAAGGGCAGTAGGCTACCTGATCTCCAGCTTATTATTTACACTTCCCCTTGGTTTTATCTGGGTTGCTTTTGACAAAAGGAAGCAGGGTTGGCATGACAAGATTGCCGGAACAGTAGTTGTTATCAGGCCTGCTGACAATGAAACTACCGGCCTGAATATCCCGGAGACACAAGTCGCTTTCACAATCCCACAGACAGGTGAAAAGCAAATCACAACAGGCTTTCCGGCAGTATTTCCACCAAACGCAGCAAAGACAGGTGAAAATAAATCAATGGCTGATCAGCAGGGGGGTAATGACCAAAAAATACCTTGACAAAAGATTTCATATTTTATAGACGAATGCCTGCTTTCCGCAGACAATATATAAATTTGGCGGGCCGGTAGCTCAGTCGGTAGAGCATCGGACTGAAAATCCGAGTGTCGACAGTTCAATTCTGTCCTGGCCCACCAGCTAAATCAAGGGGTTGCAAGCCGTAAAAACGGTTTGTGACCCTTTTTTTTGGTGCTGTGATAAATTTGCGATAGCTGCCATCTTGAACGTGTCCATAATTTCTATGGATGCCCTTAGACTTTCCGAATTATGGTGGGCATACTCAGTCAAGATTTGATTGACATACGAGATTACCTGTCATATTCTTTAACTAAGTAGCGGAGAGTTTAGGGAACACTTGGAATGAAGGCAAACAGAGGTGAAAGAAAATGATTCAGGATCGTCTGGACAAGATTGAAGAGAGGCTAAAGCAGAGCAAGGAGGTCAAAGAGATTGATAAGGCCGAGCTATTGACCCTTCTGACGGACCTGAGGACGGAAATTACCGAACTTTCCCAGACTCACCATGAACAGGCGGAAAGCATCGTGGGATTTGCGGAATTATCAGCCCATGAGGCCACACGCAGAGAAAAGAGTCTGGTGCTTTTTGATTTATCAATTGAAGGGCTGGCCTCATCGGTGCGGGAATTTGAAGTATCTCATCCCAGGCTAACGGGGATTATCAATAGATTATCCACTATGCTTTCTAATCTGGGAATATAGAATAGGGCGCGGAACATATAGCCGGCATAGACATTCACCGGTATGCGCCTTTAATTTTTAAATTCCCTTTATTTCTCCGTTTTCTTTTTCTATCCAGATATACTCATCACAATGATTTATTGCCAGCGACAATGCCTTCTCCAATTCATTGACAAATTGTAAACTTCCATCAAAGGTTCGCTTAATCATATCGTTCATGAGCAATATGGGATTATTTGCCAACTTCAGGTTTCCATCTCGCGGATCAATTATTAACTTGGATTCGCATAGCTTTATTCCTGCATTTAACGCCTGTGTTTTATCATTGGCAATTCTGGCCTTATATACTTTTTCTCTAAAAAGATTATTCTTTGTCACGTTTAGCTTTGTCTCTCTTCTTTTTTCTTCCAATAGAATTTTCTTCATTTGCCTTAGCCCTCTTTAATCTGTTTATCGGCAGCTTTGATCAATCCATTAACAAAAATTATTCGTTATTATGTGTTTGATGCAGGAAATGATGGGCAGACAATATGTAAATTTGGCGGGCCGGTAGCTTCAGTCGGCAGAATCTTTCCCCTGTCGTGTTCCCAACGAGGGCATTTCTTTGGGCATTTGCATTGATACTTGAATACTCCGGAGGATTTTCACCCCTGGGAGAAAAGCAGAGCATCTTTTATCTGGTAAGAAAACGGACTTGGCAGTTCAACCCGGCGGAGACATGAAAGGATGGGTTCGCAAGCTCGATGCGGACTCCGAAAGTACCGCTGGCCGCATCGATTACTTCATCGACAATCACTACCTTCCCCCGGTAAACGGCGCCGGCCGGCTTCTCCGGCCTTACTTCCGCCTCCATTCCCTTGCGGATGGATTTGTAGAAAGAAACGGGCACAATCAGCTCCACGTTGATGGGATTGATGCAGGCAATGGTCATGATAGTGCCGATCGTTCCTTCACCGGCATAATCTCCCGCACGCAGCGACCGCTTAACAACAACACCATTGATCGGGCTTGCGATGGTGCGCAGCTTGAGTTTTTCCGTCGCTTCCTGGAGTTGCAGCTCAGTTATCCGGGCCTCCGTCTCCATTTCATCTTTTTCCTGGCTGGAAAGTAACTGTTTCTTGTAGAGCTCCTCGTTCCGGAGGACTTTCCTTTTCCCGAATTCAAACTTTGCCTGCGCCAGATCAGCCTGTGCCTTTTCCACCCCTGACTTCAGACGGACGAGAACCTGATCTTTGGTAATATGATCGCCCCGATCGACCGTCACTTCCTCGATAATACCCGGTACTTGGGTTCGCAATTCAATCACGGCGCTGGGCTCAAGGAGACCTCTGAATTGACGATCCGCCCCCTGCGCTTCAACTATGGGCAATCCCCACCCCAGCAAACCCAGACAAACCGTGAAATAAAGAAACCTGCATGTATACAGCATCTTTCGTCTCATTCATTCACCTCTTCCCGAAAAGGCCAGTGTTTCGCCTTGTTCTTCATCATAGCGTATCAGTCTCCTTCTCACACCCGCATGTGCTTTTTCAACCTTTTTTTGCGCCCGCTTCAGCGCATAGATCCAGATGGCTCTCTCTAAGACCGCCCCATTCCCCTTTGACCATGTTATCAGGCGACCGGGAAGCCCTTCGAACCCGTCCTTAAAGATCGGATCCGCAAGCGACAGAAATGGTTCATAGGACCCCGGATCACCCTGCCGACCGCAGCGCCCCGCCAGTTGACGGTCTATGCGGCTCGACTCGTGCAGCTCCGTCATGAGAACATGCAGGCCGCCTTTTTCGGCAATGCCCAAAGAAAGCTTGATGTCCGTACCCCTGCCTGCCATGTTGGTTGCAATGGTAATACGACCGGCCTCTCCGGCGCGGGAGATAATCAGCGCCTCTTCCTGATCCTGTTTGGCATTGAGAATCTGATGGGGAAGTCCGGCTGCGTTGAGCAGATTACTCAGCTGCTCGGAGGCGAGAACCGTTCTCGTCCCGATGAGAACGGGGAGACCGGCGTTATGGATTTCCCTTATCCTCCCGATCACAAGTTGCCACTTCTCCTCCATTGACCAACAAATCCGCTCGGGATGAGTTATCCGCCGCACCGGCTTGTTCGTCGGTATTCTTACAAACGGCAGTCCGTAAACCGACCATAGTTCCCGTCTTACTTCCCTGGCTGTCCCCGTCATGCCGGAAATTTTGAGATATTTCCGGAAGAACCGTTGATAGCTGATGCGGGCCATCGTCTCTTTTTGCCCCGTTATCTCGCACCCTTCTTTCAACTCTATCAACTGGTGCAAACCTCCTTCCCAGGAACGGTCCGGCATGATCCGGCCGGTAAACTCGTCGATGATCTGCACCTTACCGTCACGGACCAGGTAGTGCTCATCCCGGCGAAACAGGTGTATTGCCGTCAGCGCCTTTCCCGTCAATTCCTCACGCCGCACGGTACTCTTCCACAGCGGCCCGAAGGATCCAGTGGCCTTGCGGATCTGTTCCCTGCCGCTGTCGGTGATCACGATGATCCGCAGTCCGTCGTCCGATTCATAGCGAATCAGAAAATCTTCACCCTCCCGCATGCCGTCGGCCACAGACATGGCCTGACTGATCGCGACATCCTCCTCTTCCGATCTTTCCGTTTTGGAAATGATCAGCGGAGTTCGGGCCTCATCCACCAGGACGCTGTCCGCCTCGTCCACAATGGCGAAGTGGAGCCCCCGGAGAAGGAGCCTGTTCCATTTTCCTTGTCGATCATAGAGGTGCTCGGCATGAAGGCTGACCGCATCGGTGCGGTTTCCGAGAGCAATTATGTCCCTGAGGTAATCAAAGACGAGTTCTTTATTGGTGCAGTATGTAACATCGCACCCGTAAGCTTCACGACGCTGGGAAGTGGTCTTTTCGTGAATGATACATCCCACAGAGAGACCAAGAAACCGGTACAATCCCCCCAGTCCTTCCGCATCCCGTGAAGTAAGATAGTCGTTAACCGTAATGATATGAACGGGCAATCCGGCCAGCGCCGCCGTTGCCGCCGGCAGCGTCGCCACCAGCGTCTTCCCTTCCCCCGTGTCCATCTCGGCGAGAAACCCTTTCAACAAGGAATAACCGGCAATGAGCTGGCAATCGAAGTGTCTCATTCCCAGAATCCTGTCCGCCGCCTCGCGGATCAGCGCGAATGCCTCTGCCACTGTATCTTGTCGGAATCCCTGCTGTCGGAGCTTATAACGCAGCGAAACTGCGATTTCCTGAAGAGCGCTGTCCGCCTTCCCCTTCAGACTGCGCCCATGCTGCTCAACCGCTGCCGGGATGTCGGCAAGTCCGCTGAAATAGACGCGGGAAGGCCCGATAATGTACCCGGAAAGGTTCCAGGTTAAGCGGTCCAGAGCTGTTCTTCTCAAGTCCTTGCGCTCGGGCCGAGTGAAATAGCCGGCGGTCTGCCAGTTGTCGAAGTTTCGACCCATTGGTGTTCTTTCTCCCTCCTGCTGCGCCATATAAGCCTGACAAAAAACTTACAGGAGACTCATAATGATTTTTTATACCACTTCTAAATAAAAGATGATATCGCGGCGGCAGTGAAACTCCAATTCCGAAAGCGAAGCGTAGCGGAATTGGCAAGTTGAACTATCCTGCGCTAGCTGTGGCAAGGAGGAGGCGACGAAGCGTATTATAAATACGTTGAGGACACCGACGACGCAGCCAACAAAGATAGCGCTTTGATTTAGGAGTGGTATCAGATATTGAACCTCTTGAGGAATATATTCAGGAATTTCCTGTACCAGCGCTTGAACAATGATGCCGGTTCATGCTCGAACCGGACATAAACACGCTCCCCCACCTTTTTCGTCGTCGGCCCCAGCAGGCGCACCTCAAATTGAAAGAGATTTTCGAAGGACTTCGGCCTTTCCGCTTCACGCGGGTCGAGGGCAATGGAGCCGCCCCCTTTTAAAGACAGGGCAAGACTCGGAAGATCACTCGACGCCGCAGGGATCTCGCGGACAAGCTGGGCCGGAATAATCACGGAAAGGTCTTCGGCCGGTCTGGCCTTCACAGAGCGGACATTCGTTCTCACCTGATCGACGTCACTCTGCGAGACTACCACCCGCACCGTCGTCTTGGAATAATCCATCACGTAACCAATCGCCTCGCCCCGGTGCAGGTAGCGTCCGGGCAGATCAGCGGCCCGGGGAAGAATTATTTCTCCTTCAATCGGGCTGCGAATAGTGAGCAGTGCTACCTGCTCCCTCGCCTCGGAGAGTTCCTTGCCGATGCGGTCACTTTCTTCCAGCGCAATATTTTCTTTCGTCCGATCCTTGACGCGCGCCCAGCGTCTTTGCGCCTCAGACCCCCGAAGCTGCGCTTCCAGCAATTTCACTTTGGAAACCAATTCGTTGTTTTCGCACCGGATCAGGATTTCACCCGCCTTGACCCTGGCACCAGGTTTGGCTACAACTTCCGATATCGTTCCATCGGCGCCTGCATGAATCCTTGCCTGGGAGGCAGGCCAGACGATCCCCTCGACAACCGTGTACAGGGGAAAAGGGATCACGGCAACGATCAGAAAAACAAATGCCGTAAGCGCCAAGCCGACGGTCAGGATCCGGACGCGCTTCTTATAAAGATCATGGTCCTTGATGACGAGGCGCACAACCCGGACAAAGGGAATAACCAGGAGTCCAATCATTGCCCACAGCGCGATCAGGATGCCGATGAAGAAGAATCTTCCAGCCACAAAAAGGGAGATCTGCAGGGTAATGTATATTCTGTAAACAAACGAGGCGATGCCGTAAAATCCCAGCCAGCGGGCCTCTGCCTCGTCGGACAGATGAAATTCGGCATTATCGTTTCCGGCAAGATGCCGCTTGGCAAGGTATCCGAGATAACCATTGGATCTTGCCCCCAGGTTCGGAATTTCCAGAAGATCCGACAGGACATAATAGGAGTCGAACCGCAGAAGGGGATTGCCGTTGAACAGAAGCGTTGATATGCCGGCAACCAGCATGACATTATACGCGGCCGATCGCATGGCGCCCGGCCCCAGGTTCAACCATAAAAACATCGCCAGGGATGCAATGAACAGTTCAACGGCGATTCCGGCGGCGCCTACGGCGATGCGCTTGCGCTTCTCGCGGAAGGCAGAGGACGATGAGGCGTCAACATAGGGAATGGGCATGAAAACAAGAAAGATAATGCCCATTTCATGGACTTCGCCGCCCCATCTCTTCACTGCATAGGCATGTCCGAACTCATGGAGGACTTTTATGAAAGGATAGATAAGCCAGAACAGGAAAATATTTTCGAGGGCCAGGACACGGTCTGCCAGGTTTGTAGTGAGCTCATCCCAATGTACGACGGCGAGAACTGCTGCCGAAAAAACAACTATAAACCAGGCAATCAACGCCGGCAATGTGAAAAACGGCGCCACGATTGCTTTTGTCTTCTCCAGAAACCGGTCGGGATCCAAGAGAGGAATCCGCAGCGCGAGCGGTGAGCGGATAGTGTTCAGAAGTTTTGCTTTCCTGTCTTTCCGGCTCCGCCGGTTGAGGCTGGCCATATCCGGAGAGATATCGGACTGGAGCAGATCCGCTTTGTTGAGCGAGGAAAGCAGCGCGATCACTTCATCCTGCGTCGGCATATCGTCCGCCAATTTTTCGCAGGTCGCTTCCCATATATCCTGCAAAGACCGCTTCCCGTTCATGAGACCGATGAGCAGGTATGATTCTTCGGTGAAGCGGTGAAATCGCCCGCTGGCATGATCCTGAAGAACGTACCATACTTTGCCGCGGTAGGTGTGGCGGTGAATCTCGGTATGGCTTCTCACGAAAGGCTTGAGTTCGGCCACCCGGTACCAGGAATTGCTGAAGAGTGTTTTTTCCATGGCAGTTTACTTAAGGCAGCCAAGACCACAGGCCAAGACGAAGCCATGTGATGAGAGAGCGAGTCCAGATCAGAACGACCAGTCTCTGATCCACTTTTATTTTCCCGACGCCTTCCATCCCCGGCCGCAGTCGCGGCGACAAGCTGTCGAGAGCAGCCTCGACCCGGAAATAGTTAAGTCCTTCTTCCGCAGTGGTGATCGACGTGATCTTCTGCACCGTGAATTCATACTTTTCATGGGGAAGCGAAGAGAGAACAAGAATCCCTCTCTGGCCCACCGCCACGTCGGTAATGCGATGTTCGTCCACTTTGAGAATCAGCCTGTAGGCATCGAGGGGGGCAATTTGAAAAAGTTCCTCGCCGCGCTTCACCGCAGCGCCATACCGCTGGCTGAGATCGCCGGAGAGGACAATCCCGTCAAAGGGAACCCGGATAACGATTTGCGAGAGTTTGTTTTGCACCAGATTGATCTCAGCGGTTACCTGGTCGATCTGGGCGTTGATGATATTGGCATCGGCATGATTACGTTCCGCCATGGCCTTTTTATACTGCCGTTCATACTGACCGCGCCTGCTCACCAGATTTTGCATTTCGAGCCGCAATTCCCTGTCATTCATTTTGCAGATGACATCGTCTTTCTTGACGACATCCCCCGCTCTGACGGAAGACTCTTTGATATACCCGTCCAGAGGGGCAGTAATAGAGCGGCTGACTGATCCTTCCAGTATGGCATTGGCTGACAGCCGGTATTCATCTTTTACCAGACCAAAAAATAAGGCCAGGACAAGCACACTCAGCACGGCAATCTTTCGGCCCATATATCCCTGACCGAAGAGCCGACGAGCCTGCTTCTTGAATGAATCGAAAATACCAAAGACAATCGGCCGGTCATTGTCGTATTTATTCTCCAGGACCGGATCGGCAAGAGCCATGACGCTCTTGATGTACAGCATATCCTCTGTGGAAAAAGGCCGGTTATCCTGACGCTCCAGCGTCAATGCCCCGTAATACCGGCCCTGGCCATAAAAAGGTAATGTCATGATGTTTTTCGCGCCATGCTTTAGTGCCATAAGCTCATGATCACGAATGACAAGCGCTTTTGCATCTTCAGGGGCGGGATAACGAATGTCCGTCCGCTGCATCAGCGCCTCATCCATAACGGCGCCGATTGCGTGCACAATATTCATGTTTTTCCCGACAACGGCCGTATGGGATATTGCCTTGATCTGCGCATGTTTGCCTTTGACGAGCCCTAAACTTACCCGGTCGCAGCCGAGCCTCGTCGCAATTTCCGTCACAAAGGCCCGCGCCGCCCCCTCAAAATGATCCTCTGCCATGACGCCCGCCAGGATATCGACGGCTGCTTTCATACGGTTCAGCGTAGCCCGGTCCTCTTCTGCCTGCCGCCGGCGATACATATTTTCCAGCCAGACTGTCCCCCACTGCAGGCCTTCCATGGCAGGTCGGAGAGCATCCTCCGTCTGAGCCGCAACCTCAACAGCAACAGCCCCGAAAAGATCATCATCAATTAACACGGGATAGGCCAGAGCGTAACGTGAAGAGGTATCGGAAGAATGGTCTTTAGGATTGTCAAGCTGCACGAGCATCCCGGCCCGCTCCGCGAGCGTCCGGTCCAGAACCCCCGCCAACCTCTCGCCGGAGCTTCCTTGAGGCCAGGAAGCAACCGGTGCGAATTTTTCAACGCCCACGCCCCTGAGAACAAGAGCAGCGCAAACACAGCCCCCGATCATGGAGCACTGGATGGTCAGCCAGGCATCCGTAAATTCTTCAATATTGGCTGTATGCTCCAGGGTTGTCCAGGCGATTGCTGCATCCATTGTTTTTGCCTCGGGTTCTCCGGCGATTGCCTCTCAGCGGGACATTGGCCCGCTGATTTCGCAAGCGATGGTTATAATGATATCGTCAATAAAAGAAAAGCTCAGGGCTATTGACAGGGAGGAAAACGCAGCCGTAGGATTGAATGCCGACTGGTTACGATGTGACAAAATTAAAAATTTACGGCGGCATGCGGGGTGGAACTTGTACTTTCCGGTTCCCGATCGGGGCAGAAAATTCCCGCCAGCCTGAGATGAACAACCCTTTTATACAGTTTCAGCGCCCTTTTCCGCGACTTCGAGCTTAATCTCGCCAAAACGATCTTCATGCTGAAGAACGATATTTTGCAAAAGCAGCGCCAGACGTTTTGCCGCATACGGATTCAGGATAATCCGGTCACTGATATCTACAGTCAGCTCCCGCTGTTCGGCATTCCAGGTCTTGTTTATTCCGAAGAGGAGCGTAAATTCCTCATGTGTGCTGGACACGTTACAGACATTGGCATACGACGTTTGCATCTTGGCAACATCCCAACGGATCTTTGTTTTGGCATTTTCATCATCCGTCGCGGTCATCGGGTTTTGTACATTTTTTTCACTTTTCGTGGCCATTCTTTTCTCCTTTTAAGTATCCTTAATCCCGCTCACGCGGGACGAGCGTTAATTCTCCGTAACTTGCTGCGATATAATAACGTTCATTTCATACCTCGACAGCATGCTGCAAGGTGGTTGATTAATTACATTATCAGCAGATAAAACCGATTAATTCTATATATCATCACCTTTTCCCTGTCAATAGAAATGTCGCCACGGGCAGAGCGGAGGGTGGAAGGACATCCTGGTGACGGGATCGCTGCGACCCCGTGTTTAGCAACCGGCCGCAGCGCCGTAGTTACACAACAAAGTCCAATGCTTGCACCTGATCGCGCAGCTCCCGCCGGAGCACTTTTCCCGCCGCGTTGACGGGGAACTGACCGAGAATCACCAGCCGACGGATCTTTTTGTACAGGGCCATGTTTTCGTTGGCATACGTCAAGAGCTCCGCCTCCGTCGCCTTTGCACCGGGCCGCAGCTGAACGAAGGCCACCGGAGCCTCTCCGTAACGTTCGTCCTTCTTCCCGACCACGGCCTTCTGCATAACGTCCGTATGGGCGTTGAGTACCTCCTCCAGGTCCCGGGGATAAACATTGTGCCCTTTGCACAGGAGCATGTCCTTCTTGCGGTCCACGATGAACAGGTAGCCGTCTTCGTCCACGCGCCCGATGTCGCCCGTCAAAAGCCAGCCGTCCTTCAGGACGTCCGCGGTTTCAGCGGGCCGCTTCCAATAGCCGGCCATAATCTGCGGCCCCCGGATGCAAATCTCCCCGATCTCGCCTGCGGTCAGAACGATCTTGTCATTCTCCGCATCCACGATCCGGATCTCCGTATCCTGGACGGGGAGTCCTACGGAACCCAGCCGCAGCCCGTCGCGGGTGGGCGGACTGATCATGGCCACACTGGTTGCCTCCGTGAGGCCGTAGGCCTCGCAGATGATGCCCGAGATCCTGGATTTCAGCTTCGCCAGGAGTACGGGTGAAATTGGCGCCGCACCCGAAACAACAAGCTTGATCGCGGACAGGTCCGTTTCCTGAAACAGCGGGTGGGCCACCATGGGAACGAACATCTGCGGCGCTCCGCCGAAAACAGCCGGGCGGTATTGGGGAATGGCATTCATGAATTCTTCGAGATCGAAGCGGGGAAAAACGACCAGCGTACTGCCTTTCATCAACGGCTGGTTTACTTTTATACATAATCAACTGAGTTTTATTATAGAAGGATAATTATTGGGGGGGCGCTTTTTACAATGTCCTGCCTTGGCTATCGGTCACACCTACGAATCACACTTGACTGCATCACTGAGACTCAATGATAACCACTTGAAAGTCAGCATCATAGCCCACAGCAGACTAAAATGTGCCTTATTCCCCTGTCCGGTTTTTGGGGAGATACATACTTTCTCGCGTATTGGGATTTTGCCGCAAAGTCGCTGGTGCAATTTCATCTTTATTTTTATGGATAAATGCATTAAAATATAGATAAAGAATAAAAATAATGAGGAGGTTTCTATGAGTTTTATCAGGGATGTTCTTAATGCGAAGGATCATAAGATCCATTTCATCTCCCCTAAGGCAACAGTATATGAAGCCTTGGAGAAGATGAGCGAGATGGAAATCGGTGCTCTGGTGGTCATGGACAATAAAAAAGTCGTGGGCATCATTTCCGAAAGAGATTATGCCAGAAAAATTATCCTCCAGAAGAAGACCTCTAAAAACACCTTGGTGAAAGAAATCATGTCTTCTAATTTATTTTCAGTTACCACTGAAACCAGCGTGGAAGACGCCATGGTTCTAATGACGGGAAAACATGTGCGGCATTTGCCTGTTTTTGAAAAAAATAAATTTGTCGGTATCATTTCCATCGGTGATGTAGTAAAATCAATCATCTCCAACAAAGATTTTCTCATCGCCCAATTGAGCAATTATATTACAGGTTAATTTTACCAGGAATGAATAATAGGAATCGGTCTGATGGGATTGGCGGGTGTGAGGAGAAAATTTAAAAAGCAGCTGAACAAAAAAACAATCAATTGTATAAAGGCAGTGTCAATTGGCACTGCCTTTTTTTTATTATTCAGGTCTCAATGATTAACATTTGTAATCATGTACTCACTGCCATACTTCAATTTCAACGGCTACTAGGAAGCAGTTGCTGAAAACACCTACAATTGTTCAGTTTTCATTTCTCAAGTGAGATGATGATTACCATTTAAACTATAGTGCCTGTGATTGCTAATGAACCAAGAAGAGTCTTAACCCGTCTACATTTGCCCCGTTTCTTTCTTACAGACCTGATGAAAAACGCTTCACGAAATCGACGGTGACATCTCGCAATAATTCAAAGTATATCACATCCCGTTCACTGGCAGGGCGGGAATCGGTGGAAAATGTTGCCACCTCTGCGCTACGCTTTTCAGATCCTTTTTGGGGGATTTCTGGTTCTGGAATTTGTCCTTCCTCTATCCTGCACCAAGGTCCCCAGTAATCCCAGCATTGCAATAGGTACTTAGCTAAAACATTCCTTGAAGTATCCTCATGTTTGCTCCATCGGTAAAACCATATTGTCTGACCCGTCGCGGTGTCAACGGCATTAATATCAAGCATTGATTCGGTACTTGTTAAAATTGACTTTAGAAAATCCATTCTTCTTGCACCACATATGATAGTGATCAACAAAGCCAGAATATTTTAATCCTGATGGTTCATTTTGCTTATACTCTTGCCAGAGAGTTTTTAGGTTTATATTTTCATTCTCTGACCTGTGATGGTATTGTAAAAGGTGATCATGTAAAGCCGCATATTTAGTATCCTTATAAATGCTATTTTGCGGCCTTATGGCGGTTGCGATATTATTTGGAGATAAATTTAAAATGTTGGTATGGACAAGATCAGAATGGTTATACAATTTTATATACGCACCAACGGTAGACCTTGCGATTTTAAATGACCGAGCTATCAAACTGGTGCTGGCGCCTTGGATGGAATGCTGAATTAACAGACCTTTTATGTGTCTTGGACTGATTGCTTTTTGAGGCATAGTATGCTCTCACGATTTCCTAGCTGGAAGATAAGGCTATGAGTCTTACGTGTCTATGGAATAATGGCCATAAAATATGTTGAGGGCATTACTATCACAGGCAACCAAGTTTATGATGCCACCTCAATAATGACCGCAGGATGATTGAAAGAGATCAAATCCTTATAATATATCGTCAGTTTTTAGTTATCTGCGGAGGACAAGCTTACGTATTTAATTCTTTCGAAAGACGCTCAGATAAAAATATTTTGATGAGCGATTGATATGGAACATCTTTCTTATTAGCTATGAGCTTTAACTCTGCAAGCATAAGTTCTGGCAGGCGCAAAGAAATCGTTCTGAGAGAAGGTTTGATGTTGGGAAGTAAAACCCTTTTTGCCTGTGACCAGTCAATATAGTCGGAAGAATCGGCGTTCGCCCAAAATTCGCGTTCTTCAGCTTCAGTTTTGAATTTAGGTACTTTTTTCATGGTGTTTATACGCCCCCCTTTCCTTGCGATTCATGTTTCGAGCTGAAATGATCCGTATTAGGTTATTCCTTACGGTAAAGACGATAAAGAGGTGTTTCCCTGAATCACTTTTCCCGAGACTATAGAATCTGGCCTCATAACTGGAATGCCCAACATCTGAGCTTGTGACGAGTGGCTGGTTGAAAAACACCTGCTCACATTCCGCTGCTGACACACCATGCTTCTCCCAATTCTTGAGCAGGTTGCCATCATCCCAGTCAAAGCCAATACATTTGGAAAATATTTCATCTGTATCCATTAAAATATGTATATTCCAAACATATACAATTGTCAACAAAAAGATCAAACAGATCAAACAGAAAATCTTGGCTGGAAAATGTGGGGTGCCGATGCTTATCGTCTGGCGTCACTTGTGTTTATTACCGTTCATAATCAAGCATTTTCGGCGGGTTTCACTTTTTGTGGATAGCAGGAAGAAACAAATTGTCATCGTCTTTACAGTTGTTGTCAAGAATGTTTCGTTTCCTGACATCTAAATCAACCTGAAAAACATCATGCATTTATTGCTAATCAAACGAAATTTGATACAATCAAATAAATTGGAAAGTAAGTTACCACAATTCTGCGGTGTTCCTTATCTCACGCGGCCGCATTATCAATATTTCATTGACACACCAGACTGCTCTCGCTACACTCCCTCGCATAAAACGGAAGAGCTACCTGAAAAAGTCCTGATGGTCGGAGGATTTGGTATGAAGATTTTAAAAACAGGGAAAGCAATTTGGGGAACGCTGACATTTCTTTTTATATTCACCGGCTGCGCTTTCTTCACTGATCATGTTCAGATAGCAATCAGCAAACACACGCCTCAGCAAGGCGTTGCCAATGTCACGCTGCTGGCCGGCGCGGCAAAGGCGGACATTACCCCGCCTCCCGGCATGCCTATGGGCGGATATTCAATCTGGGCAAATTACGGCAAAGGTTTCCGCACCAGACTCTACACACGTGTTTTGTATTTAAAGCCTGTATCAGGCCGGGCTGTCGCCCTCGTTCAGTGTGACCTTCTGACAGGTTCTCTGTTGCTCAATCAGCGCGTGGCGGAACTTATAGCCCGAGAGACTGATATCGGAATAGACGGTTTGCTGATTGCGGGGACCCATACTCATTCAGCACCCGGTAATTATTTAGACAACAACTTTTACAACAAAAATGCTGCCAACGCGGCTGGCTTTGATCCCGAATATTTTAATTATCTGTCGAAGCAAATCGCGAATGCGGTTATTCGCGCCTGTAAAGAAAAAAGACCGGCAAAAATTGCCACAGGAAAAACACAGATATGGGCAATGACCCGCAACCGCAGCATCGAATCGTATCTTGCCAACAAAAATGTTTCCGCGAAAACCCCGCCTGATATTTATCAGGCCGTCAATCCCGATATGTATCTGATTCGTGTGGACGGGCTGGATAACGATGGGCAATATCGTCCACTGGCGGCACTTTCGAGCTTTTCTATCCATGGCACGGCGGTACCGGCCGGAAATAATCTCTACAACGGCGATGTCTTTGCGTACATAGAACGAGAAGTGGAATACGGGATAAAGGATAATTATAAAACATCATGGGAACCGGTTCATGCCGCCTTCAACGGCACGCATGCCGATAGCTCACCAAACTATAATACCCAGGGCTTTATTGAGGCTCGCCGGATAGGGACATCGATCGGGCAAAAGGCGCTGGAACTTTTCCGTTCCCTCGACGGGAAATTAAAAAATGAGGTGACTATTCGTTTCGCGGCGGGCGAGATAGATGTTTTTTCCGAACCATGCCTCGATGAAACCTGCCTCTGTGCAAGACCTGTCGTTGGTTCCGCTCTGGCCGCGGGAGCGGATGATGGTCCTTCTCCTGTAATCGACAAACTTCCCTGGTTGAGGCAGGGCTCTCCGCGATGGTTTTTTACAAAATCCTGTCAGGGTCATAAGCGCACCCTGGCCGGCCCTTGGCAATACATCATTCTTCCCAAGAATGATTTTCCCCATCAACTGCTTCTGCAAATGATTCAGATTGACGATGTCCTGCTCATGCCTCTTCCTTTTGAAGTAACAAAAGAGGCAGGAGTTAGAATAGCGGCACAGTGCCGGGATAAACTTATTTCCGAAAATGTAAACGATTTACATTCTTTTGTCGTCATCAGCTGCGCCAACGGCTATTACGGCTATGCTACAACACCGGAAGAATACAGTATCCAGCGTTATGAGGGCGGGCATACGTTGTACGGACCGCAAACAGAACCTTATCTGGCCTTGCAATTAAGCAAAATGGCATTGGAAATGGAACAGGGGAAAAGCAAGAACAATTTTCCCGAAAAATGGTTTTATAATTTACAGGTAAAAAGATTCCTCACCGGTGAAGTTGTGAGCACCGCAGAAAGAAAAGCGATTGGCAATCCGGCATTTATTGCCGCAAAAATTAATGATGAACCCTATTGGTCATTTGCCTGGGAAGATTTACCGCCTAATATTGTTTTCTGGGAACAAACGCTGGTAAGAATCGAAGAAAGTGACGATGGAATTACCTGGAAACAACTCCGGCAAAACGGACAGCCTCTGGATGACGGCGGATATGATATTGCTGTCCTTTGCAATGGTATAATCAATCAGGGGAAAACGGGAATTTATGAAACCCGGTGGTATAATCCGCCGGCGAGTAAACCGGCCGGCAAAAATGTAAAATCCTACCGTTTTGTTATTCTACCGCGAGCGGGACAGAACTTTATTTATTCGGCGGCATTTCGACCAATACCGGAATTTTAGCTTTGCGAATCAGAGGAAAATTATTTATCGGCCGTTGCGGATTGTTTATCATCTTCTTGCAGGATAAGGAATTATATTGACAGGCAAAGAAAATCAGCTAAAATCCGTTGCGGGATTCACAAAAAACTGAAAAACTTATCTTGGAATAATATAAATTCAGCCAGGGGACAAAAAGATGATGCTGCCTAAGTCTAAACTCACCAAGTTGGTTGTCTTAACAATGCTCTCCCTAATTATGCTGCAACTTACCGGTTGTGCCAAAATGACACCATTGACTGCGGCGGCCAGGGAAGATGATGTCGCCAGGATCAACAGGCTGCTGGATGAAGGTGCTAAAATTGATGAGCGCAATCCGGGAAAATGGAATGCAACACCTTTATATTGGTCATTATTTGATTGTAATTTTGCTGCCGCGGAACTTTTAATAAAAAAAGGGGCTAATGTAAATTCAACTGATTCCTATGGGTCTTCACCCTTACAGGATGCAGTTTGTTGTAAGAATATAGAGATTTCATCCATTGGGCGTCTCCTGCAAAAAGGAGCAGATATCAATTATAAGGATCCGAAGATTGGTTGGACAAGCCTGCATTATGCAACTGCTGCGGAATCTGTTGCTGTAGTTAAACTGTTGATTAACAAAGGGGCGGACATCAATGCCCGGAATAAACAGGGAGCTACTCCACTTTTAGTGGCGGTTCAACATGATTCCCTGCCGATAACTAAGCTCCTGCTGGCCAGAGGGGCAGATGTCAATTTGTATGATTCCAAACAAAAAAAAGCTATGTTTTATGCTAAAGGTTTTTCCGCTAAAAAGAAAGAAATGACTCGGCTGCTGCAAAATGCTGAGCTTATCCGGCAGGAATATTTAGCGAAAGAAAATGCCGGCAAACCCAAAGTTCTCAAGGCGGCTATTGAAACCCGTCAGGAGCAGCCAAAGGAAGTTACCGCCAAATAGGGAAACGGAATTACCAGGCAATCCCGTGCTTTTTTAAATAATCCTGTGCCTCTTTAAGACCTAATCTGGCCGGTATCTTGAAATCATTGATCGCCTGTTTCGTATTATATAACTTAGAATGGGCAACTCCCCGGTTATAATAGGCAGATGCATTTTTCGGGTTTAACTCGATGACCTTGCTATAATCCATTATCGCCTGTTTATAGTTGCCCAGATTATTATTGGCAATTCCCCGGTTATTATAGGCCTCGGCATATTGCGAGCTTAACTCAATGGCCTTGGTATAATCCATTATCGCCTGTTTATATTTGCCCAGATTATTATTGGCAATTCCCCGGTTATTATAGGCCTCGGCATATTGCGAGCT
>JANYAY010000111.1 GCA_025361065.1 Deltaproteobacteria bacterium
CGAGGCAGGCGTGAAGCTGCTGCAGGTTAAGCGCGCGGCGCCGAAAGCCAAGCGCTTTCTGAAGCTCTCAAAAGAAGGCCATACCAAAAAGCTCATCGATGAAGTTGAAGTCGACTATATGCGCGACAAGCGCATCGGCGAGCTTGATGCCGACCTGTACTTCAGCATCGACGAGCGCTCAAACACCATCGATGTAAGCGATAAGGGCCGGCATGCCCTGTCGCCCAATGATCCGGAATTTTTCATACTGCCCGACCTGAGCATGTCCGATATCGACCCGGAGCTGCCCGAGCCGGAGCGCATCGAGCGCAAGCAGAAGATCGAGCGCGATTTTGCCGTTCAGAGCGAAAAGCTCCAGAATGTCTCGCAGTTGCTCAAGGCATACTCGCTGTTTGAAAAAGATGTCAACTACGTTGTGACCGAAGATGGCAAGGTTCAGATCGTCGATGAATTCACCGGCCGCATGCTGCCGGGCCGGCGCTACAGCGACGGCCTGCATCAGGCGTTGGAAGCCAAGGAGAAAGTAAAAATTGAACGGGAAAATCAAACATTGGCTTCCATCACTTTTCAGAATTATTTCCGGATGTACAAGAAACTTTCCGGCATGACGGGAACTGCGGATACGGAAGCTACCGAATTCAAGAAAATTTACAACCTGGATGTACTGGTGATGCCAACCAATATGCCCATGATCCGTAAAGACAATAATGATCTAATCTATAAAACTGAGCCCGAAAAAATAAAAGCGGTAATTGAAGAAGTTAAGGGCTTGAACAAAGACAAACGGCCGGTATTAATTGGAACAATCTCCATTGAGAAATCAGAATTATTAAGCAAGTATCTTACCCGTGCCGGGGTGAAGCACTATGTTCTCAATGCAAAAAATCATGAAAAAGAAGCGGAAATAATTGCTCAGGCCGGTCAGGCGGGAATGGTAACCATATCCACAAACATGGCTGGCCGTGGTACGGATATCAAGTTAGGTGAAGGAGTGGCCCAGTTGGGAGGCTTGCATATTTTAGGTACTGAGCGTCATGAAAGCCGTCGTATTGACAATCAATTGCGTGGTCGATCCGGGCGTCAGGGCGATAATGGTTCCTCGCGCTTTTATCTGTCTCTGGAAGATGACTTGTTGCGGATTTTTGGTGCGGATAAAATATCGTCAATTATGGATCGCGTCGGTATTGAAGAAGACCAGCCTATAGAGCATAAATATATTTCCCGCGCAATTGAAAACGCCCAAAAACGTGTGGAAGGGCAAAATTTTGATATCCGCAAGCATCTTCTGGAATATGATGATGTAATGAATAAGCAGCGCAGAGTTATATATGAACAACGCAAAAAAGTGTTACGTGGCGAGAGTTTATGGGAAGATATTGAGGAAATGGTTGAAGAAATTACCGATAACCTTCTCTTTGAATTTACAGATGAAAAAAAACATTATGATGAATGGAATCTCAAAGGGCTTGATGACGCCATACTCAAACAATTTAACCTGAAATTGAATATAATGAATTCCGCCCAGCTAACATCTGCAGATTCCATACGTGAACTGATCATTAAAAAAGTTCTGGAGCTTTTAAGAAATAAAGAACAAAATTTCGGCAAGGAGCTGATGAACTACCTGCTGAAAGTAATCATGTTGCAGGCAATCGATTCCCATTGGAAAGAGCATCTTCTGTCCATGGACCACTTAAAAGAAGGAATTGGTTTACGAGGCTATGGTCAGAAAGATCCTGTTCGTGAATATCAGCGTGAAGGCTATGAGATGTTTATGGAAATGATCTCTCAGATGAAAGTGGATACTTTAACAAAGTTATGCTTAGTGCAAATAGAGCGGGAAGAAGAAGTCGAAGAAATTCGACACAAACAAAAACAGGATTATATTCTCAGTCGTGGGGAAGACATACCGGAGACGCAAACGGTGAAGAGGGAAGGGCAGAAGATTGGTCGCAATGATCCCTGTCCCTGTGGCAGTGGGAAAAAATATAAAAAATGCTGTGGTGCTTAAGAAATAAAAAGGAGCAGGCATTATGGTGAAGGAAAAAATGAAAATAAATGTACCCGGTTTTTTGGCAAATGGAGTTTCTGTCGGTATAAAAGACGGCGAAAAGAAAGATCTTGGGTTAATTTATTCCACGATACCGGCAAAAGTTGCTGCCGTATTTACAAAAAACACATTCAAGGCGGCACCAGTGTTAATTGATACTGAGCGTGTTAAAAAAGGTTTGGCTCAGGCAATTATAACCAATAGCGGTTGCGCCAATGCGGCGACAGGGAAAGAAGGCTATCTCGATGCCTTGAGTGTATCAGCTGCATTGTCCAAACAATTGAAAATAAAAGAAGAATATATTCTGCTCGGGTCCACAGGTGTAATTGGAAAAAGATTGCCTGTTAAAAAGATAGAAAGCGGAATTCCTAAATTGGTAAAAGACTTAAATGAATTCGGAATCGAAGATGCTGAAGAAGCAATGATGACCACCGATAAATATCCCAAAATTGCCATTCGCCGGGGAATTGTTGGCGCCAGGGATATTACTATCTGCGGCATTGCCAAAGGTGCCGGAATGATTGAGCCGAATATGGCCACTTTGCTGACCTACGTAATGACGGATGCCCTGATTGATGCAAAAGCATTGAACACTGTATTTCGGCAGTCGATTGATTCCACCTTTAATGCAATAAGTGTTGACGGTTGTATGAGTACCAATGATACGGCCATTATTTTAGCAAACGGGTTGGCCGGAAATAATCCACTAGAAAAGGCGCAGGCTCGTTTACAGCGATTCCGCGATATGCTGTCCGACGTTTTAATGGAGCTTGCCCAGGCAGTAGTAAAAGATGGTGAGGGAGCAACGAAGTTCATTTCAGTTATGGTGGAAGGGGCTAAATCCCGATCAGATGCAAGAAAGGTGGCCTATTCCATTGCTAATTCCAGCCTGGTAAAAACGGCGTTCTTTGGCGAAGATCCCAACTGGGGAAGGATAATTGCCGCTCTTGGTTCTTCGGGTATCCCTTTAGAAAAGGAAAAAGTAAGCCTGTCGATAGGAGGTTTGCCGGTGTTTTCCCAGGATACGCCGGCCGCCATTAATCTGAGTAAATTAAAAGGAATATTTCAAAAAGACCGAATTGATGTGCATGTACAATTGGGAGGAGGAGATAAATCTTATTGCGTTTATACCTCAGACCTTTCTTATGATTATGTGAAAATCAATGCTGATTACTCAACATAAGGAATATAGAGCCGTTATTTGAACTTGAATATTTGATGTATATATGTTAAGTGCCGCCAAACTTCACACATCTCCGGATTGCGGGTATGTTGCTTAAATTATTAAGTGTGCCGTGGGCAAGTTGAAGGGGATGGAGGAAAAAACAAGCAAGGAGAAAAAAATGTCAGCAATTTCTATGAAACTGTTACTGGAAGCAGGTGTCCATTTCGGGCATCAAACCAACAAATGGAACCCCAAAATGAAACCATATATTTTCGGGGCGAGAAACAATATCTACATTATTGATCTTCAGCAGACTGTCGGCATGTTTCAGACGGCTTACAATTTTATTGTCGATTCAGTCACTCAGGGCAAAGAAATTCTTTTCGTCGGAACAAAAAAACAATCGCAGGAAGCTATTAAAGAGGAAGCTGTTCGCTGCGGTATGCCCTATGTCAATCAGCGTTGGCTGGGTGGTATGTTGACTAATTTTATTACAATTAAAAAGAGCATTGACCGTTTAAACACTCTGTCCAAAATGTTTGATGATGATTCGATCAAAGCTTTTCCCAAAAAAGAAATAACTAAATTGCAGAAAGAGAAAGAAAAACTCGAAAATGTTTTAGGTGGAATCAGAAACATGAAGTCGTATCCGTCGGCAGTATTTATTGTCGATCCCAATCGTGAACATATTGCTGTTCAGGAAGCAAAGAAATTATCAATTCCTATCGTCGGCATTGTCGATACAAATTGCGATCCCGATGATATTGATTACATCATTCCGGGAAACGATGATGCCATCAGAGCAATTAAACTATTTTCCTCTAAATTTGCCGATGCTGTGTTAGAAGGAAGGAAACGGTTTGAAGAGAAATTGACTGCTGAATCTAATAAAGAAGCGCAGGCAACTGTGGAAACCAAGCTCACCGAAACAGATATTCCGGAGAGTGTGGAAATGGAAAAAGAGTCCGTGGATTAAACAAGGGCTGGGAAACAATTATAAACAAGACATAATAATCTTGAAAGTTTTTAGGAGGTAAGGAAATTGGAAATATCTTCAGCAATGGTTAAAGAATTAAGAGCAAAAACCGGTGCCGGCATGATGGATTGCAAGGAATCATTGGCAGCATCAAACGGTGATTTTGAAAAAGCTATTGATTATTTAAGAACAAAAGGCTTGTCCGCAGCAACGAAAAGATCTTCCAAAGCGGCTAAAGACGGTACAATAGCTTCATATATTCACATGGGCGGCCGTATCGGCGTAATGGTAGAAATTAATTGCGAAACAGATTTTGTAGCGAAAACAGAAGGTTTTCAGACAACAGCAAAAGATATCGCCATGCACATAGCGGCGTCTAATCCGCTTTATGTCCGACCGGATGAAATATCCGAAGATGCATTAAACAGAGAAAAGGAAATTTACCGCAGCCAATTACGTGAGGAAGGTAAGCCCGAGAAGATCTGGGACAAAATAATTGAGGGTAAACTGAAAAAGTATTATGAGGACGTTTGCTTAACTGAGCAAAAGTTTATAAAAAATACCGATATCACAATTGGAACACTGATTAACAGTTTAATTGCTAACACCGGTGAAAATATAATCATTCGCCGGTTTGCCCGATTCCAGCTAGGTGAGGAAATCAAGAAATAAATGCCTGCCAAAAAGAAAGCCGCTTATAAAAGAATTTTATTGAAATTAAGCGGAGAAGCACTGTTGGGGAAACAATCTTCCGGAGTCGATCCTGATGTTGCTAATTTTATTGCGGAAGAGATAAAGTCAGTAGCTGATCTCAAGGTGCAAATCTGTATTGTGGTCGGTGGGGGAAATATATTCCGTGGTTTAGAAGCAAGCTCTAAAGGAATGGATCGCACTTCCGCCGATTATATGGGCATGCTGGCAACGGTGATCAACAGCCTGGCCCTGCAAAGTGCCTTGGAAATGAGAGACATCCCTACACGTGTGCAGTCGTCCATAGAAATGCGTGAAATTGCCGAACCGTTTATTCAACGAAGAGCAATTCGTCATTTGGATAAAGGTAGAATCGTAATATTTGCCGGTGGTACCGGTAATCCATATTTTACAACTGATACGGCTGCGTCTCTCCGGGCGATGGAAATTAATGCGGATGTCATTATGAAGGCCACCAAGGTTGACGGTGTATATGATAGTGATCCGATGAAGAACAAGAATGCCTTCATGTATGAAAAAATAAGTTATATTGATGTCTTGACAAAGAATCTTAAAGTAATGGATGCAACTGCTATTTCTCTTTGCCGGGATAACAATATGCCGATTGTTGTTTTTAATATGCAAAAAAAAGGTAATATTCGACGGGCAATTTGCGGTGAAAAAATTGGTACTTACGTAGGAGAATAATATGAAAGATCAGATTTTTCAAAAGCTGCAAGATGATATGGAAAAAACGATAGCGGCGCTGGATAAATCATTCAGCCGCGTTCGGACAGGAAGAGCCGCCGTTTCATTGCTGGACGGAATCAAAGTCGATTATTATGGCGCTCCCACGCCGATCGCTCAGGTCGCAACGCTTTCCGTTCCGGAAAGCCGTTTAATCGTCATTGCTCCCTGGGACGCCTCAGTAATTGGCGCTATCGAAAAAGCAATTCAAAAATCGGATTTGGGGCTAATGCCTTCCAACGACGGCAAAATCATCCGTCTTGCTATTCCCCAATTGACTGAAGAACGCCGCAAGGAACTGGTTAAAGTTGTGAAGAAAATGGCGGAAGAAGCCAAAATAAAACTGCGCAACTCCCGCAGGGATGCCAATGAAGAATTAAAGGAATTTAAAAAGACCAGTAAAATGGCAGAAGATGAACTTTTTGCAGCACAGGAAGAAGTCCAAAAATTGACAAATAATCGTATCGAAAAAATCGATAAGATTCTAGTAGTAAAAGAAAAAGAAATAATGGAAATATAAACAACAATTGATTCTATCGCATAAATGGGGAGCCTATAAAAGCTCCCCATTTGTTTTTGACGACTGGACAGAACAAGGGGTTGCAACTCCTTGTTTTATGAATTCTCATCTCCCCGGTTGAAAAGACTTGCTCTGTTTGATAGTATAAAGCATTAAAGTGAGGTCCATTTTTTTGATGAAAATCAATCGGGATAATCTGCCGCAGCATATCGCTATAATTATGGATGGTAATGGCCGTTGGGCAAAACAACATGCTATCGGGAGAATCCGCGGTCATAAAAAAGGCGCTCAGGCTGTAAGAACGGTTGTGAGATCTTGCCGCGAAATCGGCATAAAACATCTTACACTATATGCCTTGTCCACAGAAAATCTGGGGCGTCCAAAAGAAGAAGTAAAAGCATTGATGTCTCTTCTGGAAGAGTATTTATCCAACGAATTGATGGAATTGCAGAAGCAGGGGATAAGACTAAAAACGATCGGTGAAATAGATCATCTCAATGCAACCGTAAAAGAAAAACTTTTACAGGCAAAAACGAGCACTGCAAATAATGATCGGATGATTTTAACCCTGGCTTTGAGCTACGGCAGCAGAGATGAAATAATACTTGCGGTAAAAAAATTGATGCAGGATATCAAACAAGATAAAATTAAAATCAATGACATTAACAAGGATATGTTTGGCAGTTATCTGCAGACTACCGGCATGCCTGATCCCGATTTATTAATTCGTACCAGTGGTGAATACCGGATCAGCAATTTTTTACTTTGGCAACTGGCCTATACTGAGCTTTATTTTACCGATGTACTTTGGCCTGATTTTAAAAAAGATGATCTTCTAAAGGCAATAGCCAATTACCAGCAGCGGGAAAGACGTTTCGGACTGACTAGCGAACAACTGGAAAAAGATAATAACAATAACGGCAGAAGTATAGATCGGGAATAACTATGGCAGGCACCTTTGTGACAAGATGGCTCACCGGTTTGATATTAGCTTCGGGAATCTTCGGGATTATTATTTTTGCACCTCCCATTGCCCTGGCACTATTAATTGCCCTGATTGCTGCGGGTGGTATATGGGAATATAATAATATAGTTTTCGGAAAAGGGTTTTTAAAAGAAAAGATAGAAGGAACTGTTTTTGCTTTAATAATTCCTTTTGTTGTATATTTTGGAGAAAGCCAGCTTGTGCTTGCCGTCCTGGCTTTCTGCATATTAGTCACGTTTATTTTATTTTTGGGCTCCGTGAAAGAAGCAACCTTTGATATAATGAATGTTGCCAAAGTCATTTTTGGTTTGATGTATATACCCTTTCTCATATCTCACTTTATTTTGCTGCGGAGTTTAGACAAAGGAGTTTTGTGGGTTTTCTTTGTCCTGGTTTTAGCATTTGCGGGTGATATAACGGCACTATATATCGGTAAATATTTTGGCAAACACAAATTAATGCCCCTAATCAGTCCGGGTAAAACTGTAGAGGGTACAATTGGATTAGTGGTGGGAAGCATCGTCGCCTGTTTGATTTTCAGCTATTTCAGTTTTCCCGGAGTTTCTTTAGTGAAAATAGGAATTCTTGCTTTTGTAGGCAGCATTATCGGCCAACTGGGAGATCTCAGCGAATCAGCGATTAAAAGAAATTATGGATTAAAGGATGCGAGTACACTATTGCCCGGTCACGGCGGCTTAATGGATCGGTTGGATTGTCTGCTTTTCATCGCTCCCTTCGTTTATTATTATCGAATTTATATGATTGGTTAAATGAAGAATATAACTGTTTTAGGCTCAACCGGTTCAATAGGAGTCAATGCTCTGGATGTTGTCGCGAAAAACCCCGACCGTTTCCGGATCGTGGCGCTGGCGGCGGGAAAAAACATTCAATTGCTGCAAAAGCAAATTGAAAGATTCCGGCCTAAAATAGTAGCTGTAAGCGATGCTCAATGCGCCTGTGAACTCCGCAATCGAATACCGAAGAAATCCAAGGTAAGAATTGTTGCCGGGACGGAAGGATTAGATGAAGTTGCTTCCTGGGAAACTGCCGACATTGTCATTTCGGCTATATCGGGGGCTGCCGGTTTAATTCCAACACTTACAGCAATTGATGCGGGAAAAGATGTTGCTTTAGCCAATAAAGAAACAATGGTCATGGCCGGAGATATAGTTACTAAAAAAGCGAGAAAAAAGGGGGTTAAAATCCTGCCGGTAGATAGCGAGCATAGTGCTATTTTTCAGTGTTTGCACGGGCAAAAGCTTGAGAATATTAATAAGATTGTGTTGACGGCCTCCGGTGGTCCTTTTTTTAATTATAAAACTAGTGAGCTGAAAAAGGTAACTCTCAGGCAGGCGCTGCTTCATCCCAAATGGAAAATGGGAAAGAAAATTACTGTTGATTCCGCATCGATGATGAATAAAGGGCTGGAAGTGATTGAAGCCCGATGGCTGTTTAATTTAGATATAAGTAAAATCGAAGTTCTCATTCATCCGCAAAGTATTGTGCATTCCATGGTGGAATTTGTTGATGGTTCCCTATTGGCCCAAATGGGTATCCCGGACATGAGAACACCAATTGCTTATGCCTTAACTTATCCCGAAAGGATAAATAATGATTTACCGCTTTTAGATCTCATAAAAATAAGAAGTCTGGAATTTTATAAGCCGGATATTAAAAAGTTTCCCTGCCTGCGCCTGGCTTATGAAGCAGGACTTTGCGGCGGTACAATGCCAACTGTTTTAAATGCAGCTAATGAAGTTGCGGTTGATGCATTCTTAAAAGAGATAATAAAATTTGTTGATTTCCCGGGGATAATTGATAAGGTTCTCGATATACATAATTCCATAAAAAACCCGTCGCTGGAAGATATTTTGAGAGCTGACGCATGGGCAAGGGCTCGAACAAAAGAGTTAATTGAAAGGATTGCATCTTGATAAGTTTAATATCTGTCATTGTATTGCTGGGAATATTAATTTTTATCCATGAATTAGGACATTTTCTGGCGGCGAGGATCAGTGGTGTCGGTGTCCTTAAATTTTCACTCGGTTTCGGCCCGAAAATATTCGGTAAAAAAATCGGAGAGACGGAATACGTGCTATCCTGGATTCCTTTAGGCGGCTTCGTCAAGTTGTTGGGAGAATCGGACGGTGTAGCCCTTGCGCCGGAAGACGAAAAAAGATCATTTTTAAAGCAACCAACATGGAAGAAGATGTTGATTATCTTTGCCGGTCCGGTTTTTAATTTCCTGCTGGCCCTGGTTATCTTCGTTATTGTTTTCATGTCTGGCGTACCGAATCTGACAACTGAAATCGGTGAAGTGCAAAAAGGGTCGGCAGCCTATGCTGCGGGTTTAATAAGCGGTGATAAAATAATTGCTATTGATGGCAAAAATATTGCGCATTGGGAAGATTTGAGACCGGTTATTGCCGAAGGGAAAGGCAAAGAAACGGAAATCATAGTCGAGAGACAAACGCAGAAGAAGAATTTTTCCATCAAACCCATGGCAGCCAAATCCAAAAATGTGTTTGGCGAAGAAATATCCACTTATCTTATTGGAGTTTCTCCCTCCGGTAAAGTAGTTATAGAGAGAAAAAATCCCTGGGACGCATCAGTCGCGGCTTGTGAGAAAACCTGGGAAATCAGTAAGCTGACGGTTCTGGCCCTCGTGAAGATGGTGGAGGGCACAATTTCGCCGCGTACATTAGGTGGTCCGATCTTTATTGCGCAAGTTGCCGGTGCACAAGTAAAAGAGGGCATTATTCCCTTCATTCTCTTTATGGCTTTGCTTTCTATCAATTTAGGGGTGATTAACCTTTTCCCCATTCCTGTGCTTGATGGCGGCCATATTATGTTTTATGCGATAGAAATAGTAATGCGCAGAGAAATAAGCATAAGAGTGAAGGAGATTGCCCAGCAGATAGGGTTCGCCATTTTAGCCATGTTAATGATCTTCGTGATTATGATTGATATAGAACGGATGAACTTGCCTCTAATTAATGATATATTCAAATACTTCAAGTGATATGTTAATTCTCGCGTTTGACACTTCTTTTAAGACGGCAGCAATTGCCTTATTACAGGATGATACTATCCTGTATGATGCTGTTATAAACACCGGTTTAAATCATTCCGAAACATTGCTTCCCGCTATAGAGCAGGCCTGCAGGCAATTAAAATTGAAAATTGATGACATTGATTTGTTTGCCTGTACTCTGGGGCCCGGATCATTTACAGGACTGCGCGTCGGGGTCAGCACTATGAAAGGATTTTTGCTCGCTTGCGGCAAACCTGCCGTAGGAGTATCTTCGCTTGCGGCTCTTGCTTTGAATGTGACAAATAGTACGGCGTTGATTTGTTCGTTGATGGATGCCGGCCGTGGTCAGGTTTATACTGCTTGTTACAGGTATAATGATCAAGGTTTATTGAATCAAATATCCGAGGAGAAGGTTATTGATCCCGGGGAAATATTGTTTGATTCTGATCAAGATATAATTCTCGTCGGCGAAGGCGCAATAAAATATCGGGATATTTTCCCGGAAAAAGCTGGTAAAGTCAAGATTGCCTCCATTATGCAACAGTATATACGCGCTTCCGCTGTTGGTATTTTAGGGCGCGAAAAATTTCTCTGCCAGGAATTGCTCAATCCCGCCACTTTTGTTCCTATTTATCTGCGTGCGGCAGATGCCAAACCGGGCAAGCCGTTGTTCAACAATAACCATAACATCGTAACAGCCCCTAAGAGGTTATTGGAAATATGAAAAAAACAATTCAATTTCAGGAATGCTCAGCAACTGACGAATCAAGACTCATGGCGCTCCAGACGGTTTTAGAAAAAACCAAAAAACCATTTAAAAGTGGTGACAGCATTGGGATCAAACTGCACTGGGGTGAAATAGGGAATAAGAATTATTTATCACCGGTTTATGCCCGGGAAATTGTAAAATGGCTGCAAGCAGGAGGAACAAAGCCATTTATTGTTGATACAACAGTTCTCTATTCCGGTGGCCGCCGCGATGGCCGGGAATCTTTAAACACCGCAGCAAAGCATGGTTTCACAGAAGAATATCTGGGCTGCGAGGTTATAATTGGCGATGGACTGGATGGGAAAAACATTATTGATCTGCCGGCCGGTTTTAAGCATTTCCCAACTGTCCAGACAGGAAAAGTTGTGCAGGATGCCGATGGCTTTGTGATTTTTTCTCATTTTAAAGGGCACATGGAAGCTGCATTCGGTGGATCGATAAAAAACATGTCCATGGGCTTTGCTTCTCGAGCACAAAAACAACGTATGCATGCGGATGCCAAGCCGAAACTCATCCAGGCTAAATGCATAAAATGCGGTGAGTGCGCTGATGTTTGCCCGACTGGCGCAGCAACAATAACCGAAAATAATTTTCCTGTGTATGATCTGCTCAAATGCATCGGCTGTGCCCAGTGCATTGCCCTGTGTCCGGAAACTGCACTAAAGATAAGATGGGATACTGATATTAAAGTATTTCAGGAAAAACTGGTGGAAACGGCCGCCGCAGTTTGGAGAGTAATTCAAGATAAAACAGTGGTTATCAATGCAGTGATTGAAATTGTGGCGGAATGTGACTGTCTGCCGGGAAAACATCAAAAAATTGCCGAAGATAAAGGGTTCATTAGTGCGTATCATCCCGTTTTGGCTGATGCCGAAGCGATCAAACTGATAGGGGGCGCGCCTTTTGATCAAGCACATCAGCATATACCCTGGCAGCGGCAATTTGAATACGCCAAAGAAATCGGGTTTTGTATGTGAAACTCCAATTCCACAAGCAAAGCGTACCGGAATTGGTAAGTTGAACAATCCCGCAAAGGAGACTGTGTCGCAATTAACGTTTCGTCATTCCGTGCAAGCGCAGCGCGACGAAGAGCCTGCCCCGTACTCGATACGGGGGAATCCAGTATCATTATATCTGGTTCCCGACTCGCGTGCCCTTCAGGGTATTCGTCGGGACGACGTCTGGATGCCGATTCGCGTGCCCTTCAGGGTATTCATCGGCATGACACTATTGATAGTGCTTTTTCGTCTCAAGCGGAGGGTATAGCTGAATCCATTTCTCAAGCTTGCTATGAGGTCTATACCCGTGTTTGATTCCCCGATGATATATTTTAATCCCGCTGCTACGGGACGAGCGTTAATTCTCCGCAGCGAGCTCGCATATAATGAAGTTCATTTAATACCTCGACAGCTTGCCGCGAGGTGGTTGATTCGCTTATTTCTGCTGCTATTAGTATTTTTCTTCTGCAGCGGCGTTGAACCGGCAAAATCGGAAATTCAGAACAGTTCATCACTCAGCTTTCTAAAAACTTCTAAAGCCCCGATATCAAAAATTGCCATTATCAATATTTTCCCCCATGATCCGGAATCTTTTACCCAGGGTCTTGTCTATCATCAAGATTACTTGTATGAGTCCACCGGCCTCAATGGTAAATCTTATTTAAAAAAGATTGAAATTAAATCGGGTAAAGTAATCAAAAAAGTTAAGCTCAGTGATAAATATTTCGGCGAAGGCATGGCAATTCTGGACAATAAAATTTATCAGCTTACCTGGCAGAATCAAACAGGCTTCATTTATGATATATTGAGCTTCCGAGAAACAGGAAAATTTTCTTATCATGGCGAAGGTTGGGGATTGACCACCGATGGAAAATCTTTAATTTTGAGCAACGGCACTTCGGTTGTCACCTACCTGAATTCAAAAACATTCAAAGTTATCCGACAAATTAACGTACAGGACGGAGAAATGCCGGTAAATAATCTCAATGAACTGGAATTTGTCCGGGGAGAAATCTGGGCCAATGTTTTTATGGAAGATGTCATTGTAAGGTTTTCGCCGCAAACAGGCAAAGTATTAGGCTGGATTGATCTGAGCCAATTAAATGCACTGCTTCCCCAGTCCGAAAGACGAGATGTTTTAAATGGAATTGCTTACGATCCGGAAGGTGACAGAATTTTTATCACAGGCAAATTCTGGCCGAAATTATTTGAAATTAGAGTGCAAAATCAGCAGCAGCATTAATTCCTGAAAGCTATATTACCTTGACCGCAGAAGCATTATCCATTATAAGCCGTTTAGCAAAAGCAAACGGCATAAGGAGCCGTAAAAAAATACAGAAAATGAATAAGTCTAATCAAAACCTGAAGGTCACAAAACCCCCATGGGTGGTTGTTTCTTAACGGCTCCTAAACGCAGTTCATTTAAGTCAAAGATTAAACATGCGGAGGAAATCATGAAAATAGTTTTATTAGGTGCGCCCGGAGCAGGGAAGGGTACAGTGGCAAAACTGTTGACCGAATATGACGGCTCTGTCCAGATATCCACCGGTGATATTTTACGCGCCGCCGTTAAACAAGGATCGGAATTAGGAAAGAAGGCCAAAGATTATATGGACAGAGGAGACCTCGTTCCGGATTCGTTAATCATGCAGATTATGGAAGCACGCCTGCAGGAAGCAGATTGTCAAAATGGATTCATCCTGGATGGTTTCCCCAGAACAATACCCCAGGCCCAGGAGCTAAAGCAGTTGCTGATCAAACTGGGAATTAAAATGGATTTTGTTGCTAATCTGGATGTGCCCCGTGATGTTATTTTAGACCGGCTTACGACCAGAAGAACCTGTTCCAATTCTTCCTGTCAGGAAATTTACAATGTCAAAAGCAATCCTCCGGCCGTAGGCGAAAAATGCAAAAAATGCAGCAGTGATGTTATTCAGCGGGCTGATGAAACTGAAGAAGCAATCACCAATAGGCTCACAACATACAATAACAAGACAGCTCCGCTCATTGGTTTTTATGAGAAAGAAGGCCTACTGAAGAATTTCCTTTCCTTGAGCTCGAAAGATACCGTTGAAGAAATTAAGAAGGCTCTTAAAGGCTAGCAAACTCGTAAAGAGTTGCCCCCCTCCCTTTAATTCCCTCCCGGCAGGGGAGGGAAAAGAGACTTACGAGTCCGTCAAGCTTAGGATTGAAGGTTATTTGGTTAAATTCATTTAATGATTGATTATGAAAAAGAACTTAACTCTGAGCAATATCGAGTTGTAATGGAAGCAGGCGGGCCACTTCTTGTTCTGGCCGGAGCAGGAAGTGGTAAAACCCGCACTTTAACCTATCGCGTTGCCCGCTTATTGGAAAACGGCGTTCCACCGGATCGTATCTTGCTGGCAACATTTACCAATAAAGCCGCACATTCCATGCTTAACCGTGTGGAAAGCATTCTGAATTCCTATACCGGGAAAATTCTTGGCGGCACATTTCATCATATCGCGCATATTCTTTTAAGAAGCTACGCTTATCGCCTCGGTTATAACAGTAATTTTACGATTGTGGACAGTGAAGATTCCCGCCAGCTCATTTCCACCTGCATGGCCGAGTTGAAAATTGATCCGAAATTATCCAAATTCCCCCGAAGTAACGTAATTTCAGAAATTATCGGTTTAGCTCTAAACACACAAAGCACATTGGAAGATCTGTTGCAAACGAGATACCCCTTCTTTCTCCATCTGATCAATGAAATCAACCAAATTGCCTGCCTTTATGTACAAAAGAAGAAAGATCTTTCGGTAATGGATTTTGATGATCTGCTTTGTAATTGCCGCACATTACTGCTGGATAATCCGGATGTATTAAATAAACTCTCTGCCCGATTTGAACATGTTTTGGTTGATGAATATCAGGATACCAATATTATCCAGGCTGATATAGTTGATCTCCTGGCATCAGCTCATAAAAATCTGATGGTGGTCGGTGATGATTCGCAAAGTATCTATTCTTTTCGCGGCGCCAATTTCAGCAATATCATCAATTTTCCCAATCGTTATCCGGACTGCAAAATCTTTAAACTGGAAACAAACTATCGTAGTACTCCGCAGATATTGCATCTGGCAAATTTAAGTATTACCAACAATGAAAAGCAGTTTCCTAAAGAATTGCGGGCTGTCCGCCAAGGCGGGATGAGACCGGTGATGGTTTCGGCGCAAAACGTGCTCAAACAGGCGGATTTTGTTGCCCAGAGAATCACCGAACTTGCCCGCGGCGGAGTGCCGCTTTCAGAAATTGCCGTCCTTTACCGGGCCCATTATCATTCCATGGAATTGCAGATGGAATTTGTTCGGCGTAATATTCCTTTTGAGATTCGTTCCGGTATCCGTTTTTTTGAACAGGCCCATATCAAAGATGTGACTTCCTACATGCGGATTATTGTAAATCCGCAAGATGAGCTGGCCTGGCGACGTCTGTTAATTATGTATCCCAAAGTAGGCAAGGTTACTGTAGAAAAGCTCTGGAAATATTTAGGCCGGCAAGAAAATCCGCTGGAGGCAATTTTTAGCGATGAGTTTCTGAAAATAACGCCAAAACAGGCTAAACCGGGGATGGAAGAGTGCCGCAATACGATTCAAGTATTGCTGGATTTGCCACCTCCAGAGCGGATTCCGGAAAAAATAATCGAAGTATTGTTAAACAGGACTGGTTACCGCATTTACCTGCAGGATAATTATTCTGATGCCTCATCGCGGGAAGATGATTTAATTCAGCTGGGTAATTTTTCTGCTAAATTCTCCCGGATGGAAGATTTCTTAAATGAATTGGCTCTTTTGACCAATATGACCAAAGAAGAAGATCACGAAGAACTTAAGCAAGAAGATAAAGTTATCTTAAGCACAATCCATCAGGCTAAGGGGTTGGAATGGGCATATGTTTTTTTAATCTGGTGTGCCGACGGCATGATTCCCTTGCAAAGGGCGTTAAAAGAACCGGGCGGTGAAGAAGAAGAAAGAAGGCTTTTTTATGTAGCCGTAACCCGGGCAAAAGACCAACTCTATTTGAGTTTTCCGGTCATTGATTACACGCGTTCTTCCGGTGCGCTGACACTGTCACCATCACGATTCATCAGAGAAATAGCGCCGCTGTCGTCTGATGACAAAATGCGCCCGTTTGAACATTGGACATTGTATGATGAATACTGACAGACTTTCTAACCTTCCAGCCTTGTCACTGAATAAAATTGGACTTAACCGGCAGTCCCCCGACTTCTTTGTCTATCCGGCCTAAGAGCTCGCTGATTGTGTTCTCCACATTTTCCACCCGGACAGTAATCGCTTTCTGCGGACACACCTGTGCGCAGACACCGCATGTCTTGCACACTTTCTCATCGACCCGAGATTTTCCTTCTCGCAATGCTGCAGCACCGGTCAGACAAACTTCTGCACATTTTCCGCACCCGATGCACTTGTCCTTATCCACGCTGACAGTTACACCCTGCAGGCGATGGAAGGTAGCTTTAGCCTCCGGAGGAAGGTATTGATAATAATCAAATTGCGTACAGCAACACTGACAGCAGAAACACACCGTCAGGAAAGGTCTGTTTTTAGATACATTCCAGATTGTGTTATCAGCCGCGACATGTCCGATGAAAGGAATCAGACCCGCATTGACCGCTTTGTGCAAATGCACTATCGCTTCATCAATCGATGCATGGTGCGCCACGGTGGTATCCTCTTCGGCTGTTGCGGCGCCGATGTGCATGCATCCTATATGTAAGTCGAAATTCTTGCACTTCCACGCATCTCTGCATGTACAACGATGAGTAATCACGCGGTGTTCCGAGTTCCGGATAATGCTCTCCAGTATGATGACCGGTAAGGGTATACTTTCGACACCTACTTCCACGTTGATGGGTAAATATGAAATGTTTAGTGTTTCCGGAGTAGTTCCCTTCACCCGACCTTTGTAAATGGCCTTGCCTAAAATCGGCACTGAAGGCTTGATATAAAGGATCTTCCATATTTTAGCCAGTGCAGAGAGATACCATTTTGGTCGTGTTCCCATGATTTATGCCTTCCTTTGGTAAAATATCATTGATTAATTATGTCGGTCGAAAAGAATACTGAGGAAGTCCCGTCCCAGAACGCGGGGAATTCCGACAAAGTAGATAATTGCAATAATCAGATCCGGAACCGCCAGGAGAACCATATTGATGCCCATACCGGCAAACAAACCAAACCAGGAGAAAACCAGAAAGGCGGCAACGCGCGACATGCCATCCCAGAAAACAATCGGGGCACGGCTCTGCAGATCTCTGGAGCAATAAATAAGGATAATGCCGAGAAAAAAGATAAAAATAGCCGGGAACAGGAGCCAGAAATGGTTTTCGGGGATTTGCAGTCCTGACATCTGAAGCGTACCGGGAATTATGAAGATGATGCCTGTTAACAAATTGATAATGCCACTTAAAAAGACAAATGTTTTCATTGCAATATTCCTTTCTCAGCTACTTTTGATGGGGAGTTCCGAGACCCCTTTGATCCATTGAACAAGATCGAAATAGAGAGCTTCCTCACTTTCGATGGCCAGGATAACAGCCTTGTTTGGACATCGATCCACGCAGCGGCCGCAGCCGGCGCACGATCGGCCAATATTCGCCTTTTTGTCAACAAGAGAGATATTAGCCAGGAAACATTGTTCCAGGCATTCTCCACATCCCTTGCACTTATCCTTATCAACGGAAACCGACATACCGGGAAGACGCTGATAGGCGCCTTCGAGGGAGGGGCCTCTGCTTTTCATGTATGTCCTGTAAAGACAGTTATGGTCATCACAAAAGCAGATAAACATCAGCTTGCGAAAACTAGTTCCAAAGGAAGCCGGGTCAATCCAGACGTGAGCGACATTGGCAATCAATCCGGCTTCGGCGGCGCGATCCACATGACGGATTGCCTCAGCCGTTGTAACCATTTTTCCGTGGCTGGGATGGATGCGCCGGATGGCGGAACCCAGGGCCATACACCCGATATTCTGTGGCGGCGAATCCACGTTATTGTTTCTCCGGCAAATGCATTCGCCAAAAATAAATTTTTCATCAACCGCGGTCAGAAGTCTGTGAACAACCCGGCGAGGCAGGACCACACTGTCCGGTGCTTTGACCTCAATATTGATGGGAATCGAACTGACTTCATTGAGTGGTCTCATAAAAAAAGGATAAATCAGCCACTTGAGCAGTGGGACATTGCTGTAACGTTTACCGGCAATAATCAGGGGCCAGAAAAGTTTTACCACTGTTTTTACCCAGGTTCTTCCAGGGCCATGGTTGATAAATTGCATCGTAAACATCCTCCCCGTATCTGGACGGTTATTTTCTAAAATCCATTTAGTCTAATCTGCTGACATATTTTGCCCATCAGCTGTAGATTAAATCATATTACGCTTTGATAAGACGTTCCATCAGGAAATAAAAAAAGGAGAGATTCCCGATATAGAAGGTCATAACAAAAAAAGCGGCCGTGATTCTCATCCAGAGGCCTTTATCCTTTGTTTTTTCATAAGCAAGGTATCCGGACAACCCGAATAACACTTCCGGAATGATGAGATAGAGGGCTGAATAGTGAATCATCGTGACATTTTTCGCATGCCAGGAAGGGATCATCCAGAACGTTTCTTCGGATAAAACAAACAACAGAAATGTTGCTATGGCAACGACACTGAGGGCGGCTGTATCTGAAAACCGGGCCTTTATCCGTTGCCCGAGAAAGATAATTTGGAACATGGGAATCGTCCAAAGACCAGCCATGTACCCCGACACGGCGCCGATCCGGAAAAATCCGTCCTCAGGAAAAACAAGTACATCGAGCTGGGCTGCCAGAAACCAGTCCGGAAACACCTGGAAGATACTCAGGATCATACAGAAACCGAGAATTTTCAGCCACTCGCGATCTTTAAGCCATAGCCCCAGAGAAAATATAACGAGAGGATACATTATCACAAGGATACCTATCCGCCAGCCTGGAGGCCATGCGGCAGGCATGCCCAGAAAGACAAGACCAAGAAAAGCAAAAAAGACACCGTGAGCGACAATCGCCGTCACTTCCGATCGTTCCAGGTTATGCGGAAAGCCAGTCTTATTTATCTCCTCTATCATATGCATCCCTCTATTCTAAATAATATTTCCTACGAGACATAAGACGATTATCAATAATCGATTATTAATGTCAAGCGATTATTGACTTTACTTACAATATATTCTGCTGATATATTGCCTAAGACAAGTTTGCCGAGAGAGGTCGGATAATATGTATAGAATTAAGACAGAAAATTTATCCCAGAAGGTTGTTGACATCATTAGTGAACGCATTATCCGGAAAGATCTTCTGCCCGGCGAGCGCCTCATCGAGATAAAAATCGCCCGTGAACTCGGAATCAGCCAGGGGACGGTTCGTGAAGCTTTTCGAATACTGGAAAAGAAAAAAATGGTAACAATCCAGGCGCGCCGGGGGACAATAGTCACAGAACTCAACACTGATTATGTCGAATCACTTTATGACATCCTGGCGGAACTCTACATTCTGATGATGCGGAAAGTCATGATCAATATTACGCCGGAGAATATCAAAGACCTTTTGCTGGTCATGGAAAAAATTAAGGCCTGTGCACAGATGGAAGATGGTCTGGGATACGGTGAAGCCATATTTGAATCCATGGCGCTGCTCCTGCGCATATCAAAAGATAACTTGCTTGAGCACACTGTAACTGAACTGTGGCTGGTCAAACGTTGGGTCGAGTACGAGGCACTGATTTTCAGAAAAAATCAGCTTATGGATAGTTATCAGGATTTACTCCGGATTCAGGAATTGATCTTAAGCGGCAGGATAGACGATGCGGCGAATAAGATCCGGGAGCACGCGCAATATGAAAAGAGGATCGCCCTGAAAGTTATCAAGGATTCGTCTCCCGCCGGAACAGACCGGGTGGACGGAAGGGAATCAGGATAGTAAGGACAACTATAATTCTTGATAATAATTTCTTCTCTGACGAGGAATACAGAAAAACAGTTTTCGTTTCCCATCAGGAGATCTCTCCAAAAATGCAGAAAGGGGCAGGGTTGAAATCCCTGCTCTCTATCCTAAGAACCAAGACAACTGGCCACGAAAAAAATTCTTGATTTTGTGCATTTGTGTGTTATGGTGCAGAGCAAGCGGTGATTTAAAAGTAAATTGCTCCGCTTTATAAATGTGCTAAAGCACTGAAGATCAATGGAATATTCAATTGAACCCGTGCTTTAGCGCGGGTTTTTTATTTGCAATATATTAAACCCGCATAAAAAATATGTAAGGAGATAAATATTATGCAGATTTCGTCGGAAAGTGTCAAAGTAGGTCATCCTGATCTGGTTGCGGACATTATTGCTGCCAATGTTATTGCGGCCATCCTTGATGAAGAAAAGAAACTAAAGCTTACCCTGGCCAATATGCCACACTGCGGTATTGAGGTTTTTTTAGGAAAGGGAATATGTTTGGTTGGCGGAGAGGTCAGGACAAGAGCTTATGTCGATATTGATAAAATTGCCCGAGATGCAGTGATTGATCTCGGTTATAATCATGCGGCAGTCGGCTTAAATGGACATTTAATGGGTGTACTCAATGCGATTATTCCCCAGTCGCCGGATATTAATCAGGGAACCAGTTGTCTTTTGAACAAAGATAAGGAAATCGGGGCGGGCGATCAGGGCATCATGTATGGTTTTGCCTGTGACGAAACTCCCGAACTTCTTCCACTGCCTTATGTCCTGGTCAATAAAATGATGCGGGCATTTGAGTTCTGCCAGGATCCGATTTTTGCACCGGATGGGAAAGGACAGGTTTCCGTTGATTATGACACCAAAACGGGAAAGCCGTTGCGTGTAGCCAAGGTACTCATGTCCAATTCGATTGATTACCGTTTTGTCAAAGGAGACCGAAGCAAGGTGCGCGACAAAGCCAAGAAGATCGCTTTTGATTGTCTGAAAGATTGTGTGGATAAGAAAACGGAATTTTTATTCAATCCGACCGGAGAATGGAACGCCATCAATTCCTGCAGTGCGGCTGATTCGGGTGTCACCGGACGCAAACTGGTTGTGCAGTTTTACGGAGGGTATCCCGGCGCACAACTCGGCGGTGGTTCGGTTGTCAATAAGACGCCGGAAAAGGTTGACTGTTCGGCGGCCTTCGGCGCGCGCTATGTCGCCAAGAATGTTGTAGCTGCCGGGATGGCCTCCAAATGCGCAGTCCAACTCGCTTACGCCATCGGCATTGCCAAACCGTTTTCCATTTATGTCAACACATTCGGGACAGGCAAAATTTCCGATGATAAACTGGAAAAAATTATCGAAGATAATTTTGATTTGACGCCGGAAGGTATGATTGAAAAATTTGGTCTGCTCAATGGTGATATTTACCGTAAAATTCCCCGCACATTATTTATGGATAATTACCGCTGGGAAAAAACAGATATGGTGAAAGACCTTCAAAAAGCAGCTAAATAGAAATTTCTGAGGATTAAGAAAGCAAGAAAGCTGAAGCGTGTAACGGATATAATAACGCTTCAGCTTTCTTTATAAAAGCAATATTGAGCACATCAAAGGTGATGGTCTCGTAAAAAGTCCGTCACACCTCTATGTAAAAAAGCAAGCCCCATTTTTCACATAAAGAAAATGACGTATATTCTTTTTTTAATTATTAGGTGTAAAGCAATCTTTAAAATCAATCTTCTATTAGCAGACAG
>JANYAY010000112.1 GCA_025361065.1 Deltaproteobacteria bacterium
CCGTACCTGCCTGGCTCTAGATGGGCCGCAGGCATGGCTATGGATAACTCTCACATGGGGGAGGGAAACTTTCTTCTGATAACAGCTTAATAATATAGATGTTTCAATGAAAATATTAAAGAAATTTTGACATTACGATAATCTTACTCAGGAGGAAGTAAAATGAAACATTTAAAGGTGATCTTAATATCTATGGTTTTGCTTTTGGCTACAGGTCAGGTTTATGCCAAGGATTACGAAATGACGAAAAAGGCCGGTGAGTTTACAGTTCTGGTGACGATCGATAAGAATCCACCGGTAACGGGTAACAATAATATGGCCGTCGGGATCAAGGATGGAGCGGGCAAGGATGTTACGGATGCCACAGTAGCCATTGATTATGGAATGCCCGCCATGCCGGGGATGCCGGCGATGAACTATAAGACCAATGCCATGCTCCATGGCAACATGTACCATGCCGTTGTCAACTTCTCCATGTCTGGTCCCTGGTCGGTAGCAGTCAAAATCACGCGGGGCGGTAAGACGCAATCGGTGAAACTCAATGTGGATGTTAAATAGTCTGTCAAAACTGTGCATGGCGTTACTCGGCACGCTTTTGCTTGCCGGGTCCGCCTTTGCCCAGGATCTGAAGCTGGATGACCTTGTTAACGAGGCACTGAGAAACAATACGGAGATCCAGGCTTTCGGATCCAGGATCGAAGGTGCGAGGCAGCGGATTCCCCAGGCGAGAAGCCTGCCCGACCCCATGCTCATGTTCGGTTATCAGAACGAGGGCTTCGACCGTTATACTTATGGCGAGGAGCAGGGCGCACAATGGATGTTTGGGGCAACACAGCAATTTCTCTTTCCCGGCAAGCGCGCCCTGAAAGGGGAAATGGCCAAGCTTGATGCCGAAAGCCAGGAGGCCATGCTTGAGTTTCTGAAGCTCAGGACTGTTTCCCGAGTCAGGGAGCTTTATCTGGATCTCTTTATGGCTTACAAAAATATTGATCTCCTGAAAGGGCGGGAGGAGCTTTTCGTCCGCATCGAAGATCTTACTCTTGCCCGTTACAGTGCCGGCAAGGCCATGCAGCAGGAGGTGCTCATGGCGCAGACGGAAAAATACATGCTCCTGGAAAAAGAGGTCATGTTCAAACAGAAGATCGATTCCCTGGAAGCCATGCTCAGAGCGACGATCGGACGAGAAGGGGGCACGTCTCTGGGAAGGCCAGGAGATCCATCTTATCAGCCGTTAATTTTCAATACCGAAGAGGCTGTGCAAATGGCCATCAACCATTCACCCGAGATCAAATCCCGCAACAAAATGATCGAAGCGGCCAACACCAAGGTGAAGATGGCCCAAAAAGAGTTCTTCCCGGACTTCAGCATCAATGCCATCTATTACAACCGGTCGGGCGATTTCAAAGATATGTGGAGCCTGACATCAACGATTAACATTCCTCTCTTTTTTACATCAAAGCAGAAGCCGGCTCTTCTGGAGGCCAAGGCAGGGCTTGCGCAGGCGAAGCAGGAGTTGGAGGCGGCAAAACTAATGATCACAGCAGCAATCAGGGACAATATGTCAATGATTAAATCAGCCGATAAGCTCATGGATCTTTATAAAAACGGCCTGATTCCGAAAAATACCCAGGACGTGGAATTGGCCCTTTCCGGATATGCCACCGGAAGGACGGAGGCCATAGTTGTAATTTCCAGACTGAAAACCCTGCTGGAATATGAGACCCAGTACTGGACGCAGTTTACGGAAAGAGAAAAAGCTCTTGCCAGACTCCACGCGATTACGGACGGACTGGACTCGCAGACGAAAGGTGAAAAGAAATGAAACAGGAATTCAATCATATTTCATGGATGATATTAGCGCTGCTGCTTATCATCCCCTTCACTGTCCATGCCCAGGGTCACGCAGGGCACACCGTGCCGCCACCACCAGCGGTAGTAGAGAAGCCCAAAGCCACAGCTCCTCAAACAAAGGCGGCGTCCCAGAAACAACCGGAACAACCCGCGCCGGAAGCCCCTCAGGTTGAGATTCCGCTGGAACTGCAACAGCGTATCGGTGTCAAGACCGTCGCGGTAATGGTCAAACCCATTCAGAAGACCATCAGAACTGTGGGACGGATCGAAATTGACGAACGGAGTCAGGCTACAGTCAACACAAAGATCGAAGGGTGGATTGAGAAGCTCTATGTCGATTATACAGGCCGATATGTGAAAAAAGGAGAGCCCCTGGCGGAGATTTACAGCCCGGAACTTCTGGCCACACAACAGGAATTTATCAACACGAAGAAATGGGCGGGAAAGCAAACGATTCCCACTCCGCAGGAGGGCCACACTCATGGCGCTAAGGGAGAAGCGCCGGAGCCTTTGTCCTCCCTGAAACAGATGCTGGAGAAAGATGCCACGGCCACCCTGGAAGCGGCAAGGCAACGGCTCCGCCTCTGGGACATTTCGGCGGCACAGATCAAAAAGATCGAGGAGACGGGACAGCCCGTCCGCACCCTCACCCTCTTTAGTCCGGTCAGCGGTTATATCACCCAGAAAATGGCAGTCCAGGGGATGAAGGTTATGCCGGGAGAGAAACTCTTCGACGTGGCCGACTTTTCGCATGTCTGGATCGTCGCCGATATCTACGAATATGAATTATCCTCTGTACGCGTGGGTCAGCCTGTGAAGATCACCCTCAGCTATTTCCCGGGCCGGGAATGGGCATCCCGGATCGATTATATTTATCCTGTTTTTTCCGCGGAAACACGCACGGCTAAAGTGCGCATGACCCTCCCCAATCCCGGAGGCGTATTGAAGCCTCAGATGTTCACCAATGTGGAAATCCGGATCGCTCTGGGAAGAAAGCTTATGATACCTGATTCGGCTGTCATTGATACGGGCAAGGGCCAGGTGGTCTATGTGGACCGGGGAAATGGTTTTTTTGAACCCCGCGAGATCCAGACAGGGCTCATGGCCGATGGTGCTGTAGAAGTCCTGCGCGGTCTGAAGGCGGGAGAAAAAGTGGCCCTTTCGGCTAATTTTCTGATCGACTCCGAAGCACAACTTAAAGGGATCAAACCCCTTTCCAACCCTAAATAAAGTAAAAAGGTCTTCTTATGATCGCCAAAATAATCGAATTTTCCGCCCGGAATAAATTCGCAGTCTTTCTCATGATGGCCCTGGCCATTATCTGGGGTATCTGGGCCTTGAAGAATACTCCTCTCGACGCTCTTCCGGACCTGAGTGATACACAAGTGATCATTTATACGGAATGGACGGGACGCAGCCCTGATCTGGTGGAAGATCAGATTACCTATCCGATTACCTCCACATTGCTTGCTGCACCGAAAGTCCAGGCGGTGCGCGGCTATTCATTTTTAGGCAGTTCCTTCATCTATGTCATTTTCGAAGAAGGGACAGATATCTATTGGGCCAGAAGCCGTATTCTGGAATACCTTCAGGCCGTAAAAAATAAAATACCTGCCGATGTCAACCCGGTTCTCGGTCCCGATGCCACAAGTCTTGGCTGGGGATTTTCTTATGCTGTCGTTGATGAAACGGGGGGACATGACCTCTCCGAACTGCGCAGCATCCAGGACTATCTCATCAAACTCGGCTTGGAAAGCGTACCCGGCGTTTCTCAAGTGGCCAGCATCGGCGGCTTTGTGAAACAGTACCAGATAACCATCGATCCCAATCGCCTGACAGCCTACAATATTCCCATTACGAAGGTTATGGAGGCCGTCAAAAAGAGCAACCGTGATGTAGAAGGACGCGTTCTGGAGCTATCCGGTGTGGAATACATGATCCGGGGGCGAGGCTATGTTAAAGGGATTCAAGACCTGGAGAGCATCCCCGTAAGTGCGAGCGCCGGTGGAACTCCAATCTACTTAAAGGATGTGGCCCGTATTCAACTGGGGCCCGAAATCCGCAGAGGGCTTGCGGAATTGGACGGCCGGGGTGAAGTAGCTGGTGGCATTGTGATTGTCCGTTCCGGCGAAAATGTCTTGAACGTGATCGAACGGGTTAAGGAAAAGATCAACAAGGACATCGCACCCAGTCTTCCCCAAGGCGTGAAGATTGTCACCACCTATGACCGTTCGGATCTCATTATGCGATCCATGTCCACCCTCAAAGAGGAGATTATCAAGCTGATCATAGCGGTAAGTGTGGTTTGCCTGGTATTTCTTTTCCACTTGCCCAGCGCCCTGGTGGTCATCCTCACGCTGCCCATAGCAATGCTGATGGCCTTCATCAGTATGTATTACCTGGGTGTCACCTCCAACGTCATGAGCCTCTCGGGTATTGCTATTGCCATTGGCGCCATGGTGGATGCCGCCATCATCATGGTGGAGAATGCCCACAAGAAACTCGAAGAGTGGGAGCAGCAGGGGGAACCGGGTAACCGGGTGGATGTTATTATCGAAGCGGCCAAAGAGGTGGGGCCCTCGCTTTTCTTTTCGCTCCTCGTTATCACGGTGGGGTTTCTCCCCGTCTTCACCCTCGAGGCCCAGGCGGGCCGGCTCTTCAAGCCCCTGGCTTACACGAAGACCTTTGCCATGCTCTTTTCGTCTTTCCTGGCGGTCACCCTGACACCAGTGCTGATGACGCTGTTTATCCGGGGCAAGATCCGCCCTGAGGAAAAGAATCCCATCAGTCACGTATTGCACAAGGTCTATGAACCGGTCGCCCGTTTCGCTCTTCGTTTCCGGAAAACAGTAATTATTGTAGCCCTGATTATCATGGCCCTCACGGTATATCCTTTCATGAAGCTGGGTTCGGAATTTATGCCGCCCCTTTACGAAGGGACATTGTTTTATATGCCTGTCACGGTGCCCGGGGCGTCAGTATCCGAAGTCGCGACACTCCTCCAGATGCAGGACAGCATTCTGAAAAAAATACCTGAGGTCGCCCAAGTCTTCGGTAAGGCCGGGCGGGCGGAGACGGCTACAGACCCGGCGCCGCTGGAGATGTTCGAGACGGTCATTAATCTGAAGCCGGAAGCCGAGTGGCGTCCCGGCATGACCACGGAAAAATTAAAGGACGAGATGAATGATGCCCTGACCATCCCCGGGGTGGCCAACTCCTTTACGATGCCCATTAAGGCCCGTATCGACATGCTGGCTACTGGTGTCCGGACTCCCGTGGGGATCAAAATCCTGGGGCCAAATCTGGAAGAAATCGAAAAAATCGGCCTGGCGCTGGAGCATCATTTAAAAGACGTTCCCGGAACAAGGAGCGTCTATGCGGAGCGGGTAACAACGGGTTACTTCCTGGATATCGCCATCAAGCGCGATGAGGCGGCACGTTATGGTCTCACTGTAGATGATGTTGGCGAGATTGTCCAGACGGCCATCGGGGGAATGAACCTGACGGTGACTGTAGAAGGACGGGCGCGCTACCCTGTCAATATTCGCTATCCCCGGAATTTGCGCAATGACGTAGAGCAGATGAAGCGGATCCTTGTGCCGATCATGACCAATAACGCTGCTGCGGCGCCGGCTGTTCCAGGAGGCATGGCGGTAACGCCGCGGATTACACAGATTCCGCTGGGCCAAGTAGCGGATTTCAAGATCGTCAAGGGTCCCACGGCCATCAAAAGCGAAGAAGGACTTCTTACTGCTTATGTCTTCGTGGATATTACCGGGCGTGATATGGGCGGCTACGTGGAGGATGCCAAGAAAAAAGTATCGACACTGAAGATTCCCGAGGGATACCGTCTAGTCTGGAGCGGGGAATATGAAAATCTGATTAAGACCCATGAGCGCTTGAAGATGGTCATTCCCCTGACTCTTTTCATCATCTTCATTCTCCTTTACCTGAATACGAGATCAACGGTCAAAACAATGATTGTGCTTCTCGCTGTCCCTTTCTCCCTTGTAGGGTCCTTCTGGCTACTTTACCTGCTTAATTACAACATGAGCATTGCCGTCTGGGTCGGGATTATTGCGCTTGCTGGTCTGGACGCGGAGACAGGGGTGGTCATGCTTCTGTACCTTGATCTGGCCTATGAGAAGTGGAAGAAAGAAGGCCTGCTGAAAACGAAAAGCGACTTGCGAGATGCGATCATGTTCGGCGCTGTCAAGCGTATCCGCCCCAAGATTATGACAGTGAGTGTGATTCTGGCCGGCCTGATTCCCATCATGTTCAGCAACGGTACCGGCGCCGATATCATGAAGCGCATTGCCGCTCCGATGATCGGCGGTGTTGTCACCTCCACAATTCTGGAACTGATCATCTATCCGGCCATTTATATGATCTGGCGGGGTCGCACAATGAACGGCAGGTAGCCCGGAGACCTGGGAAAAATTTCTTTCCTCCGTCATACCGTCAGCCCTGCCCAGCGGGTTACAGAATGACTGTTGCATATAAGAAATTATCCTTGCGCCATGGAGGAAGAAAAATGAACAAATATGGGAAAATAATACTCTGTATAATTGCCTGTGCCGCCTTTATATCATGTGCAGCGGGAAATGCTGCTTTAACCAAAAACTGGGGTAAAATTGTACCTGATAATGAGGTAACAAGAATTTTTGAAACATATCAGGTCAGTGCCGATTACAACTATTACATCAGCGGTTCGGACGTCTATCCCAATGCACTATTGGGATTAAATAAAGCCTACACACTGGATTCCACCTTATGGAAAAAAGTCGAGCTGACAGAGGCCTTGCTTCAGGTAATAGTTACAGACATGAAATCAAAGGCCAGGGATATTGGTGCAAACCAATTTGGCTTTGCTGTCCTGGATAATCAGGGAAAGCAGATAGGAATATGGTATTCGGTCCTTTTCGCTACCGCACCCGTTCATATGAAAGAAGATAAAAAGGTCATTATCTATACGCCTGATCTTGACACTTATGAGAAACATGACGATAATTCTTCTATGCATCATGCACCTCACGGGCGCTAAATATTAAACAAACCTCAAGCTATGATGGAATAAGCAACATACAGGCTGTGCAAGAGACCGGCAGCTTATTTTTCCGCTTGATGATTTTGGAAAAAACCCAATAAAAATTCCGTATCTTTCGGTGACAGATCAAATTTAAAAACAGCCTTTTCTACCAGCTGCTGGACCGATTGATTTTTGTTATCTTCAAAGTTTGCGGATATCCATTTAATCGCATTTTGGACATTTTTTCCTTCCGGCATCACTGTGGACATATTGATCTAATCCTCCTTGCGTTTCACTGAAGCATTTTGATTACGGCAATTTTATAATCATTGATTGCAAAAAAAATCAATGCTCAAATTCGTAATACCATTTCGATTTCAAAGGATAACCCGGCGGCAGGAAGGAGGCGCCGGAGGCGTATTTTACACGCGTGACCTTTAGGTTATACGTTGAGGAAGCCGACGACCCCGGCCTGCGCCGGGGCAGGCTGTGCCAACAAAGTTAGCCAAAGAAAGCGGGATGGTATTAATCACATTGTTCTTTCAATTACAATATAGTAATATGCCCCGCAAATTCAGGGAAGGTCTATCGAGCGGTCTACCGCCGCTTAGAGAACAAGAGACAGATTGCAGAACAAGGGGTTGCAACCACCACTGAAGGGTGGCAAGTCCCCTTGTTCAATGTATGAGCCACTCTGAAACTACACGGAGAAGGAACGACCATGCCCGCACCAAAGATAATTCTTGATCTAATGGAACGATTCGAACGCAACATTGACGCTTATAAATCCGGGGCCTACAATGAAACGCAGGTCAGGCACGAGTTCATCGATCCCTTTTTCGAATCGCTGGGCTGGGATATCAACAACATCCAGGGCAACGCTGAGGCATACAAAGACGTTTGACTCAAGCGGCAATCGAAAGGCTTTCATACGAATATGCAGTAAAAGACAAACGTCTTCTTATGTTGAATGGATTTAAAGATCTTTGGGCGTCCGATAAATTCCGCCTTTTATTTTCGTCATTGGGGATACCGCTCGAAATACCAAAAGAAACACCTGGGATAATTAAGCTTGCTAAAGACTTCACTTGGCTGGATGCCCACATGCACTGACAGAAATCCGTAACTCTCTCGTCCACCCCGAACATAAGAGACGTGGCCAATTTCATTCTGTTTACTATGAAGCTTGGAATCTTGGTTTGTGGTATTTGGAAATGGGACTACTGGCAGTTTGCGGCTACTCAGGAACCTATGGGAATAGATTAAAACAGAGATATGTGGGGCAAGTTGAGAATGCCCCATGGGCCAAGGGAAAATAAGAATTAATGTGTAAAAACTAACTTTTGCCCAACGAGTCATTTCATCCTAATTAACAAGCAACTGCCGGAAGCCAAGACCAGCGAAGAACAGACCATGATTAAGTGTCAGATTGACGCCACCGACCTGCAGATCGACAAGCTGGTCTATGAGTTGTATGGGCTGACAGAAGATGAAATCGCCAGCGTAGAAAGGCATGCATGACAATCCTTTGAAAAGATTGCTCTGAAAAGATTGCTCTTGCATACGTGTCATAAATCGTATACAATGCACCACAAGTAATGAAAGAAAGGGGTATATTATGAGAGCTACCGTATCTATCCGCCTTCCTGACGAATTAACAAAGCATCTTGACGATATTGCAAAAGAAACGGAAAGGCCGCGTTCTTTCCATATTCAAAAGGCATTGGAAGCGTACATTGAAGATTTTGCTGATTTGCGGATTGCTATTGACCGTTTAAGAAATCCGAAAGATGAAGTTATTTCCGGAAAAGAGCTGAAGAAAAACCTTGGCCTTTAATATCAAATACAAGAAATCTATTGAAAGGGACCTGGGACGCCTCGACAAAAAGAACGCGCGCCGGATTCTTGATAAAATCGAAAAGGATCTTTCCGAGCATGCCGAATCCTATCCGGTTCTCAAGGGTGAATTTGCCGGATTAAGAAAAATGCGGGTGGGGGACTATAGGGTAATATTCACCCTGATGGACAATGACATTCTCATTCTCAGAATCGGCCACCGGCGGGACATTTACAAAAAATCATGAGTATAATCAAAACATAATTGTGAGTAAGGAAAATTTAAATATGCCTGTTTATTTACAAATACCTCTGCTGATTGTCGCCTTTATTGTTTTTGTCGGGCTGGCCATGTTTGCCGGGGGCTGGGGTGTCCGGAGGATGTGTTTCAAGATCCTCGCTGAGCTGGAAGAAGCCCAGGCTTTCAAGGCGGGTAAGGCCGTTGGCCTGCAGGACGAACGCAAAAATATCTTTCGCGTGGGCACAGGCAATATTCGGCCTAAGGCTCTCAATCTCCTGATCGCCGACGGTCTGGTCATCAAAGCCCCCAACGGCAAGTATTATCTGGATAAAGACAAGCTGGCCCAAATGAAAAGCAAAGTTGGCAAGTAAATATCCGTTCACCAGGAGCTTGTTTGATTTCCCGGCATGCTTGTTCTTCTTGACAGCAAAAAGAAAATACCCTAGATTGGCCGAGCTTTTCTGCTTGGGGAGTAATAGATTGTATGGTTACAAAAAAAAAGCGCCGCTTCGAAGAACTTAAGGATAAAAAGAAGAAGAAATCGACAAGGATTGTTTATTTTTCTCTTATTCTGGGAGGGATATCCGTTGTGCTGATATTCTTCTTTGTTATTTTATTTAATGCAGTGTTCCCTCCTGTTGATATGGATGCCTTAAAAAAGAAGGAAAAGCACCTGGTGGTAATTTATTTTTCTGATCCGCAGGAACGTTTTTTAATACCGGAAAAGCGTTATGTGTTTATTGAAAATGACGCAGCCCAGCAAGCCAAAGAAATTACCAAAGCACTACTGGATGGCTCCAAGACCAAGCTGATTAATACATTCCCCACCGGCGTCGGTGTAAAAGATGTGAAGGTTAATGATGAAGGGACAGCTTTTATTAACTTCAACCGAAATTTGACCAAACTTCATCCGGGCGGATCAACTGCCGAAATGGCATCAATTTATTCCTTAACCAATTCCGTAACAGAAAATGTTTCCAGTATAAAGAGAGTTAAAATATTAGTTGATGGCAAAGAATTGCCGTCGATTAAAGGGCATATTTCCACCAAAAAAGCATTTGCTCCCGACCCCGAACTTTCCGCCCCCTCGCAAGAGGAGAAAAGCTAATCTTCTTATGGCAGCAAAATCAAAAATATCCCGCATCCGTAATATCGGCATAGTAGCCCACATTGACGCAGGAAAAACAACAGTTACGGAAAGAATTCTCTATTACACCGGCAAATCCTACAAAATGGGTGAAGTCCATGATGGTGAAGCCGTTATGGACTGGATGCCTCAGGAGCAGGAAAGAGGAATCACCATTACTTCTGCGGTAACAACCTGCAATTGGAAAAATTACGAAATTCATATCATTGATACTCCCGGCCATGTTGATTTTACCATCGAAGTAGAAAGATCCCTGCGTGTGCTGGACGGTACTGTTGTTGTTTTTTGTGCCGTCGGCTGCGTTGAGCCCCAATCGGAAACTGTCTGGCATCAGGCGGATAAGTATGGCGTGCCTAAAATTGCCTTCATCAATAAGATGGACAGGGTGGGCGCAGATTTCTTCGGCGCGGTGAAAATGATGCGGGAACGTTTTGCCTCAATTCCCCTGCCCGTTCAGATTCCCGCCGGAAGTGAAGATAATTTTCGCGGTGCGATTGATTTAATCAATCAAAAACTTCTGACCTGGGACGATACAAGTCAGGGCATGGATTATATCGTTTCCGAAATACCTCCGGAATTTGCCGAACAAGCCAAAGTTAAAAGAGAAGAATTAATTGAAACCCTCGCCGATATGGATGATGCTTTGGCGGAAAAATATCTGGGAGGCGAAGAAATAACCGCGGATGAAATTGTAGAAGCTCTCAGAAAAGTTACTCTGTCGCTGAAAGCAGTACCGGTGCTTTGCGGCACTGCTCTGCGTAATAAAGGCATTCAGCCGGTGCTGGACGCCGTGATTAATTATTTACCCTCACCGGAAGACGTTCCACCCATTAGAGGGATAAACCCCATTACAAAGAAGGAAGAAATTCGACATAGTTCCGATAAAGAACCTCTGGCTGCACTGGCCTTTAAGATTGTAATGGATGAAGGCCGCAAGCTTACTTATCTGCGGATTTATTCCGGTCAGATCAACACAGGCGATGAAATTTACAATGCAGCAAAGCAAAAGAAAGAAAAGGTTGCCCGCCTTTTACGCATGCATGCCAACAAAAGAGAAAGAATCGAAAAGGCGTCGGCAGGTGAACTTATCGCTGTATTGGGCCTGAAAGAAACAACCACCGGCGATACGCTCTGCGACGAAGAACATCCGATCATGCTGGAGCAAATTGAATTTTACGAACCGGTTATCAATCAGGCAATAGAAGCTAAAACACCTGCAGATCAGGAAAAACTGACAACATCTTTGGCCAAGTTAATTCAAGAAGATCCAACACTGCGGGTGAAATATGATGACGAAACGGCGCAAACCATTATTTCCGGGATGGGAGAATTACATCTGGAAATTATAGTTGACCGGCTGAAAAGGGAATTCAATGCCCATGTAAATGTCGGCAAACCGCGGGTTGTTCATCGGGAGACGATTTCCCGGCATGTGGAAGCCGAAGGAATCTTCGAGCGGGAACTCGGAGACAAGAAACATTTTGGTCATGTTCGCCTGTCTTTAACTCCCCGCAAGCGCGGTTCGGGGAATATTGTAATCAACGAACTGGAGCCCTCGATAATTCCGGTGGAATATCATGAAATAATTGCTGAAGGTATAGAGGAAGCATTAATGAGCGGAGTACTCAGCAGCTATCCCGTAATTGATGTCGAGGTAAAGATAATCGGCGGTTCTTATAAAGAAGAAGCAACCTTACAGGGTTATAAGATAGCCGCGGCGACTGCTTTTCGTGACGGATGCAACAACGCTGATCCGGTAATGTTAGAGCCGGTTATGCTGGTTGATATTATAACTCCCATTGAATTTATGGGTGATGTTATCGGCGATATTAACTCCCGCAAAGGTGAAATTCAAGCGATTAACCCTAAGGGAAATGTCAGTGAAGTGAAAGCCAAAGTTCCACTGAAAGCAATGTTCGGCTATTCCACGGATTTACGCTCGGCAACACAGGGGCGCGCAGTTTTTTCAATGATCTTTGCCGAGTACGATAAAGCGTGATGTGCTTTTCATTTACGTGCATACTTTACAAAAGAATATAAAAAATATATTATCTATTCCATGTATTTAATAAACTCATAAAAAGTCGAATAATTGCCAATTTTCGACGACCTCGTAAAAAGCTCCAGAGGCAAGGCGCGCAAAGCCCGAGGAATGAGGCGTACTTTAGCGTACGCCGCAATGACGAGGCGTGCAGCGCAACGTAACCTGAAGGTCATAAACAGCATATGGACTTTTTACGAGGTCGTCGTTTGAGGTTCCCCATCCCCGGGGCTCGGCTTTCCAGTTCATTAATGAAACTGAAACGAAAAGCGTCTCTATCCCATGTTTAGTAAACTTACTTTAAATTTATATCGAAAGAAAATTTTTCAGGTGGGGTCAGTAACACTGCTGCTCATCTTTTTGTGTTCCTTTGCCGTCTTTTATTTTGAACATAACGAAACGGAAGCCAATATTCACTCGCTTTGGGATAGTTTCTGGTGGGCAATAGTTACTGTCGGTACAGTTGGTTACGGCGATAGATATCCCGTATCTGTCGCCGGCAGGCTGGTCGGCCTGCTGCTGATTTTTTCCGGAGTGGGTTTAATGTCGCTTTTGACGGCAACAATTGCTTCTGTGTTTGTCGAAAAGAAAATCAAGGAGGAAAAGGGGTTGGATACTGTCAAGATTAAAGACCACATAGTTATCTGCGGCTGGAACCAGCACACGGGGGAAGTTCTGCAAGGACTGACCAATTCCGGCTCCCTGGAAAATATTTCTGTCGTCCTCATCAATGAGTTGAGTATTGATGAAATGGATGCCATAAAAACTAAATACAAAAAATATGAACTCAAATTTTTGCGGGGAGACTATGTACACGAAGATGTATTACTGCGGGCAAATATAAAAAAGGCCAGATTTGCTTTGCTTATGGCTGATCTTTCCGGCGGTCATAGCCGCGACCGGGTCGATGAACGCACGGCTCTGGCGGCACTGACAATTAAATCAGTTGGTCCGCAGGTAAAAATTATTGCCGAGTTGCTCGATGAAGCCAACAAGCCGCATTTGCGCCGGACGAATGTAGAGGAGATTATTGTGCGCGGAGAGCATGTCGGATCACTTCTGGCCAGCGCAATTATATCGCCGGGATTGCCCCGTGTATTATCCAACATGATGTCCCTGGGAGAAAAAGATAATCTCTGGAAGGCGGATATTCCCAAAAGTCATATCGGAAAAACATTTAAAGAACTCTCCTCCTATTTCCGCGAGCGACAGGCCATTATAATCGGCGTCATGCGGGAGAAAAAAGATGTAAAACTGCAAGATCTGCTTTCGGATAATACATCGATAATTGACAGTTTCATCCGGGAAAAGCTCGAAGAAGCAAATAAATCATTTTACGTTGAGAAAAACGATACCAATTCTGTAATTAATCCTGATGATAACTACATTATATTGCCGGAAGATAATGCAATTGTGCTTTCCAAAAAAAAGCCTAAATAAAGCATAAAGCTAAAGGAAAAAGTTATGGAAAAGGATATTTTACTGCTTCAGGAAACCGACATCTTCAAAAATCTCACTGCCGAACAAATTAAAACTCTGCTCGGTATCTGTCGTAAAGTTGAATTCCCGGAAAATGAGATAATCATGAGAGAGGGGGAAATGGGAAATTCCCTGTATATTATTCTGGAAGGGACCGTAGAAGTAATAAAAAGTCTTGTCATCAGTGATGTGAACGATGATGATTCCCGTGAATCTGTCAAAAATAAAGTTTTTACAAAGCTTGACGAAAAAAGTCATGCCGTATTTGGTGAAATAGCTCTTCTGGAAGAATGCAAGAGGACTGCTACGATCCGCGCCAATACGGATTGTGTATTGTATGAGATCAAGAAGGATGATTTTCTGCAGTTAGTTGACACTAATTGCCCTTTAGGTTGTAAAATATTATTAAATCTGGCCAGAATCGTCAGTGCCCGGCTGCGAAAAGCTGATGAAGATACAATAAAATTAACGACAGTGTTGAGCATTGTACTGCGAGAGTCCGGTTCCTGACAATCGCAGCTTTTCTGCCGTAAATTGCCTTTTTAAAAAGGTAGCTAAGTGTACTTACAAAGAGGCAAATAAATGGAAAAATATGAGATAGCTGCCGACTATATGAAGAAGGGATATAACTGTGCTCAATCGATAATAAAAGCTTACGCCGGTGACGTAGGGATAAATAAAGAAGATGCGGTAAGAATGGCATCAGCACTGGGAGGAGGCGTGGGGAGAAATGGACACATTTGTGGAGCCGTCTCCGGGGCAGCGTTGATAATCGGAATGAAGTTCGGCACTATAGACCCGGCCGATTTTCCGGCTAAAGAAACAGCATATAATAAAACGAATGAATTGTTGAATAGATTTATCGAGGAAAATAAAAGTGTCTTATGTAAAGAACTAATTTCTTATGATCTGAAAAATCCCGCTGAACTGCAGAAGGCAAGGAATGCCGGAACATTTATTCAAAAATGCCCGTTGTTTGTTCTGTCGGCAGGCATGATACTCGAGAATATTATCAACTCCGGATAATTTATTCCTACCAGGCATACTTCGGGCTTCGCTACCAGCATAGTCCGCCCAAGAATGCAATTTATTATCATTGCTGTTATTCTTTATTAAAGCATTATAGCCAAATAAAAAAGCGCCTCAAGATGAGGCGCTTTTTGTTGAAATAATTGTAAGTCTAAATTATACTGCTTACTTGTTATCCAAGCTTTTCTGCGGAAATTCGCATACTGTAGAACGACCGGTAAACGAAAATCAAGGCAATGATGAAAAAGGCTGTAGCCAGACCATACTTCAAGTTAGTATTGGTCATGGTCACGGCAATTTCCGTTGCCAGCAATCCGAACAGGGTTGTGAATTTGATGACCGGGTTCAAAGAAACGGAAGATGTATCTTTGAAGGGGTCGCCGACGGTGTCGCCCACTACGCTGGCTTCATGCAACGGAGTGTTTTTCATCTTCAAATCGACTTCAACAATCTTCTTACCGTTATCCCAGCAACCGCCGGCATTGGCCATGAAGATCGCCTGATACAGACCGAAGAAGGCGATACCGATCAGATAACCGATGAAGAAGTAGGGGTTAAAGAAAGACAACGCCAAAGTCATAAAGAAAATGACAATGAAGATGTTGATCATGCCCTTTTGAGCATACTGGGTACAAATCTGGACGACTTTCTTGGAATCTTCAATCGATGCTTCTTTTTTATCCAGATTGATGTTCTTTTTAATGAATACAACCGCCTGATAGGAACCAGTGGTAACGGCCTGAATAGAAGCGCCGGTAAACCAGTAAATCACCGCGCCACCCATGAGCAGACCGAGAATGATTTCCGGTTGTACCAGGGACAGTTTGCCGATTACATTGCCGAAGAGACCTTCCAGCATAATGATAATACCGAACACCATGGTGGTGGCGCCGACAACGGCTGTACCAATCAACACGGGCTTGGCGGTTGCTTTAAAGGTATTACCCGCACCGTCGGCAGATTCCAGAAAATGCTTGGCCAACTCAAAGTTCGGCGCAATTCCATATTCTTTCTTGACAATTTCTTTGACGTCCGAACGGGATTCAATCATGGAAAGTTCGTAAATAGATTGGGCGTTATCGGATACCGGACCGAAGCTGTCCACGGCGATTGTTACCGGACCCATACCCAGGAAACCGAAAGCCACCAGACCGAAGGCAAACACCGGTGCCGCAAAGGTAAATGCGGGCGGCATCAGGGCCATAACAGCCGGATTTTTCGATACCAGGTAAGCAATCAGCATTAAAATCATGATGGTCAGACCTTCCCAGAATGCAGAGAAGTTACCGGCAACCAGACCAGAAAGAATGTTGAGAGAAGGACCACCCTGACGGGAAGCATTGACAACTTCTTCGCAATGACGGGAAGATGTGCTGGTGAATACTTTGGTCAGTTCCGGAATTAAGGCGCCGGCAATAGTTCCGCAACTGATGATGATCGACAGAGGCAACCACAAACCCTGGTACTTATCAGTCAAATCACCCAGCAGATAGTAGCTGGCGATAAAAGTAACCGCGATGGAAACAATGGATGTAATCCAGACCAGATTGGTTAATGGATGTTCAAAGTTAAATTCTTTCTTTCCGGCGAAAACTGCTTTACTGATACCGTCGTTGATAAAGTAAGAAACGAGAGACGTCAGGACCATAAGGATTCTCATGGCGAATATCCAGATAATCAACTTGCCGGCCATTTCAGGTGTGGAAGCCAGCGCTAAAGCCAGAAACGTGATCAGGGCAACACCGGTAACGCCATAGGTTTCAAAACCGTCGGCGGTAGGACCAACGCTGTCACCAGCATTGTCACCGGTACAATCGGCAATAACACCGGGGTTTTTGGGATCATCTTCCGGCAGATGGAAAACGATTTTCATTAAGTCGGAACCGATATCGGCAATCTTCGTAAAGATACCACCGCAAATACGCAGAGCGGAAGCACCAAGAGATTCCCCGATCGCAAAACCGATAAAGGAAGGACCGGCCAATTCTTTGGGAATGTAGGCCAGAATGATGATCATGAAGAAAAGCTCGATGCTGACCAGCAGAAGTCCAACGCTCATACCGGATCTTAAGCAAATGTTAACAATGTTTAAGGGATCGCCGGAAAGTGAGGCAAAAGCGGCGCGTGAGTTAGCAACGGTATTAATACGGATACCAAACCAGGCCACACCATAGGAACCAAGAATACCAACGATTGAACAAATCAAAATAATCACGATTCCTGTTGCATGAGCTCCTTGCAGTGCGCCAAAGTAATAAACTATACAGATAGCAATAAGGATCCACAAAGCAATGAGGAATTTGCCCTGTTGAAAAAGATAGGTCTTGCAGGTTTCCCAAATTGTCTGGGAAACATCCAGCATGGCCTTGTGCGCCGGCAGATTCTTTGTTTGCACATATTGAATCACACCGAAAATAATACCGATCAAACAGATAATCAATCCAGCATTAAGGATTGTCATTCCTGACAGTGAGCCGCCCAAAAAGGATATTTGGGTCAGATCCGGCACTTTGATGTCGGCTTCACCGGCAAAGGCGGTTCCGGCAAGCAAAAGGAACATAAAACCGCTGAGTAAAAATGTCCAGCTACTTCTTTTGTTTTGTAACATCATTCATCCTCCTTCTTTAAAGACTTAACTAATATATTTTTGTGGTACTTAGTTATTGCTTTTTCGACGCCGGATAAAACAATTTCAGAACCTGCATCTGTCGCTGCCTGAATAATCTCCGACAGCAAAGAAAGTTCCTCAGATGGAAAAGGTTCCAGTACATAACCTTCAATGCGGGATTTATCAGATGGCTTGCCGATCCCTAATCGCACCCGCACAAAGTCGGAAGAACCTAAATTCTCTGTTATGGAGGTAAGCCCCTTATGCCCGGCATTGCCTCCCCCTGTTTTCAGGCGAATTGTACCAAAAGACAGGTCGAGATCATCATGAATAACAATCAAATTATTTATATCTGCTTTAAAAAAAGCAACCAACTGTCGTACCGCGGTACCGCTTAAATTCATGTATGTCTGGGGCATAGCCAGCAGGATGTTAGTGCCCTCAATCTTTCCTTTGCCCCATAATGCATCGAAACTTTTCTGTTTTAAATCAATCTTGAGCTCCGAGGCCAGTTTTTCCAGAACCATAAATCCGATGTTATGTCTGGTAAACCGATAACGATTGCCCGGGTTTCCTAATCCAACTATCAAGTACATTATTTGCTCCCTCTCCGTAGTGTGCCCGAAAAATAATTTGTTCCAAATTGAGGGATGCACTTTCTCCTGTCCGATAATTAAATCAACCACCTCGCGAGCGAGCTCACGAGAATTAACGCTCATCCCGCGTGAGCGGGATTATCGCATTTATTTTTCTT
>JANYAY010000114.1 GCA_025361065.1 Deltaproteobacteria bacterium
TGCTAATAGAAGATTGATTTTAAAGATTGCTTTACACCTAATAATTAAAAAAAGAATATACGTCATTTTCTTTATGTGAAAAATGGGGCTTGCTTTTTTACATAGAGGTGTGACGGACTTTTTACGAGACCATCACGAGTGACGGGGAAAAATACAGGTTCAAGGCGCAAGGATCAAGGTTCAGGGGGCAAGGTGAAAGAGGCGCACGGAGGAACTCACAGCGATCTTCTCAGGCGATATGATATTCGGCGTATGATATAACCTCTCGATCTAACCGGCTGGACAGGGATTCTTCTGCAACAACAAGATCGTAATGGGTTTGCAGATTCATCCAACTTTGAGCGTCCGTGCCGAAAAAACGGGCCAACCGCAGGGCCGTATCCGCTGTAATCGCTCTTTTCCCCGCAATTATTTCTCCGATGCGCCTTTGCGGCACGCCGATGGACTTGGCAAGTCTGTACTGTGTAATTTTCATGGGTTTCAAAAAATCCTCCAGCAGAATTTCGCCGGGATACACCGGAGGAAGATCTCTTTTCATGGTTTTCTCCTTTAATGGTAATCAACGATTTCGACATTATACGCATGGCCGTCTTGCCAGTTGAAGCATATCCGCCATTGATCATTGATTCTGATGCTCCATTGGCCTTCTCTCTCGCCGACAAGCTTTTCCAGAGGATTTCCCGGAGGTATCCGAAGAAATTCCAGACTTGCCGCGCCTTGGATCTGAGTCAATTTGCGAAGGGCTACCCTTTGTATGTCTTTCGGCAAACCGGCAGCAAATGTGCCCCGGAAGATCTTTTCCATATCCTTGCTACGAAAAGTCTTGATCATGGTGAAATGCTAACATGACGCGGCAGTATTGTCAATCGTCAGTAAGGGTGTCGGCAAAAAACGCAGGACGATGAAAACATTTTTCAGAATAATTTCTGACTGCATATGTTTTATTGACAAATATCTCATTATATTCGTCATGTTCTTACTCACAATGAATATGATCGAGGATATTGGAGGAAATAATAAATACTCAGCTTAAAAAAATTGCCAACGTTTGGCCGAACATACAGAATGTATTTTCTGTGCCACACAATGAAAAAGATTATAATAACTTAGTCAATTTTCTTGACACTCTTATTGATGAGGTGGGTAACAATGAGGCTCATCCATTATCTTCGTTAATGGAGACACTTGGAAGCCTGATCGAAGCCTATGAATCCCAAAATTACCCCGATATAGGGGGGGATCCGATAAATGCCCTAAAGACCTTGATGGAAGAACATAGACTTAAACAATCAGACCTACCCGAGATCGGAAGTCAGGGGGTCGTGTCGGAAATTATATCTGGTAAACGTCAACTTAATGTTCGTCAAGTTAAGCTTCTCAGCGAGCGTTTTAAAGTTTCTCCTGCAGTGTTTGTATGATTGGGTGAGTTCCGGAACTTCTAAACAAAATAGGAGTGGAAGATCAAACGAGGTGGCGCGAGGCTCAAGGGCAAAATATAAAACCGTGGACAAGTGATGGTCTCGTAAAAAGTCCGTCACACCAATGAAAACCGGTGTGACAGCCTTTTTTTATGAGACCATCAAAGAAAATTAACGAACATTTTAATCCCGCTGCTGCGGGACGAGCGTTAATTCTCTGCAGCGAACTCGCGATATAATGACGTTCATTTCATGCCTCGACAGCTTGCTGCGAGGTAGTTGATCCATCCTCTGAAAAGAAGTTGATTTTAACATCATCACCGTATATACTAATAATATATATGATATGGAGAGGTGATAAAATGGAAACAGCAAAGTTATTTCAGAATGGGAGTTCTCAAGCGGTAAGGCTGCCCAAGGAATTCAGAATCCCTGGAGATGAGGTAAAAATATTCAAAAAAGGCAACCAGGTTATACTGGAACCGATAGAAACTACATGGGACGCATTGTTTGAATCGCTCAGTGAATTTCCGGAAGATTTTATGAAAGACGGCCGTAATGAACCCGGCATGCAGAAACGGGAATCTTTATAATGCGCTATCTGCTTGACACTAATATTTGCATATACCTCATAAAAAAACACTCACCCGATATTCTTGAGCGATTCCGAAAACATTCACCTCAGGATGTTGCAATTTCTACAATAACCCTCTTTGAGCTTCAATATGGGGTTGAAAAAAGTCAATACAGACAACGTTCCGAGAATGCCCTTAACAAATTCCTTCTGCCCTTGAACATTATTGACATGGATCGTTCTGCTGCTATTGAAGCCGCAGTTATTCGTGCACAACTCGAAAAGAAAGGAATATCAATCGGCCCTTATGATCTTCTAATAGCAGGTCTTGCCCGATCACAAGATATGACATTGGTGACTAACAACACCAAAGAATTTAAAAGAGTTGTTGACCTGCCTATGGAAGACTGGTCTAAACCATAACGATCAGGAGATGCGCAAGGGAGCAATGCACAAGGCACAAAGATAATGGATAAAGACTAAAGGTTAAAGGATCAATGTTCAAGGTTCAAACGGAGCGCTTCTACGCGGAGTCCGACGCAGGGCACACCGGCGAATGAGACCGTGTCGTAATTGACAGATGCTGATTGCAGTCTGTTCGTAATGTCCCCCGCCGGAGACTGTGTCGTAATAGGAGAAAACAGCTTCAAAATTGTCATACCGGCGGAAGAGACTGTGTCACAATTACCTTGTGTTTTTTTGTCGAAAAAAGAGGCCCTCTAAAATTGTCTACAGTGAACTATTTTAAAAATTCAGGGGTAAAACCATGCCTAAAAATAAGCAATTTCTCTCCTTTTTTTAATTGCGACACAGTCTCGAATGCCGGGCGGCGCCGAGTCGCCGCACTCCATAACAAAGCCTTGGAGTGCGCAGGCTTGACTGCGCTTTAATACCGGCGGCTAGACGCCGGATCAACATAAATGCAAAGATTGAGATCAGCGCTTGATGAGGCATGCCGGAGAGCAAGCAGCAAGGGGCTTTTTCCTTGACAGTTGACCTGTATATGGACTAAAATCGGTCTTATGTAAATAAGCCAATGAGGTGACTTATGAAATTATCAAGTCAAATTAAGCCTATCAGTTATCTGAAGGCCCACGCTGCAGAAATCATACGCAATATGGGAGATCAGGGTGCGCCGCTCGTTATTACACAGAACGGAGAGGCCAAGGTGGTTCTGCAAGACATAGCAAGCTATGAGCAAACCCAGGAAACCATCGCCCTTCTGAAGATTATTGCTCTCGGAAACCGTCAAATCGAGGCAGGCAAATTAGAACCGGCCGATGTTGTGATCCAGCGCCTTCGTGAACGAAAGAGCAGTCGCTGATGCCTTTCCTGGTTTTTTTAACCGCCGATGCAGCACGAGATCTCGAAGAACTATATCAATACATAGCCTTGCATGATCTACCGGGCAAGGCGGAACGAGTGCTTACGGGAATCGAGAAGGCTTTGAGCAGCCTTGCTGAATCCCCGGATCGGGGTGCTTATCCGAAAGAATTGCTGGACTTGGGAATCCGTGATTACAGGGAGATATTTTTCAAACCTTACCGCATGATTTATCGAGTCGTTGACAAAGTTGTTCATGTCTTCCTGATCGCCGACGGACGTCGTGACATGCAGGCATTGTTGCAAAGAAGACTTCTGGATGCATAAGGCATAAAAGACAGTAAATGGTGACAGGTAAATAGTGACGAGTAAAAGATAAATACAGTAAATGGTGACGGGTAAATAGTGACGAGTGAAAGATAAATACAGTAAATGGTGACGGGTAAATAGTGACGAGTAAAAGATAAATACAGTAAATGGTGACGGGTAAATAGTAACGAGTGAAAGATAAAGAAAGTAAATGGTGACAGGTAAATAGTGACGAGTAAAAACCTAGAAAATCGCCAATCAATGTCCTTTGCCCCTTTTTCCCATCACTCGTCACTATTTACGAGAGCTTTAAACAACTAAATGAGAGCTTTGCACAACTTCCTTTTCAGTCATTCCGGTGAAAACTGGAATCCAGAAATACTTGAAAATACTGGATACCGGCCTGCGCCGGTATGACAAAATTGATGGATTGGCCTGGTTGTGCAAAGGTCTCTAAATATAATTAACAATTTTGTCATTCCGTGCAAGTGAAACGCGACGAAGAGCCTGCCCCGTACTCGATACGGGGGAATCCAGTATTATCAATTGCTTCCTGGATACCGGCCTTCGCCGGTAAGACGATCAGAGTAGTTGTGCAAAGGTCTCGTTACCATTTACTATTATATGTCCAATAATGGAGGCTACTACTAAACATGAGAATTAAGGAATCTATAAACCGAAGAAATGTTGTGTTCTTTCTCTTTTTCGTTCTGGCTTTTTTCATGGCTTACTCGCCGATAAAAGCCATATACACTTCCTCCGCCAACAGTGAATACTACTCCCATATTGTCTTGATTCCTCTGGTCAGTCTTTACCTCATTTTCCTGAATAGGAAGGTCATATTTTCTCAGTTAAATTATTCTTTCAGCGCCGGGATCCCCACCTTACTGATCGGCGTCCTGCTTTATTTTGCCGGACGATTTTTAGAAGTTCAGCTCAATGAAAATGATTTTACATCGATCCTTGCTTTATCAGCAGTAATGGTTGTCAACGGCGCCTTTATTTTTTGTTTCGGCTTCCAAGCCTTTAAAGCCGCTCTGTTTCCTTTGTTCTTTTTGATATTCATGTGTCCCATACCCAGCCGGATCATGGAGGAATTTATTTATCTTCTCCAGGTTGGCTCCACAGAGTTTGCCAACCTGCTGTTCCTGGTAACAGGTGTTCCTTTCTTCAGAGAGGGTTTTGTCTTTCATTTTTCAGGCATAAGTACCGAAGTTGCCAAACAATGCAGCGGCATACGATCAGCCCTGGCGCTCTTTATCACCGCCCTCCTGGCAGGCCATCTTTTTCTGAATACCTGGTGGAAAAAGGTCATATTGGTTTTATGCATCTTTCCGATTGCCATGTTTAAAAATGGAATCCGCATTGTTTCCCTGACACTACTGGGGAACTATGTAGATCCAAGAATTCTTCAAAGTTCGCTTCACCGGGAAGGGGGAATTCCGTTTTTTATTGTGGCCCTACTGTTGTTGGCGCCGATACTTTATTTTTTGAGAAGAAGTGAAAAAGATAAAACAAGGACCAAGGTTCAAGGATAAAGGCTCAAGCGAAGCGCTTATGCGCGAATTCCGGCGCATGAGGCTGTGTTGTAATTAACCTTTCGTCATTCCAGCATACCCAGGCATACGCCGGGTAGGCTGCCGGGTTATATTCTAGCGAAGCGCTACGAAGAGCCTGCCCCGTATTCGATACGGGAGAATCCAGTATTACCAATAGTATCCTGGATACCGGCTTTCGCCGGTATGACAATTAGAGTGGTTGTTCAAAATCTCCAAAAGATGAAAAGGCTAAAGGTAAAGGTGAATGAATCTTAGCATTTTGATAGCGTGGGTTGCGATGGGGGTGACGGCGGGTATTGCCGTTATGGCTCTGTGGCGGGATCGGCACTCCTTTGTTCATCGTGTCTTTGCAGCGGGGATGCTGTTATTTGCCCTAGATGCGGGATTGACCGGGCTCCTTTACCAGTCGTCATCTGCTGATCAATTCCTGCTCCGGCAATGGATTCAGCTCTTTGTTGCTTCATTTCTACCAGCGGCCTGGCTCCTTTTCAGCGTAAGTTTTGCCAGAGCTAACTATTCAGAGCAGATATCAAAATGGAAATGGATTCTGCTTTTGTCGCTGGTGCTGCCTGTCTCTCTGGTTACGCTTTTTAACAGTGCATTATTCGCCGGGCCACCCCTTCCGGCTGAGGCATCGGCACTCTTTATCCGCATCGGATGGTCCGGCTATGTCTGGCACCTGCTTTGGGTGATCTTGTCTGTAATGATTCTCATGAACCTGGAGCGGACATTTCGCCATGCTACAGGTCACATGAAGTGGCAGACGAAATTCATGTTCCTGGGTGTAGCGGCTATTTTTGGCGCCCATCTGTTTACGGACAGCCAGGCCATTCTCTTCAAAGGCGTAAATTCGGGTCTGGATCTGGTGGATCTGGGAGCACTCCTCCTGGCGGATATCTTCATTCTCCGCTCCTTGTTCCGGGGGAAGCCTCTGAATGTTTCTGTTCATCTTTCCCACCAGTTTCTGTATGGTTCTTTTACAGTCCTCATTGTGGGGCTTTTTTTCATATCCACAGGAATTGTGGCGTGGTTTTCTCTCCACGTTGATTGGATCAGTAATATACATGTTGCCATTTTCCTGATTCTAGTGGCCATTATGGGGGCTGCGGCTTTTCTCCTGTCCGATCGTCTGCGTTTGATGCGCAAACGCTTCATCAGCAGGCATTTTCAGCGTCCGCAGTATGACTATCAGAAAATCTGGGAGGGTGTCACAGAACGGACCGCTTCATTGACACAGATGCCGGATCTTTGCGACGTGATCGTCAAGATGGTTTCGGAAACACTGGAGATCCTTTCCGTCAGTATCTGGCTGGTGGATGAAAAGCAGGAAAACCTTTCCTTCGGGGGTTCGACAGTGTTTACGAAGGCGGATATCGAAAAGCTGAAATTCAGCGGGCAGGGCGGAACGGATTTGATTCAGGCTATGACCGATCAGACCATGCCCGTCGATCTGGAAGGTCGCAGTGATGACTGGGCGGCAGACTTGAGGCGTAACCACTGCCTGGATGATACAAAAGAATCCCGGATACGTTACTGTGTGCCCCTCAAAGCGGCAGGGCATCTCATTGGGATTATGACTTTAAGCGAGAAGGTGTTCTATGAATCTATCACCTTTGAAGAATCGGAGCTCATAAAAACTATTGCCGATCAGGCAGCGGCGGGTCTCTTGAACCTCCGGCTGTCGGAACAGTTGCGGCAGACAAAAGAGCTGGAAGCCTTCCAGACTATGTCCGCTTTTTTTATGCACGATCTGAAAAACCTGGCATCGAAGCTCTCTCTGGTCACGCAGAACCTGCCGGTTCACATGGATAATCCGGAATTCCGCCAGGACGCCATGCGGACAATTACTCAGAGTGTTTCCAAGATCAATACCATGAGCAATCGCTTATCCCTCTTGAGCCACAAACTGGTGCTGGCCTTCAAGAAAATAGATCTCAACGACCTGGTGGAGACGACTATTTCCGAGATTAAAAGTGCAGTCGGGGTTTCCATCACCCAAAATCTGGAGACTCTGCCGCCTGTGTCCATCGACCGCGAACAGGTTCATAAAGTAATAGATAATCTTCTGATCAATGCCAATGACGCCCTGGGGCAAGAAGGGCAGATCATTGTTGCAACAAGCTATAAGGACAACTGGGCGGAAATCACCGTTCTCGATAATGGCTGCGGCATGTCCAGAGAATTTATGGAGAAGAGTCTTTTTCGTCCTTTTCAGACAACCAAGAAGCATGGGATGGGCATCGGCCTTTATCACTGCAAGACCATTGTTGAAGCCCACGGCGGCCGGATCGAGGTGGAAAGTGAAGAAGGGAAGGGGACAATCTTCCGGGTGCTGCTGCCGGGGGATAAAGAAAAGTGATGTGAAAACAGTAAATAGTAAATAGTGACGAGTGACGAGTGACGAGAAAAGGATCAAGGAGCAAGGAGAAAGGGGCAAGGAAAAAGGCAAAAGGCGAAAGGAACCCAGGCTTTTGCCTGGGCGGCGCCGAGTCGCCGCACTCCATAAAAAGACTTTGGAGTGCGCAGGCTTGACTGCGCTTTTATACCGGCGGCTGGACGCCGGATAAACTATTTACTGTTTCAGTAACTCGTTACTATTTACCTATTTTACTGTTTTTTATCCTTTGTCCTTGAACCTTGATCCTTTAGCCTTTATCCTTGAACCTTTGTCTTTGAGCTCGTCACTATTCACTCGTCACTATTTACTATTTATTATTTACTATTTACTGCATTTGAGGAATTAATTTGAAAAAACAAAAATTACTGATTGTTGATGATGATGAGGATCTGCGGACTCAGATGAAATGGGCCTTGGCCCAGGACTATGAAATTGTTCTGGCCGAAGACCGGCCCAGTGCCATGGCTGCCATGAAAAAAGCACAGCCGGCGGTAATTACGCTTGATCTTGGTCTTCCGCCTGTGCCGGCAGGAGTTGAGGAAGGCTTTGCCACCCTCGATGAAATTATGGCCGAAAATAGCCAAACCAAAGTAATCATCATTACGGGGCGTGGCGAGAAAGAAAACGCCCTGCGTGCCATCGGAAAAGGTGCCTACGATTTCTTCTACAAACCTATCCAGCTCGATGAACTGAAAGTCGTCCTCGGCCGGGCCTTTTATGTTTCTCAGCTCGAGCATGAGCAGCGGATGCTGCAAAAGCGGTTGAGTGGCGACACATTCGAAGGGATGCTGGGAACCTGCCCGAAGATCCAAGACATCTATGCAATAATCCGGAAGGTATCGGGCACCGATGCCCCTGTTTTGATCATGGGAGAAAGCGGTACCGGCAAGGAGCTTGTAGCCCGTGCCATGCACCGGCTCAGCGTCCGTCAGGCCAAACCGTTCATCGTGATCAATTGCGGCGCTATTCCCGAAAATCTTTTGGAGAGTGAGCTCTTCGGCCATGAGAAGGGGGCATTTACGGGGGCGCATGTCCAGCGTAAAGGGCGCATTGAAATGGCGGAAGGAGGCACCCTTTTTCTCGATGAGATCGGCGAGCTTCCTATGCTCCTGCAGGTAAAACTGCTTCGTTTTCTGCAAGAGCATACGATCGAACGGGTTGGGGGCCGGGAGCAGATCGATGTGGATGCCCGGGTTGTTGCCGCAACTAACCGTGATCTCAAGGAGGCCATGAGAGGGGGAACCTTCCGGGAAGACCTTTATTTTCGCCTGGGCGTCATCCTGATGTCCCTGCCACCCTTGCGGGAGAGGGAAGGTGACGTGATCCTGCTGGCTAAAGCCTTCCTGGAGCGCTACGCAGGTGAAAACAGAAAAAAGATCAAAGGGTTTACCGATCAGGCCCTGGACTCAATCATGCAATATGCCTGGCAGGGGAATGTCCGGGAACTGGAGAACCGCGTAAAACGGGCAGTGATCATGGCCGAGGGTGCGAAGATTCTGCCGGCGGATTTAGATATGGAGGAGGTTGCACCCCTTCCCAAACCAAAATACGAAAATATGGGACTTAAGGAAGCCCGTGAATGTCTGGAAAAAGAGATGCTACTGAAATCTTTGGCCCGCAATAAAGACAACCTGACCAAGGCCGCAACTGACCTCGGTGTCAGCCGCCCAACCCTGTATGACATGATGGAAAAATTCGGGATACCGAAAGAATAAGAAAGGCTGAAGACTGAAGGCTGAAGGATAAAGCGGAGCGCTTATGCGCGGAGTCCGACAGGGTACCCCGGCGAATACCTGGGCATGCCGGAGATCAAGGATAACAGCATAAAAGACAGTAAATAGCGACAAGTGAATAGTGACGGGCTTAAAAACAGTGACGGGTGAATAGTAAATAGTGACGACCTTGTAAAAAGTCGGAAAAGCCTCAGAATCGTCATTCCGGCGAAAGCCGGAATCCAGATATATCAAAGACTTACAAAACGCTGGACACCGGTTTTCACCAGACCTTATGATAAAAAATAATAAGGCAAG
>JANYAY010000116.1 GCA_025361065.1 Deltaproteobacteria bacterium
TAAGTTGGCCATCTGGGCGGAAAAGAGATATTTTACAAGTGTACGCGGTTCTGCGACTCCTGTTCCCAGAAAAATGCTCATGCCTGGTTCGATACCGGAGAGGGCCACAGAAGGTTCTACTATTTTTTGTTTCCAGTAAGGTTCGGGTTTTTTTTGCATAGACAATAGTTTAAACTTTTATTGGTATAACATAAAATAATACAGCCATAAAATGACAAACACTGCCGGTTAGAACAAATAAATGCCAGATGGCATGATTAAAGGGCAGCTTTTTCCACGCATAAAAGATTGTTCCCAACGTATAGGCCAGACCGCCGGATACAAGCCAGACAATGCCACCTTCGGGCAGTGTTTGTAAAAGAGGTTTAATGGCAAAAATAATGAGCCAGCCCATCAAAATATAGGCGATAGTAGAAATAATATTAAAGCGGTTAACAAAAAAGGCCTTGAATATAATTCCTAAAATCGTCAAAAACCAGACAACAGCAAAAAGAGACCATCCTAAAGCTCCGCGGACGATAATAATCATAAAAGGCGTATATGTGCCCGCAATTAAAACATAAATGCAGGAATGATCCATAATTTGAAAAAATTTTTTGACGGTTGGTGTTTGAAAACTATGGTAAAGTGTTGATGCTGCATAAAGCAGCACAAGTGATATGCCAAAAACAGTGCAACTGACAATATGGCTGGCTTGTCCGTAAATACTGGACAAAACTATTAAGAAAACTAATCCGGCGATACTGACGAGCAGGCCTGCTCCGTGAGTGACACTGTTTAAAATTTCTTCGGATACACTATATTGAGCTGTTTCTTGTGATTGAGACATGATTCATTATACCATATTTACGAATATTAAGTTTAATTATGTTTTGGGCTGCCAATTATCAATTTTAATTAACGGGTAGATTAATTCTTGACTGAATACCGGAAGTCGTAATAATGAAGGCGTAGATATTTAATACAGATAATTATGTTTCATGATTGGGGTTATAGAGTATAAATTAACTTTAAGGAGAACAATGTGATACCAAGATATTCACGGGAGAAGATGGTAAGTATCTGGAGCCCGGAAAACAGATATCAAAAATGGCTCGATGTGGAAATATTTGCCTGCGAAGCGATGGTAAAGCTGGGGCAGGTTCCCGAAAGCGCAATTAAAACCATTAAAGAAAAAGCAGCGATTAATGTTTCGCGCATTGATGAAATTGAAAAAATTACTAAACATGATGTTATCGCCTTTTTAACTTCCGTTACGGAAAAAGTAGGAGAGGATGGACGTTTTTTACATATGGGTATGACATCATCAGATGTTCTGGATACCTCCTATGCCGTCCAATTGAAGGAGGCTGCGGAAATTCTCCTGGTTGATATCGACGAACTTTTAGTTGTTCTGAAGAAAAAAGCTTATGAACATAAAAATACTTTGATGATCGGCCGGTCGCACGGCATTCATGCTGAACCGATCACTTTCGGCCTGAAGATGACTCTGTGGTATCAGGAAATGCAGCGCAACCGCCAGCGTCTGCTTAATGCTAAAGAATCAGTATGTACCGGGAAAATATCCGGTGCTGTCGGAACTTTTTCTTTTATTGATCCTTCCGTAGAAGAATATGTTTGCAGCAAGCTTGGCTTAAAACCGGCGCCGGTTTCTTCCCAAATCGTTCAACGTGACCGGCATGCGGAATTCTTTACAGCTCTGGCTATTATTGCATCATCAATTGATAAGTTTGCCCAGGAAATCAGGCTGCTTCAGAGAACGGAAGTAAGAGAAGTCGAAGAATATTTTTCACCGGGTCAGAAAGGTTCGTCGGCCATGCCGCATAAACGTAATCCTGTGCTTTCCGAAAATTTATCCGGACTGGCCAGGGTTATGCGATCCTATGCAGTTGCTGCGTTGGAAGATGTTGCGCTCTGGCATGAAAGAGACATCAGCCACTCATCAGTCGAAAGAGTCATCGGGCCGGATGCTACAGTCACTTTGGATTTTATGCTGGGCCGCTTTACCGGTATGATGGATAAGCTGGTCGTATATCCCGAAAGAATGATTTGTAACTTGAATATGACCAATGGAGTGATTTTCTCGCAGATGGTTTTATTGACCTTAATTGAAAAAGGGACAACCAGAGAAGATGCTTATGCCATTGTTCAGCGCAATGCCATGAGGTCGTGGGAGGAGGGACTGGAATTTCAAGCCCTGCTGCAGGAAGATTCCACAGTCGCTAAATATTTGAAAGCGGAAGATCTGGCGGCGATTTTCAATGTGAATAATTTTTTAAAGAATTTGGATTTCATCTTTAACCGGGTATTCGGAGAAAAATAACAGATATGCACGATCATAGGACTCTGTAGCTTACTGCGGAGTCCTACGATGTTATTTGTAAAGAACGAGCATGTTGCGATCAAATGTCAAGATTAAAGATTTGACCCCGAATTGGACCGATTATGTTATTCTTTAATAATTATCGTGTCTTTTTTCAGGTTATCATTCATTTCCGGATAATCGATATTGTAATGTAACCCGCGGCTTTCTTTTCTGAGGGTGGCGCATTGGACAATCAGTTTGGCCACGGTGGTGATATTGCGCAACTCTATGAGGTCTTTGGTGACTTTGAAATTCCAGTAATATTCATCAATCTCCTTCTGGATCAGATTGATTCTGCGTGCCGCTCTGGTGAGTCTTTTGTCTGAACGGACAATCCCCACATAATTCCACATACATCTTCTTATTTCATCCCAATTATGCGTGACGACTACGCTGTCATCGCTTTCCGTTGCACAGCTTGCATCCCAGGGGGCAATATATGTTTCGCTTTGCTTCACTTCATCATAGTGCCGGGAAATTTCAGTATAAACGCGATGGGAGTAAACAACAGCTTCCAGTAAAGAGTTGCTGGCCAGCCGGTTGGCTCCGTGCAGTCCGGTGCAAGATACTTCACCGCAGGCAAAAAGATTGGGGATGGATGTCCTGCCGTAATGATCGACATTAACGCCGCCGCAGATATAATGGGCGGCAGGAACGACGGGAATTGGATCACGGCTTATATCAATGCCGTATTCCAGACATTTGTTATAGATATTGGGAAAATGATTGATGAGGAAATCGCGATCGTGGTGGGTTATATCAAGAAGCACATATTCATTCCCTGATTGTTTGAGCTCCGTATCGATTGCCCTGGCGACAATGTCTCGCGGGGCGAGGCTTTTCATGGTATGATATTTATCCATAAAAGGGGTGCCGTTCTTAAGTTTGAGAATTCCGCCTTCCCCGCGGACGGCTTCACTGATCAGAAATGCTTTAGCCTCGGGATGATAAAGGCAAGTAGGATGAAATTGGATGAATTCCATATTGGCAATTTGCGCTCCGGCACGATAAGCCATGGCTATGCCGTCGCCCGTGGCAATATCCGGGTTGGTTGTGATTAAATAAACTTTACCGGCTCCACCCGTGGATAAGATCGTATATTTAGCGCGGTAGGTGTGAATCTCGCTGTTATTTATATCCAGAACATAAGCACCCAGGCAGCGCGAGGGCTTGCCGGAGTTGGTTTTTTCCATTATCAAATCGATACCGATGTGGTTTTCGTAAATATGGATATTGGGCAGGGTGGCTACTTTTTCATGGAGGGCGCGTTCAATTTCCCGGCCTGTAAGATCTTTGGCATGTAATATCCGCCGGTGATGATGGCCTCCTTCCTGACCTAAATCGTAAGGGTGAGGAGGTATTTCCGATTTAGTAAAATTAACTCCCCAGTCAATGAGTTCATGAATTCTCGGTGGCGCTTCTTTTACAATAAAATCTACTACGTCTTCCCGGCAAAGACCGGCGCCGCAAATCAGTGTATCCTGGATATGCTCAGCAAAACTATCGGTTTGATCGGTAACGGCGGCAATGCCGCCTTGGGCATAATTAGTATTGGACTCCGATTTTTCTTTTTTAGTGACAAGGGCAACGCTGCCTAGCGTTCCTGCTTTAATGGCCAGACTCAATCCTGCAATGCCACTGCCTAAAATTAAAAAATCTGTCTTAAATTCCATGAATGAACTATCCTCGCATTTACTGACGTAACAAAAGTATATTTACAAATCGTCATGACTTTTATATATGTACTTTGCTATTTTGGCAAAGAAATAATTAGCAGACTATTGAAAAAGGCTCATCTTGCTGTTTATGACCTTCAGGTTACGTTACGCTTCGGCTCTCGCTGCTCACGTACCTTTAAAGTACGCTCCGCTGCTCTATCCTCGCGATGCCTTGCAGCTAAACCTTTTTGAATAGTCTGCAAAACAGGGTGGCGACACCCTGTTAGAAATGGAAACTTAATGCTTGTTTTAGGAATTGAATCATCTTGCGATGAAACAGCGGCGGCGGTTGTCTCTGCCGGGAAAATGCAATCCAACGTGATTGCTTCACAGATCAAAGATCACAGTAAATACGGTGGTGTAGTGCCGGAAATTGCTTCCCGCAAACATATTGAAGCAATAAATATGGTGATACAGGAAGCATTGATCAATGCTAATGTTACGCTGAAAGAGATTGAAGGAATTGCCGTCACCCGCGGTCCGGGGCTCATTGGCTCACTATTAATCGGTTTGTCTACAGCCAAAGCTCTGGCCTACGCCCTGAACATTCCTCTGGTCGGCGTTAATCATTTGGAAGGCCACATTGCCGCGTCATTTCTTGCAGATCCGCCTCCGGTATTTCCCTTCGTGGCTTTAGTTGTTTCCGGTGGCCATACAAATATTTATCTTGCTAAAAATTATCATGATTTTGTTTTGCTGGGTCAGACGCGTGATGACGCCGCCGGGGAAGCATTTGATAAGGCGGCAAAACTGCTTAATCTGGGCTATCCGGGTGGAGTAGTTATCGATAAATTGGCAAAACTTGGTAATCCGCAGGCGGTAGCTTTTCCCCGGGCAATGAAAGATTCTCCCGATTTCAGCTTTAGTGGTTTAAAAACTTCGTTATTAACAATGCTGAAAAAACGCGGCTGTGATTTTGAGGAAAATCAATTGCCGGATGTTGTGGCGAGCTATCAGGAAGCAATAGTAGATGTGCTGGTGGAAAAAACAATTAGGGCCGCGGAAGTTAATGGCATCGATCGAATCGTTGTTTGCGGCGGTGTCGCCGCCAATGGAAGGTTACGGGAAAAATTTGCTGTTGCAGCACGTACCGGGAACATAGAATTGTTCATTCCGCAAATGGTCTTATGTACGGATAATGCTGCCATGATTGCCGCCATCGGTGAGATAATGTTGAAAAATGGCCGCAGCGATTCGTTGGATCTGAATGCTGTGTCGCGCTGGCCATTGGTATAATTTTTTAATCCCGCTCACGCGGGACGAACGTTAATTCTCGTGAGCGAGCTCGCGATATAATAACATTCATTTCATACCTCGACAACTTGTTGCGAAGTTGTTGCTCAAAGGCCGAAGATGTGTACACCCAAAGATATAATCAAACAATATGACATTAAGCCCCGCAAAAAATTAGGCCAGTCCTTTCTTCTGGATCAGAACATAATTAAAAAAATAGCGACAGCCGCCCGAATTACCCAAGAAGATATTGTGGTGGAAATTGGTGCCGGTATCGGTGTCTTAACGAAAAGTCTGGCACAAAAATCCCGAAAATTAATTGCCGTCGAATTAGATAAGAATTTAGTCGAAGTATTAAAAGAAAAATTGGCAGGTTTCGATAATGTGGACATTCACTCCGGTGATATATTAAAATTCGATATCAATTCAATATCAAGTATATACAATGGTAAAATTAAAGTAATAGGTAATGTACCTTATAACATATCCAGCCCCTTGATTTTCCGTTTGTTAACCTTCCGTTCAGTTATCGCTGATTTTACTCTGATGCTGCAAAAAGAAGTTGTCCAGCGTCTGGTTGCCGTACCTGATAATAAAAGTTATGGAGTGCCTTCCGTGCTTTTGCAGATGTTTGCCTCCATGGAAAAACTATTCGATGTTCCAGCCGGTTGTTTTCATCCCCAACCTAAGGTTGAATCGGCAGTGCTCAGGGGAACTTTTCTTAATAAACCCTTAATGGAATTATTGAACGAAACGTTTTTTACTCGTCTGGTGAAAGCAGCCTTTGCCCAGCGCCGGAAAATGCTTATTAATAACTTGAAAAACGCAAAATTCCTGGAAGGGTTTTCTGAAACAGGCCTGAACGAAGCGTTAGCGCAATCCGGCATTGATGGTAAGCGCAGAGGAGAGACTCTTTCTGTCGAAGAGTTCGGTAAACTGAGCAATGTGCTGTGGTTAGATATTAATTCTGAGAAAAATAAAACACGAAGTTAAGCGAAATATGTTACACTAACCAAGTGGAGGTTTAATATCTTCGATATAATCGACGGGAGGCTTCATATGGAACAAAACTTGAAAAGTATCAAAGAACAGGCTTTGTCTGACTTTTCCAGGTATATCGGCCCGATGAAGGTGCGAACGATGAAGGCTGCAGGGCTTGATATCATCGAAGACAAACGCGAAGGGGCGAACGTCTGGGACATAACGGGGAAAAAGTACATCGATTGCCAGACAGGGTCCGGCATCATGAATGTGGGGAGGCGCAACCCGGATATTATTGAAGCATTGAAAAAGGCCCTCGATACTTATGATATCGGCGTTTTTCTTCTCTGCTCGAAACCGAAAGCCGACCTCGCCAAAAAACTTGCCGAGATCGCGCCGGGTGATCTGAATTGCACAATCTTCGGTGTCGGCGGGGGCGAAGCCAACGACGCGGCCATCAAGATAGCGCGCGGCTACACTATGAAAAAGGAGATCATCTACACAAAGAGAGCCTATCATGGCCATACCGGTTTCGCTCTCTCCGCCATTGGGCGAGACGCCTACAAAGAACCATTCGAGCCGCTCATGCCGGGTTTCAAAATGGTACCATTTGGCGACATAGAAGCAATAAAGAAAGTGATTACCGATGATACTGCCGCGATAATCCTTGAACCGATCCAGGGCGAGGGCGGCATCAACATACCGTCCGACGAATACCTCCCGCAGCTACGGAGGCTTTGTGATGAGCACGAAATTCTACTCATCCTGGATGAGATACAGACCGGCTTCGGGCGGACAGGAAGGATGTTCGCTTCCGAACACTGGGGTGTTGTTCCCGACATCATGACCATCGCCAAATCATTAAGCGGCGGCGTCTACCCCATTTCAGCAACCATATTCAAGGAGGAAATTCAGGACTTCTTCATTCCTCACCCTTTTATTCACCTATCTACCTTTGGCGGTTCTGATCTCGGGTGTATTGTTGGCATGGCGGTTATTGACTATATACAAAAACATAATCTTCCCGATCACGCCGAGGCGATGGGCAGGAAGTTCCGAACCGGGTTTGACGCGCTCCTGAAGGATTATCCATCGCTTCTCCTCGAGGTGCGCCAGAAAGGCCTCATGATGGGGTTGCAGTACACGAATGAATCCATCGGGCCGCGCATGACGAAAAAACTTGCCGATAGGGGTGTCATCGCCATTTATACTGGAAACGATCCGAGCATCTGTCGACTGATGCCTCCTCTGGTGATTACGCCTGCGGAAGTTGATTTCGTCCTTGATGCCCTATCAAGCTCAATGAAGGAACTCTCCGGGGAAGCCGGCCTGGGCAAAAACGATTAATATATTTCAGGAGGAGCGACATGGCTACAAGTCAGGAAATTCTTGAAGCGCTGGCCGACTACCAGGGTCAGTGCAACGAAAACAGAAGGTTGCGCAAGATGCAGCGGGATTGGACAAAGCTTCTTCATTTCGTGGCGGAGGACACAGGAGACAAATTCACCATGAATGTTGTGAAAGGCGAAATCGTTTCTTTTGAATCAGGCATAAATGGGACACCCGATATCATTGTTACATCGAGTAGTGAGAATTTCTGTGATATGTTTTGGGGAGACCTGAATCCTTCGCAGAAATATCTTGCGGGGGAAATCCGTGTCAAGGCAAGCCAGGAGGATGTCGTTAGGCTCGATGCCATCACAATGATCATATGGCCGGACGTATAGGAGGAATGGATGACCGAACTAAAGAAAGTAATAAAACTCCGAACTGTTATCTCTACCTCTGCGGGCATGGCCATCGCCACTTCCTGTTACCTCGCGGGTATCCAGTTGGCCACGATACTCGTAGGCGAACTTGCCTGGATTTCCATACTGCTTGCGGGGTTTCTCTGCCTTCTGTCTTCCCTGTGCTTTTCAGAACTTACATCCCTCTACCCGTCGGCGGCAGGCATTAAACTCTACATCCAGAATGCGTTCAATGAAAAAGTCTCCATCATCATCGGCATGTTTTACGTCATCCTGGGGATCTCCATGGTGGGAGCCGAAAGTTACCTGCTGGCGAGTGTCCTCTCCGGCACCTTTCAAGTATTCAGTCCCTTATATGACAAACTCCTGTGGATGCTTTTCTTTATCATCTTCGTAGCATTGATAAATATTCGCGGGGTTTACATAACAGGCCTTGTTCAGGACATCATGACCTACAGTATGATTAGTTTTATGATCGGCGTTTCCATTTATACATTTGCCACGCATGATATAAACATAAGCCTTGCTGCACAAAGTGCCAAATTTACTCTGGGAAACATCATTCAGGCGGCAGGAGTGGGCGTTTTCCTTTTTGTCGGGTACGAGTGGGTAACCCCGCTGGCCGAGGAGACAACCGACTACCGGCTTATCGGTAAAGGCATGATCTGGGCTATCGGCATCCTCACCGTTACTTATTCTCTTTTCATAGCCGCTATGTACGTCGGCCTCACGCCCGCTCAGCTGGCCGGCGGTACGCCTATTCCGCATATTGTTTTCGGCACGAACCTCTTCGGCGTGGCCGGTACGATAACCTTTATTGTCATGAGCGTCCTCGCGTCAGTGACGTCATTCAACTCAGGACTTCTCAACACCTCGAGGTTTTCCTACGCCATGGGCAGAGACAATGTCCTCCCCCGGTTTTTCAGCAAGCTCCATCCGTCCTACGCGACGCCATGGGTATCAATAATTTTCCTGGGTGTTTTAGCGATTGTCGTAAGCCTTGCTACACTGTATACGGGAAAATATCTCTTCATCATTCTTATGGCGGCGGCACTGGAATGCTTTATCTACGTTGTTGCAGCAGTATGCGTAATCAAGCTGCGGAAAAAATACCCGGAGAAAGAAAGAGCATTTAAAATCCCGCTGGGTTATACGATACCAATAATAGTCATCGTTGTTTTTACCGGCCTGATGATCGGTATATTTACCGATGTCAGCCGTGACTATATGGGAAGGGTGCTCTTCCCGAATTACTGGGTGGCCGTTGTGATGGGTGGATTTTTCCTTTGCATGGTTCTGTATACACTAATCGTAGTGCCTATCTTCAAGAAAAAAGCGGAAGCAAAAGAGAAAACAAGAGTAAAGAGACGTCCGGTAAAATGATACCGGAAAGGAAATAGAATTGCGGTCATTGTATGTCTGTTTGCCCACGTGGCGCCTGCACGCTCCATACAATGAGTCCGGCTGATTGTCAGCTTATAAAGAAAGATCAAAAGCATGGAGCGCAAGATTACGGCATGGGATAGCGGTAATGACTTAATTTGCGCAGTGCACCGCATGCGATTGCTTTGTATTCACAGGCGGATTTACCTTTTGCCGGAAACGATTGTGCGATTGCTCTGACCTATCTGGTAGGCATACACCAAAGGGTCTGGTACCTGCTGGGCGGGCTACTTGACTGCGGCTACCAACTTCCATTTCGGAGCGGGAAAACGCGAACCAGAGCAATCGTAAAAAATCTGCCTGATCGGCTTAATTGCCGGGGAAGCAGATAAAAATTTAGTTGAGGTATTGAAAGAAAAATTGGGTCGGTTATGATAATGCGGAAAATTGCTCCGGTGATAGCCGGAAATTTTATTTCCATTCAATATCAAGTATGTATGGCAGTTAATTAAAGTAATAGATAATAGGACTTATTGACCATCTATAGTTGAAATATTAAGGCTATCAACAAATAATTAAAGCTGATACTATGTTACATTAAAAGAATAGCGAGGCGGCGAGGATGAGATGATGCAGACGCATTATTGACGCGTAACCGTAAGCTATCTTCAGGTTATATATTGAGGAGCCTGACGACGTGATCCAACAAAGTCAGCGTTTAAATGCGACCTGATAGGGAAAATATGAAAAACAAATATTTATATATTCAAACATTTGGCTGCCAAATGAATGTTCATGACTCTGAACAAATGGCGGCCCTGCTTGCTGATTGCGGCTATAAAACTACGAATAACTTGAAACTGGCTGATTTGATACTGCTGAATACCTGTTCCATCAGGGAAAAGGCGGCGCAAAAGGTTTACAGTGAACTGGGAAGAATAGGATTGCTCAAAGAGCAAAATCCGGAATTGATAATTGGTGTAGGCGGTTGCCTGGCACAGCATTTAGGAAATAAATTTCATAAAAGAGTAAGGCATCTGGACTTTGTTTTCGGGACACACAACATTCATCGTTTGCCGGAGATAGTGGCCGCCGTCAGAAAAAAAAGAGAAAAGATTACACAAATTGATTTTCATAAAGTGGCAAATTCCATCGGTATTTATGCTCCACCGGTAAATGGTGCATTGAGTGCCTTTGTTACGATCATGCAAGGGTGTAATAATTTTTGTGCATATTGTGTGGTTCCTTACTTACGAGGTCCCGAAATGAGTCGGCCCCCCGGAGAAATTATCGAGGAAATAAAGAAACTTGCCGATCAGGGTATTAAAGAAGTAACCCTACTGGGGCAAAATGTTAATTCTTATGGGAAGAATTTGGGAAAATCTTCGAATTTTACGGCATTGATCAAAAAAATAGGCAAAGTTTCCGGCATTGAACGAATTCGTTTCACGACCTCGCATCCGCGCGATTTATCGGAAGAGCTGATCAATTGCTTTAACGAGGAAGAAAAGTTATGCAAGCACATCCATCTGCCCGTACAATCAGGTTCTAACAGGCTTTTGGCCCTGATGAACCGTGGTTATTCAATAGAAAATTATCTGACAAAGGTTGATCGTTTGCGGACAGTTTGTCCACAGATAAGTATAACTTCCGATATAATTGTCGGTTTCCCTGGAGAAACGGGGAACGATTATCAAGAAACCATTGACATGATGGAAAAAATCAGGTTTGATTCCACGTTTTCATTTAAGTATTCGGAAAGGAAAGGAACTGCTGCCGAGAAGTTGGAAGGAAAAATTCAAGAATGTGAAAAACAGCGGAGATTGAAATTTTTACAGGACCAGCAAGATAAACATACCTTGCAAAAGAATATGGAATTGGAAGGCAGTCGGCAGGAATTGTTAATTGAAGGAAAAAGTAAGAATTCCGAAAATGATTTGATGGGTCGCACCAGTTCCTGGAAAATCGTAAATTTTAAAGGAGAGCGGGAGCTCATCGGTAAACTGATGGATGTGATAATTACCAAATCCTATTTACATTCATTGCGCGGCAAATTGATTGAGGAGGCTGGGAATGCTAATTGAAATGAAAGTATCAGGATTGACGATTGATCCCATTACAAATACGCCCATCGTAATTTTGAAAGACATGCAGGAAAATAAAGCTATTCCAATCTGGATTGGTCTTTTCGAAGCCAGCGCTATTGCTACGGAACTGGAAAAAATTGTCTTTTCCCGTCCAATGACTCATGATTTATTTAATGAATGTTTGAAAACATTAAATGCGACAGTAAGCAAAATTGAAATAGGTGACATTCGTAACAATACCTTTTATGCCAATATTTATTTAACAAGGGAAGGTCAGAGTTTTACTGTCGACGCCCGGCCGAGTGATGCCATTGCCCTGGCATTGCGTGCCCATGCCCCGATATTTGTCGATGAAAATGTTATTGAAAAATCGCGCAATATTGATTTCGGGATCAAAATCACCGATCTGGATAAGTTAAAGGAAGATAAGATAAAAGAATTTTTAGAAAATCTTTCGGCGGAAGATTTTGGCAAGTATAAGATGTAAAATAATATGGATGATCTCATTGCCGATTTTCAAACTTACTTAACGGCGGAGCGAAATGTTTCCGAGCATACCCGGATCGCCTATATGGGTGATTTGGAGGAATTTGCAGAATTTCTCCAAAGAAATAATCTTATAAAAAATCGGGATGGAATCGCCAGAGTTGAAACGGAGGCTATCCGGGCGTATTTGGGATATCTCTTCCGACAGAAAGTAAAGAAAGTTACGGTGAACCGTAAAGTATCTTCACTGAGATCTTTTTATAAGTATTTAATCCGCAACGGCAAAACGAAAAATAATCCGACGGGATTGATCCAAACATCGAAGACAGAAAAATATATGCCTGTTTTTTTGTCAGTTGATGAGATGTTTCAGCTGGTAAATGCTCAGCAGGACAGCTCAATATCGGGCTTACGCAATCTGGCTATATTGGAATTATTTTATTCATCCGGGCTGCGTCTGAGTGAATTGGCCGGACTCAATGTAATAGATCTGGATTTTAATCAGGCGTTGGTTAAAGTGCGGGGGAAGGGCAGAAAAGAAAGAATAGTGCCCGTTGGGGGGCCGGCACGACTTGCTTTGCAAGAATATTTGGTTTTGACAAACGAAACCAGGAAAAAAAATGCTGCGGATGTTTTTAAAAGTCCCTTGTTTTTAAATACACGGGGATTAAGGATAACAGGACGCAGTATTGCACGTATTGTTGATGAAGCAACAAAAAAGAGCGGAATTGGCCGGAAAATCAGCCCGCATGCGTTGCGGCATACTTTTGCTACGCATCTTCTGAATGCCGGGGCTGATCTGCGTTCTATTCAGGAATTGCTCGGTCATGAGAGCCTATCGACAACGCAGAAATATACGGCGGTTAATATTAACCGCATGATGGAAATTTATGACAAAGCACATCCGCGGGCTAAGAAACTAATGGGAGAATAAAATGCATATTCGAGGAACAACAATATTAGCGGTAAAAAAGGGCAATAAAGTAACGGTGGCCGGCGATGGTCAGGTGACATTGGATACGACAATTTTGAAACATGGCGCCCGTAAAGTCCGCAGGCTTTATAATAATGAGGTCATTGTCGGTTTTGCCGGAGCGACCGCTGATGCTTTTACGCTGTTTGATCGTTTTGACCAGAAGCTGGAACAATACAACGGCAATTTACTGCGGGCAGCCGTGGAATTAACCAAAGACTGGCGTACCGACCGCGTTTTGCGGCACCTGGAGGCTTTGATGATTGCGGTGAGTGCTGATTATTCACTCATTATTTCCGGAAACGGTGATGTTATTGAATCGGATGATGATGTCATGGCCATTGGTTCGGGTGGTCCTTATGCGCAGGCTGCCGCGAGGGCGCTTGTGCGTCATACCAGTTTATCTTCAACCGAAATTGCCCAAGAATCAATGAAGATAGCGGCGGAAATTTGTATTTACACAAATGATCATATAATATTGGAAGAACTGGAAGTTGATGGAGAAAAAACAAAAGAAAAGAAAAGAAGCAAAGTTAAGGAGCTTGCATAAAATATGTCGGATAATGGATTAACTCCCCGGGAAATAGTCGAAAAACTTGATCGTCATATAATCGGCCAGGCGGATGCAAAAAGGGCTGTGGCTATCGCTTTGCGGAACAGGTGGCGAAGGCAGAATGTGCCGGAAGAACTGGCTGATGAAATATCGCCGAAGAATATTATTATGATTGGCCCGACGGGTGTAGGTAAAACCGAAATTGCCCGCAGATTAGCAAAGCTGGATAATTCTCCATTTTTGAAAGTGGAAGCTTCCAAATTTACGGAAGTAGGATATGTCGGCCGCGATGTTGAATCCATGGTTCGAGATCTGGTTGAGCTTTCCATAAACATGGTGAAATCCGAAGAACAGGATATTGTTCAGGTCAATGCTGCGGAAATTGCCGAGGAAAGACTGCTTGATTTATTGCTTCCCGCAAGGCCCGTAGAGAAAAAGGTAGGTGATATTCTGACGGGGCCGGAAAATATTGAAGAAGATGTTTACGTGACGGAAGATCAAACACGAAAAACTGATGCGACCAGAGAGAAATTGCGACAGTTGCTCAAAGACGGCAAACTGGACACCCGGATGGTGGAACTGGATGTAACCGAGACCAGAAGCGGCCCCATGATTGAAATATTTTCCGCTGTCGGTATGGAAGATATGGGACTCAATATTAAGGATATGCTGGGTAACGCCTTTCCGCAAAAAAAGAAAAGAAGAAATGTCAAAGTGCCCGAAGCCTTGGAGATACTGGCGGAAGAAGAAGCACAAAAATTAATTGATATGGATAAAGTTCATAAAACTGCTCTGGAAAGAGTGGAACAATCAGGAATCGTCTTTCTCGATGAGATTGATAAAATTGTCGGCAGCGATTCAGCGCATGGTCCGGATGTTTCGCGCGAAGGTGTGCAAAGAGATTTGCTGCCGATTGTGGAAGGTTCCAACGTCAATACACGCTATGGAATGGTTAGAACGGATCACATTCTCTTTATCGCCGCCGGTGCGTTCACTGCTTCGAAGCCTTCCGATTTGATCCCGGAGTTACAGGGGAGATTCCCTATTCGTGTGGAACTCGATTCGCTGGGGAAAGAAGAATTTATCCGCATATTAACCGAACCTAAAAATGCTTTAGTCAAGCAATATGTTGAAATGATGGCGACCGAAGGAATAAAATTATCATTTACTGATGATGCTGTAGCGGAAATTGCGGAAGTTGCAACACAGGTTAATGAGAAAACGGAAAATATTGGAGCACGCAGGCTCTATACAATAATGGAAACATTGCTCGAAGATATTTCTTTTGATGCCCCGGACATGCAGGAAAAGGACATAACGATTGATGCCAAGTATGTGGATGAGAAGCTCGATGAGATAGTGGAGGATGAGGACTTGAGCAGATACATCTTATAACTTATTTGCCGGATTTTTACGGATAAGGGGACAGGAACTGAAATCGTTCATTATTTGTGATAAAGAATAAAGGTGAAAAATGAATGAAAAAGAATTGATGGCACAGGCCGACGAAAACATAATGAATACATATAAACGATTTCCCATTGTCCTGGTCAAAGGATTGGGACAAAAAGTCTGGGATGTCAATGGGAAGGAATATCTTGATTTTGTCGCGGGAATTGCCGTTTGTAGTTTGGGACATTGTCACCCCCGGGTGGTTGCTGCCTTAAAAGAGCAGGCGGATAAATTATTCCATGTATCTAATCTGTATTATATCGAACCACAGGCGAGGCTGGCCAAGATGCTCGTGGATAATTCTTTCGCGGATAAGGTATTCTTCTGCAACAGCGGCGCGGAAGCAAACGAAGCGGCAATAAAGCTGGCTCGCAAATATGCCCATGAGAATTTAGGTGATGATAAATTTGAATTGATCACCATGAAAGATTCTTTTCACGGCCGGACGATGGCAACAATAACGGCTACCGGTCAGGAAAAGTTTCAATTCGGTTTTACACCGTTACTCGAGGGTTTTACTTATGTTCCCTTCAATGATTTAAGTGCGCTGGAAGCTGCTATCAATAAGAAAACATGTGGCATCATGCTGGAACCAATTCAAGGAGAAGGTGGGGTCAATATCCCCGACGTGCAATATTTAGCTAAAGTTAGGGAAATGTGTGACCGGCATAATATCCTGCTGATTGTCGATGAAGTTCAGACAGGCGTTGGCAGGACAGGCAAGCTCTTTGCTTACGAACATTCCGGTATCAAACCGGATATTATGACTCTGGCGAAAGCTTTGGGCAACGGTTTCCCGGTGGGAGCCATGCTGGCGACAAATAAGATCGCCCAGGCATTTAGTCCGGGAAATCACGCTTCCACTTTTGGCGGAAATCCTTTGGCCATGGCCGCGGCTAATGCGACTCTGAAAACGATTCTGGAAGAAGGCCTGCTCGATGTTTGCCGGGAAAGGGGAGAATATTTCCTGGCTGCCCTAAAGAAGTTGCAAACCAGGCATAAAATTATTCAAGAAGTTCGGGGAATGGGTTTGATGATTGCGTGCAGCCTAACTATTGAAGGTGGCGATATTGTCAAGGAATGTCTGAAAAAAGGAGTGCTGATTAATTGCACCGGCGGTAAAACCTTGCGCTTTGTCCCGCCTCTTATTATTTCTACGCAAGACGTGGATCAGGTCATCAATATTCTGAACGAAGTGATGGAGGGCAAATGAAAAAGGATTTATTGAGCGTTTTTGAGCTTGATCTTGCCGATTTTGAGAAAATATTTGATGATGCCCGCAGGCTTAAAAAAGCTTTGCAAGAAGGGAAACCACATGCATCTTTAAAGGGGAAAACACTGGGGATGATTTTTGATAAATCCTCTACCCGTACGAGAATTTCTTTTGAAGTAGGTATGTACCAGCTCGGAGGAATTGCCCTGTTTTTGAATTCCCGTGATACGCAAATCGGTCGGGGTGAAATTATTGCCGATTCGGCCCGGATGATGTCGCGATATTTAAATGGCATAATGATCAGGACTTATGCACAGTCAAATGTGGAAGAGTTTGCCAGATCGGCTTCAATACCGGTTATTAACGGATTGACTGATCTTCTGCATCCCTGCCAGATATTGAGCGACCTGTTTACCATCAAAGAAAAAAAAGGTTCTTATAAAGGGCTGAAAGTAACTTATATCGGGGATGGCAACAACATTGCCAATACCTGGATTGAAGCAGCAGCAAGACTTCCCTTTAAACTTGCTCTGGCTTGCCCGGAAGGTTATGATCCCGATACACGTATTATGGCCAGAGGAATGAAAGAATCACAAGAAGGAATTGTTCTGTATCGCGATCCTTTTGAGGCCGCAAAAAATGCGGATATTCTTTATACTGATGTTTGGGCCAGTATGGGACAGGAATCGGAACAGGAAGAAAGAAAAAAAGTATTTAAGTATTATCAAATCAACAAGAAAGTTTTGAAAGAAGCAAAAAAAGATGCTCTTGTCATGCATTGTTTGCCGGCACACCGGGGAGAGGAAATTACCGCCGAAGTTATTGATGGTCCGCATTCGGTGGTAATTGATGAAGCGGAAAACCGTTTACACGTGCAAAAAGCAATCTTGGAAATATTACTTTAGGAGGAATTAACCGTGTCAGCAGGAATTAAAAAAGTCGTATTAGCTTATTCAGGAGGGTTGGATACCTCAGTAATCGTGCGTTGGCTGATTGAAACTTATAAATGTGAAGTTATCTGCTTTGCCGCAGATTTGGGGCAAAAAGAGGAGCTGACCGGCCTGAAAGAAAAAGCGATCAGTACCGGCGCCAGTAAAATATACATCGAAGATCTACAGGAAGAATTTGCACGGGACTTCGTGTTTCCGGCCCTTCGGGCTAATGCGATTTATGAAGGCACCTATCTTCTGGGAACTTCACTGGCCAGGCCGTTAATTGCCAAGAGACAAATTGAAATCGCTCAAAAAGAAGGAGCCGACGCCGTATCACACGGTGCCACCGGTAAAGGAAATGACCAGGTTCGCTTTGAACTGACCTATTACGCTTTAAATCCGGGAATCAAGATTATTGCTGTCTGGAAAGATGACAACTGGAATTTCGATTCCCGGGAATCAATGTTTGACTATGCCGAGAAATATAAAATTCCCGTGCCTTTGACGAGGGACAAGCCCTATAGTTCAGATCGTAATCTTTTGCATATTTCGCATGAAGGGGGAATCCTCGAAGATCCCTGGGCGGAACCACCGGAAGATATTTTTGTACTCACCAAATCACCGGAAGCAGCACCGGATAAACCAACATATGTGGAAATTGATTTTGAGAAAGGTAATCCGGTGGCAATTGACGGCAAAAAGATGTCCCCGGCTAAACTCATGGATTATATAAATACCATTGCCGGAGAAAACGGGATTGGTCGCGTCGATATGGTGGAGAATCGCTTTGTCGGTATGAAATCACGCGGTGTTTATGAAACTCCCGGTGGAACGGTTCTCTGGGCAGCGCATCGTGCCGTGGAATCCATTACCATGGATAGGGAAGTAATGCTGATGCGCGATTCGCTTAGTCCCAAATATGCTCAACTCGCCTACAATGGTTTCTGGTATTCACCGGAGATGCAGACACTGCAAACATATATTGATGCAACGCAGGAAAATGTTACCGGCACGGCGCGCATGAAATTATACAAAGGCAACAGTATTGTTGTCGGTCGTAAATCACCCAATTCTCTCTACAGTGAGGCTTTTGCTACTTTTGAAAAAGATCAGGTCTATAAGCAAAAGGATGCAACAGGCTTTATTAAATTAAATGCTTTGCGGCTGATCATACAAAGCATATTGAAAAAGTAATGGCATCAGATACGGGGATGATAGATGGCTGACAAGAAAAAACCATGGGGCGGACGTTTTCAAAAGCCGACGGCTAAAAACGTCGAAAAATTCACTGCTTCCATTCAATTCGATAAAAGGTTGTATAGCTATGATATCGAGGGCAGTATCGCCCATGTGACAATGCTGGCCGGGCAGCGTATAATTGCCAAAGAAGAAGCAAAAAAAATTGTAACAGCCCTAAAAAGTATTTTGCAGGATATGGATCAGGGCAGGATTGCTTTTAGTCCGGCGGACGAAGATATCCATATGGCTATTGAACGGGAACTGATTTCGCGTACTGGTGAAACAGGTGGAAAGCTTCATGCCGCCCGGAGCCGCAATGATCAAATTGCTTTAGATGTTCGACTTTTTTTGCGCAGCGAAATTGATAATATTCTCTCTGCTTTGAATGGTCTGCAGTCGCAGTTGGTAATATTGGCGAAGGCTGAGATCAAAACTATCATGCCCGGTTACACGCATATGCAGAAAGCCCAACCGGTTTTGCTTTCTCACTACCTGTTGGCATTTTGGGAAATGTTTAGCCGGGATGCGGAGAGATTGAGTGATTGCCGGGAAAGGTTTAATGTCCTGCCTTTGGGAGCTGCCGCATTAGCAGGTACCAGTTTGCCCATTGATCGCGGCCAAACGGCAAAATATTTAAATTTTCCGCAGATCAGCAAAAACAGTATGGATACTGTTGCGGACAGGGATTTTATAGCTGAATTTATTTTTGCATCATCTATCATTATGATGCATTTGAGCCGTTTTTGTGAAGATTTGATTTTGTGGTCGTCGGACGAGTTCGGCTTTGTGGAAATTTCCGATGCCTACACAACCGGCAGCAGTATTATGCCCCAGAAGAAGAACCCTGATGTGGCTGAATTGATCAGAGGTAAATCAGCACGAGTTTACGGAGATCTTTTTGCTGTAATGACGCTGCTCAAAGGTTTACCTATGACCTATAATCGTGATCTGCAAGAGGATAAAGAGCCGCTCTTTGATGCGGTGGATACCGTTAAAGAATGTCTCATAATATTTACGGAAATGATTCGTGAAACTAAATTTAATTCCGCAAGAATGTATAAGGCCGCCTCGGGTGGATTTTCCACTGCAACTGACATTGCTGAATATCTGGTGAAAAGAGATGTGCCCTTCCGCAAGTCGCATGAAATTGTGGGAAAAATAGTTGCCTATTGCCTGAAAAATAAAATAACTCTGGATAAATTATCTTTAAAGGCTTATCAAAAATTTTATGAAGGTTTTGGCGCTGATATTAAGGAATATATAAAATTGGAGAAAGCAGTGAATTCCCGCAAACATATTGGGGGAACGGCAACCGCAGCTGTGATGGGAAGGATCAGAGAAATTGAGAAAAAATCAGGTGATAAATAGCTTTTTAATAATATTACTTCTCATCATATTATCGGGTTGCGGTTTCAAAGGAAATCCCTCTCCCTATCCTGTGATTACGGATAGAAAGCCGGTAATAAAAAATATGGAAGCTCTCTTAAGTGGAGAAGCAGTTATCCTGAAATGGAATTTCCAGGATAAAAATCGATTAATTAAATATATAGGAATAGAGAGAAGTGAAGCAGGTACGCTCGGAAATGAGTGTAAAAATTGTCCGCGAACATATACAAGAATCGGCCAAGTTCCCGTCAAAGCCGGAATGCCTGTGGATGAAGGACCAAGGGCGCTGAGTTTTGAGGACAACAAAGTTAAAAAAGGGAAAATATATAATTACCGCTTAATGCTGTGTGAAGAGAATGAAAATTGTTCAGAAGCATCAACGGCAGAAATAAATTTTAAATGATTGAACATTAGGAGGATGCATTTATATGTTTAAAGGAGCAATAGTTGCCATAGTTACGCCTTTTAAGGACGGGAAAGTTGACGAAGATGCTTTACGTAAGCTAATTGAATTTCAAATAGCTAATGGGACAGACGGTATTGTGCCCTGCGGCACAACCGGTGAATCAGCTACGCTGACCCATGAAGAGCATGATCGTGTTATAGAAATCACAATTGATGCGGTGAAGAAGAGAGTGCCGGTTATTGCCGGGACCGGATCTAATAGTACGGCAGAGGCTTTACGTTTAACTAAACACGCCTATGAAGCGGGTGCAGACGGAGCACTAATTGTGTGTCCATATTATAACCGTCCGACTCAGGAAGGTCTTTATCAGCATTTTAAAATGATAGCCGAAAATGTTCCCATTCCCATATTACCTTACAACATACCGAGCCGCACGGGCGTCAATCTTCTTCCGGAGATGGTGGCAAAACTGGCTAAAATAAAAAATATTGTTGGAATTAAAGAAGCTTCCGGATCAATTAAACAGATGAGCGATGTTATTGACCTATGTGGCGATGATTTTGCAGTTTTATCCGGTGACGACCTTTTTACCTTACCGCTTCTGGCGATGGGCGGTTCGGGAATCATTTCCGTAATTTCCAATGTTGTTCCAGCCGATATGGCGGGCCTCGTTGATGCTTTTGTCGCGGGTGATCTGGTCGCAGCAAAAGCGCTGCATCATAAGATGAGCCCGTTGATTGAAGCACTTTTTATTGAAGTAAATCCGACTCCGGTTAAAGCGGCGCTGTATTTGATGGGAAAAATTCAATACGAATATCGTTTGCCGCTTTGCAAAATGTCCGATGCCAATCTGGAAAAATTAAGAAAAGTAATGGTCAATTATGGCCTGATTAAATAGCAACCGGGTTGCTTCGCAGTTGGCTTAATAAACGGGGAAAAAGTACACCCTAATGAATTCTAATCAACTTGGTCTGTAAAGACTATTGAAATATTGAGGAGATTGTTTTATGATTAGAGTCGTTGTTACCGGAGCTGGCGGGAAAATGGGCAGTAGGATTATCAGTCTTATTTCCGCCATGACTGAGATTGCGGTAGTAGGTTCCGTGGAAGCAACCGGTCATCCCATTATTGGACGCGATGTTGGACAGGGATTGGGTTTGGGGAAAACCGGAGTGTTGGTTTGTGATAAATTAGTTGATTGTATTGATCAGGCGGATGTCGTTATTGACTTCACCAATCATCAGGCCTCCCTGAATTATTTAAAAATTGCCGGCGAAAAAAATCGGGCAATTGTTATCGGTTCCACGGGATTTACATCTGATGAAATGAAAAAGGTTAATGAATTAGCGAATAACACGCGTTGTGTTCTTGCACCAAACATGAGTGTCGGTGTGAATGTCATGTTAAAAGTATTGGAGTATTGCGCCGGAATTCTCAATGACGATTATGATGTAGAGATCATCGAAGCTCATCATCATTTAAAAAAAGATGCCCCCAGCGGTACGGCGATGAAAATGGCGCAAGTTATTGCCGACAAGTTGGAGCGTAATCTCGACGAGGTCGGTGTTTATGCAAGGAAAGGTCTGATCGGAGAAAGAACCAAGAAAGAAATCGGTATTCAGACAATTCGTGCCGGGGATATTGTTGGTGAACATACAGTTATTTTTGGCGGGATCGGTGAGCGGCTGGAATTTACTCATCGCGCTCATAACCGTGATAATTTTGCCAAAGGGGCAATTCGCGCTGCCCAATGGATTGTCGATCAGAAAAATGGCCTGTATGATATGCAGGACGTCTTAGGGTTACGGAATAAAAAATAATTCTCAAATGGTCATAAAACTTTGACAGGCATTTTCTGTTATATTGGGATCGGTTCCAATTTAGGAAATGCTTTGCAGAATTGCAAAGATGCCGTGGAGAACATTTCCCGAATAAATGAAATTCAATTGACGGGAATGTCCTCATTTTATAACTCGGAACCGGTGGGCATAGAAAACCAGAATTGGTTTGTGAATGCAGTTGTTGAAATTAAGACAATGCTTGTTGCCCGCGATCTGCTGCATATTTTACAAAATATCGAAAATACAATGGGTAGAAAGAGAAAGAGAGAGATTAAAGGCGGGCCCAGAATTATTGATTTGGATCTCCTTTTCTATGGTCAGGATGTAATTGACGAAGATGGTTTGAAGGTACCCCATCCGGAAATTCATAAAAGGCGTTTTGTCCTGGAACCTCTCAATCAAATTGCTTCTTATTTTATTCACCCCGCTTTTGGTGTCTCGGTGCGCGGGTTGAAGGACCGGATCAATGATAAAAAAGTTGTGGAAATTTTAGAAAAATAGAACTAGGTGGACTATCCTTTTATGTTAATTCGTTTCATCATATTCCTTGTTTTGACTTATCTTTTGTACAGAATAATCAAATATTTCCGTAAGCAAAAATCAGTAAAAATGAATGCTTATCAATCTAAAGTTCCACCTTCGGCCGGAGAAGATCTGGTGGAAGATCCCGCTTGTCATACCTATATTCCTGTAAGTCAGTCATATAAAAAAGAAATAGCTGGTAAAACCTATTACTTTTGCAGTAAAGAATGCTGTCAAAGTTATCTTTCGGAAAAAAGCAATGAAAAGTCGCAATAGGGGGAATTTTTATGAAGTTTTTTATTGATTCGGCTAATATAGAAGAGATTAAGGAAGGCTTAAGTCTGGGTATGGTCGATGGAGTAACAACCAATCCATCACTTATTGCCAGAGAAAAAAAAGGATTTGATGCTGTAATTAAAGAAATTCTTAAAAACGTAGAAGGACCGGTCAGTCTGGAAGTTGTAAGTCAGGAAGCTAAAGCCATGTTTGCCGAAGGTAAAAAGCTTACGCGTTTTGGTGAGAATGTTGTGATTAAAGTTCCTATTTGCACGGAAGGCTTAAAAGCAACAAGAATGTTTGCCGATGCCGGCATCGATGTAAATCAAACTTTAATCTTTTCTCCCTTGCAGGCCCTGATGGCGGCAAAAGCCGGCGCTCGTTATGTCAGTCCATTTGTTGGAAGGTTGGATGACATTGCCCATGACGGGATGGAACTGGTTGAGCAGATGCTGACAATATTCGATAACTACGGATATGAAACGGAGGTAATTGTAGCCAGCATCCGTCATCCCCGACATGTTCTGGACGCCGCCTTAATGGGGGCTGATATTGCTACTATTCCTTTTAAGGTAATTGCTCAGCTGACCTCGCATCCCTTAACGGATAAGGGGATTGCCATGTTTTTGGAAGACTGGAAAAAAGTTCCTCAAAAATAATGCAAAGTATTTATCCGGATGAGAGAATTTGACCAGGCCTGGAATTATGATTGCCAAACGCGAAATATTTAATTTGCCCAACACAATTACATTAATGCGGATAAGCGCCGTGCCGTTCCTTTTTATTCTTCTGGCATCCCCCGGTGAATTCTGGAGCCTTATTCTGGCGATTCTTTTCGTTGCGGCAGCAATTACAGATCTGGTCGATGGCTATATAGCGCGCAAATATCAGCTCGTTACAACAATGGGTAAATTTCTTGATCCTATTGCCGACAAGCTCCTTATCAGTACGGCAATGATTCTGATGATCCCCATCGGTCGCATTCCTGCGTGGCTTGTAGCTATCACAATTATGCGGGATTTGGTTGTCGATGGAGTTCGGAGCATTGCTTCTTCCGAGGGTATTTTTATTCAGGCAGATAGATTAGGCAAGCAAAAAACTTTAGCGCAGACAGTAGCCGTAACTGCGTTGCTGATTCATTATCCTATTTTCGGGGCTGACGCCCATCTTGTCGGAATGACAATTCTTTATATTGCTTTTCTGCTGACTATATATTCAGGTATGAACTATTGTATAAAATTCTATCGACGTGCCGGAAAATAATTGTTTATGCCCGGTCTTGTCCATCAGTCAGAAAAATTATTTGCTGCTGCAAATCCGCCGCAAAAGAATTTCTGAAAATACCAAATGCCGGTCATAACGATATATTTTTTGCAGGGATGAAAGATTATCTGATGTCTGTACAGGAATTAATGAAAGCAGCGGTTGCCTGGAAAACCCGGGTAAAAATTAATTTACCAGGAACGTTACACTTTTTTGTTGACAAGAAGACTTTATTTGTTATATTCACCGGCGTTCTTAATGAGCGGGCGTAACTCAGTGGTAGAGTGCTACCTTGCCAAGGTAGACGTCGACGGTTCAAATCCGTTCGCCCGCTCCATTTTTTTACGGCGGCATAGCCAAGTGGCTAAGGCAGCGGTCTGCAAAACCGTTATTCTCCGGTTCAAATCCGGATGCCGCCTCCAGCCTAATTCAGGAGTTTACTTTCAGGAGGACAACTCCTTTTTTTATTTCTGCTTCCAATAATTTATTTCAATTAACGCTATATAGTTTCCCGCGTAATCTTCCAACCACCGTCTATTTTCTTGAGCTCTAACTTCTTAGAACTTTTACTTTTAAGAATTGAGGAACTGTAATATTGAGTAAATGAGGCTGTCGCATTTATTGTATCAGCTGTTATGCGAATATTATCTATACGAACATTGATGTTTTTGCTGCGCTTGCGGACATCATTTTTATGAGATACCCAGTCATCCAAACTCATGTTTTTCGATTTAAAATTTACAGCGTAACAACTCCGGAATTTTTTCATATCGCCGGATTTCCAGCTTGCTGCCCACTTCGTAAGCAAGGCGGTTACTTCTCCAGTTGTACTGGTATTAGTATTCGTACCGGTATTGCTATCGGTTTTTATTTGATTTTTTTGAACAGGAACAGCAGTTGCAGTTGCAGTACGCGCTATATTTTTATCTGTGCTTGCGGTTGAAGTTACATCATCGACAATGAACCATCTGTTGTTCAGTCTTTCCAATACGAGCTTGTTATATGCCCCCTGAAAAGAATTATCGTTATTGACAGCTACTATTTGGTCGAACATAATTATGGCAGTATTTTCCTGTCTTAAGATGGAAACATCTCGCGGTTGCAGGAGAAAATGGTCGTTTAATGGTTTTAGTGATTTGAATTTACGGATAAGTTCTTCTCTTCTCTTGCCTTTCACTTCTGCTCCCGGTAGATATAAGGCATCCAAAGATTTCATGTCCGCACTTATAGAATATCTGTTCCATAGTGCTAAAATACGTTCCAGTTCTTCTTTTGCCGGGGGTATTTGCTTTGGAGAAATCCAGTTAATTGATTCTTGAATGATGACAGGTGTTTTGTTGAAATATATAAGATCGGTGAGTCGATGTAAATCGCTGTCGCGTAATACAACGCAGCCATTGGATTGAAGAGGAGACAGGGGCTTGGTTGTTCCATGAATCCAAATATTGGTGCCGTTGCGGCCCGCCCTTTTATCAGAGAGAGTAGGATAATCAAGAGGGAAAGCTAAAGTTCCGTAAATTTCGGGTGAACCGGGATTATGCAATAATTTAGTGGCAAAAAAGACGCCATTAGGAGTTTTTGCATCGCCGGTACTTTGTTTGGCGCCCTGATTTTTACCGGTCGAACAGGGAGATTCAAAAACCTTGGAAAAAGCGCCATTTTTTTTGAACGCATATATTTTTTGATATTGTTTATCAACAACTAGTACATAGCCGGAAGAAAGAGTAATTATCGAATCGGGAATGTTTTCCGGGCGGGAAGATGTACCCGAAAATGATTGTTGCGGAAACAGGAACAGGCATAAGAATAATATTACATAAATTGCAAAGTATCTTTTATTTAACATATTAAATAATTTTATCCCTGGAGAACATATTTGAATGCATTCCTTAGCAAAAACTTAACTGCCATTCAAGTTTTAATTGAAAAATGAATATGTCAGTAATAGATCATTGATAAATCAAGACTACCAGAATATTTAAATTGAAGTCTCAATTAATGATCTGTATCACAACCCATCATCCTAGCCAGTCATTTGGGTATTGGTCCGGCCACCAGTAAATCGAAAAGACTGCGCACAGTAAACCGTAAAAATATGGCTCGACATTTTTGGGAGTATTTTTTATATATGGTCAATATTAATAAAATATATGTAGGAAGCAAATAGTATGCCCGGTCTGTAGCACATAAACTGTCCGGTTAATAAGTTACCCAATAGGAGGTAACGGATGAAGCGGACAGAGATACTACAGGAGATCCGGAGGATGCGATTTGAAGAGGCATATGGGG
>JANYAY010000152.1 GCA_025361065.1 Deltaproteobacteria bacterium
GCAAGAAATCGGTACTCTTGAGTTCTCCTACTTCAGCAGTTATATTGACTTGAAATCAGGTTATTTTATTACAGAACTTATGAATTCCATATTAGATGATAATATATTTAAAACCTCTTATGAAGATATCATACGAGATTATATTCATCCTACAGATCTCTTTACCCTTGTGGAAAGATGTATCAAAACTGAAAATATGAATTCATCGTATGATGCATATAGCGTTAAGCCTGTCAGGAAAACTGAAATTCTTGATTATTTCTCATCTAATTATGGATTAAAATATAAAATTACAAAGGTTATTAAGGGCACAAGTCCCAATGGACAGGCGAACATATATTGTTCAGCTTATAAAAAGGCATCAAATTTAGGATATGAACCAGTTTTCACCTCCATTGAAACTATTATCCAGGAATCGAAGTCCATTTTAAAAAGAGGGAATTGAAGATGAAACTGTTGTCTATTGTTACTCCTTGCTTCAATGAGACAGGAAACATTGAGGAGCTTTGCCAGAGGGTCCGTGGAGTTGTTCAATCGTTGAACAAATATGAATACGAACACATTATAATTGACAATGCTTCTACGGATGGATCGCAGGAAATTCTTTGCCGGCTTGCAGCAGAAGATAAACATATAAAAGTAATTTTGAATGTTCGCAATTTCGGACCTATACGTTCCCCTCATCATGCCTTTCTTGCCGCAAAAGGCGATGCTGTTCTATTTATTGTCGCCGACATGCAGGATCCGCCGGAACTGATAAGCAAGTTCGTCGAGAAATGGGAACAAGGATATAAAATCGTAATAGGTGTTAAAACCGAAAGCGAAGAATTCCCGCTGTTTTACCTGGTCCGTTGCGCATATTACCTGTTAATCGGGTGGCTGTCGGATGTGCCGCTGGTCAGGAATGCAACAGGATTCGGGCTGTATGACCGGGAGGTAGTTGAAGAATTGCGGAAGATAGAAGATCCCGCACCGTACTTCAGGGGTCTTATATGTGAACTTGGATATGAGAGAGCTGAGATACAATATAAACAACCCTTAAGGAAAAGAGGTTTTACTAAACATAATTTTTATTCTCTGTATGATATAGCCATGCTTGGAATTACGAATCACTCCAAGGTACCATTGCGGCTCGCAACGTTATCAGGGTTCTGCATGGCAGGATTTAGCATGCTAGTCGCAATAGGATATCTGGTATATAAGCTTCTGTATTGGAATAATTTTCAAATGGGTATGGCGCCACTTGTCATCGGAATGTTTTTCTTCAGTTCGATACAGCTGATCTTTCTAGGGATTGTTGGCGAATACGTTGGTGCCATTCATACGCAGGTTTTGAAGCGACCCCTGGTCGTCGAGAAGGAAAGAATCAACTTTTAATAGATACATATCGACCGCCAAACATGACCAACAGTGCAATTTAAAGGATTTATATAAGTGAAAGAGCAGCATATCCTCTTTATTAATATGCCGACTATTCCATTGTCAAACTTTGTGAAAGGGTCGGGAAGTCGCGCTATCAGGGTTTTCCCTTTCGGTATTCTATACCTCTCGGCTGTCCTGAAAAAACAGAGACACGCGGGACATATCGCCTGCGCGGATTATGCCATGAAGAATCCGGAGAAATTTGCGTCGAAAATGGATGAATACATTGTTTCTGAAGCCGTCAGCGCAATATCACCTCACACACCGGATATTTTGGCTTTTTCCTTTTCCATATCTACATCCCATGATTTCTTCTTCCATTGCCTCCCGCTCTTGAAAAAGAAATGGCCCAACGCAACAACAATCGTCGGAGGAATGCATGCTTCCAATGCAGTCCAATTTTTGCTTGAGAACCGCGACATTGATTACGTTCTGGCCGGCGAAGGAGAAGAAAGCTTTCCCCTCCTTCTTTCTTCACTGTTGCGGCACGAGAAGAAACATGACATTAAAGGCGTCCATTCCAGCGGTGCCATTCGGTATAATGAAAAAGGCAAACCGGAAATAGCCGTTCCCATAAGGGATTTGAATACTTTGCCGTTTCCCGACTGGAACCTGCTGGACATCGACAGTTATGTGGGAAAAGACGCCGGAGACGCGCAGATATTCTGGGAGGGTATTCATTCTGACAATGCGCAACACCGGCATGCGTCACTGCTAACGACAAGAGGATGCCCTTTCAAATGCTCGTTTTGCGCGTCCCATTCTATACATGGAGAGAAAGTCCGGACAAGGGACGTTCACAACGTGGTCGAGGAAATGCGGCAATTAAACAATGCTTATGGTGTCAACCATTTCCATGTCTTTGACGACCTTGCTATTTACACAACTAAAAGAACCCTTGAGTTACTGGGCGCAATGAGTAAATCTGGCATAGAAAACCAGCATGTTGCCTTTACCCAGACATTGTCTGTAGCCTGTGCCAATGAAGACATTATTGACGCTCTCGTCGCCTATTCAGGAGTTCGTACAGTCGCTTTTGCGGTCGAATCCGGCAGCCAGGGAACCCAGAAGCTGATAAAAAAGAACTGCGACCTCGGTAAAGCGGAACGTCTGATACGTTATGCTCAATCCAAAGGACTGATAGTGACTATCAATATCATTTTAGGGTTCCCGGGGGAGACAAGGGAGCGGATGTTGGAGTCTATAGCATACGCAAAGGACCACCTTAAGCCCAATTGGATACAATTCTTTGTTGCAACACCTATCATAGGTACAGAAATGTATGACCAGTTTATAAAGTCGGGTTGTATTACAAATTCTCCTGAAATATGGAACAGCACACTGCTTGACCATCGGTATTTTGATTCGGCGGAGATATCCGCCGATGCGCTGAATGAATTAAGATACCTTGCAAATCTGGAATGCAACTTCGCCGATAATTACGATCTCCGTAGCGGTAACTACATGAACGCCCTTACCTTGTTCAAGGCTGTTACCAGGCTTTATCCTTTTCATATCTACGCATGGGATGGGATCCGCCGCGCCGAAAAACTTTCAGGCAACGTGAAAGAGGTTCAAAATGCCGAGAACCAGATAAAGGAACTTGTTCGAAGCGACACCCGATCCCGGGAACTACTGGATAAATACGGGTATTTCTTCCCAGAAGTTGTCGAAATATGCAAGGATTCCCTATGAAGTTGCTACATTCTTAAGATTATGAAATTCACATTGAATAGCCAGTTCATCCGCTATTTGACCGTCGGGGGCTGGAATACAAACTTCGGTTATGGTATATAGTTGCGATTACCTTTTTCAAGACTGGTTGCACTACATGGTGGTGGCAGTGATTGCCAACATACTGGCCATTACCATGGCGTATGCGACCCATAAGCTGTTTGTTTTCCGTATCAAGTGATAAGTACTGCAGGAATACATAAGGTTCTATGGAGTTTACGGGGTTACAGCTGTCCTAGGTTTGATTGCACTTCCCTTTTGCGGTGAGGTCCTTAAGATCAAACCATATATTGTACAATTGTTATTTTAGTTTTTACAATTGTAGTATAATTTTTAGGCCACAAGAATTTTTCGTTCAGAAAACAAAAGGCAGAAGGCGCTAGTACCACGTATCGACAATAATGAAAAGTATGATTAATTCTTATATAAAACTTGGGCAGCAAGTTTTATTGTGCCGATATACTTTCTGATATTTCCGCACAGAAAATATGAATTTATTCGCATATAATTCAATTAAGAAAAGTTTAACATTCATCCACTTGTCATTGAAAAGGAAAGAATTAATTTTGATGATAAGGACTGAACCCCGATGAAGAGTGTTTTCGCGCAGCGACGTCCCGATATCCCTTCGGGAACCGGGATAAACTCCGATGCAGAATTTAAAAAAGATCTGAAAATCCGGTTATCCTGTCAAAAGGCTAATAGAGAGCTTTGAATCAATATTTATTTCGTGGTTAATGCTTCCGTGTGTTCTGTGGTCATAAAGGATTCCCAGGTAAAATTGAAATTAATTCCTGACAAGCAATTCATCCGATACCTCATTGTCGGCGGATGGAATACAGTATTCGGATATGGACTCTTTGCTCTTCTGTATTTTTTGTTGTCCGCAAGAATCCATTATGTCATTATCGCAATAATCAGCAGTGTAATTGCCATCACCATGGCTTATGCAGGATACAAGCTGATCGTATTCAGGACCAAGGGCAATTACCTGGCTGAATATATGAAATTCTATGTTGTCTACGGTTTCTCAACGATCCTCGGCATAATGCTTCTCCCATGTTTCGTTGAGTTATTCAAATTCAATATCTATTTAGCCCAGGCAATCGCAACAATAGCCTGCGTATTCATAAGCTTCATAGGACATCGTAATTTCTCCTTTGCTCGCGCACCGACGCCGAGGATCAGCGATTAAACACTAATTATTTAACACTAATCGACACTAATCTCTCACCAATGAGGAAAAATTATATTATTGGTGTAAAATAGGAGACGATTAGTTGTTAAAGATCCTATTTTGATTAAGTGATTAACTTATGAAAATATTCCACTATCATCCCATAGCTATTAATATTTGACTGTTTTCAAGAGCCTTCCCCTCTGAAGGACTCTTGTTTTTCCAAGATGCCATTTCTGATTTTTCATATTTCCCATAGACGCGTCTAGCACGGTGCAAGACCCGGCAGATA
>JANYAY010000054.1 GCA_025361065.1 Deltaproteobacteria bacterium
TGGGCGTTTGTTGATTCCAGCCGGTTACATGCACCTGACGGAGGCCAACATCGCCGTAAACGATCAGGTATTGATGACAATGGGCAGCAGCAAGGTTGCTGGCAAAAACGGCCCCGGCACCGGCTTCCTGATCAAGGGCACGGCGGCATTTATCACCTCAGGTCCGGATTTTGATGCCACCAAGGAAAGATTTAAATGGGCACGAGCGGCATTGGCAGTAACCATTGCTTCTGTCACCCAGACTTTATAGTTTGAAGTCCCAAATATAGCAAATATAGGGACAGATTTATTTATCAGCTTTTCTCTGCGTTCAAGTTGACAAAATAATAAATCTGTCCCCTTTTCCGTTTTCGTTTTCGTTTTCCTTTTTCCCTTTGCGCCCCCGGCATGCGGCATGGAGGTTAGAAGAAATTTTCCTGGTACTCGATTCCGGCATCCCGAAATCGCTGATAGTCCAGTTTGAGACGCTCATTGGCGATGCTTCGAATCACCTCTTCCTCCGCACCGGATTCATTGATGTCACCAAATGCATAAACCTTGGTCACTGTGCGGATCTCGCCGCCGGAGCCTGTCAGCGCAAAATCGGCCATAAGAAGGTACCAGTTCTTTACGGCTTTCTGTTTGTCCGCCTCCTCCGCAAGGGTGTCCTGCTTCACAATCTCTTTGCGCAATTTGGCCTCGAATTGACCTTTATTTCGGGATATGGCGAGTGCGATCAGATCCTCCAGTCTCTCCATATACCCTTTTTTGCTTTTTTCAGTTGTCACGAATTAATCTCCATTTTGATCAGTTTCCCAATTGTCCTGCCAATTTCGACAATTTGCGCCAGGGAATGATTGTGACATTGCCGTTCTGCATCTCCCGGTCGCCACCGTAAACCAGCCATGCCGGTTTATCTTCTCTGCCCGAAAGTTCGCTCCATTTTTTCAATGACGCAAAAAAGCGGAGGCAATGGTCTGACCGGACTTGATCTCCACCGGCCACAACGCTTCTCCTTTCTCCAAAAGAAGATCGATCTCCAATCCCCTGCTATCCCGCCAGAAATAGATGTCCGGCGAAAGTCCGCGGTTGAACTTTGATGGTCTCGTAAAAAGTCTAAGAATCTAACTATCTGTAAAAACATATAATAGACCACTGCTGTCCGGTTAACAAGTTAATTATATCAGCATGTTATTCGCAAAAAAAGTAACTTCTCAATAAGTCCGGGCAAAGAAACCATGCCCTATTTTCTATTGATATAAATTCTGTTGCGTTCCTATAGCTTTTTCATATGACTTGATATTTATTCTTGACTATCCTATTGTAATATTATACTATACTACCTAAATTTAGGTACTGTTTTCAATATTTTATGTGGGATTCTGCAAATGGTATTCCAAGGAAAAGAATTTACGCAAGGAATGAAGCAACTTGTTGTGAATTTGAAGCAATTCAATGATATCGGTAATGTCACATAGTCATTGTTAGTTATTTCTTGTCATCCTCCGTTCTATTGGGTACAATCTGAGAAACCTTAGCAGAGAGGAGGATGACTTGGCCAATCTCAGCGATCATTTTTGCCCGAACTCAAAATGCCTGGATTATGAAGTAAGTATCCCCCGGCAGAGCCGGGGGTTTACCTATATGTAATTAGAGGAAAAGGGAACATCACTACCAGTACACGGTACGGCAAAAACAAAACTCTATTGCTTCGTTGCAAGTCATGCAATCACAGGTTTTCAGAGAATCATGGCACAATATTTATGCATTCTAACTATAGCAAACAAGAGATCCAGCGTATTGTTTTGGCCATCGCCGAAAGTAACAGCATTCGGGGGACAGCGAGAATTTTATCTTTTGATAAAGATGCCGTTAACCGAATTGTACTCAAGGCTGGTGAGCATTGCAAAAAGATCCTTGGAGATCTGATTCGTGATCTACATTTAAATGAATGTCAGATAGATGAGTTATCACTACAACGCAATTTAACGATTTAAAGACTATATATTGTGGTTTTTATGCATTGAAGACACAATATATGGTGTCATTGTTGGCAAATTGCGTTGTAGGGTTATGGGCCTTTGTAAAAAAAAGAAATCTCTTTCCGATGAAGACTTCGAAAAAGAATACGGACGACATTGGATCTGGGCGTCGATCGATCCCGAATCGAAGTTGATCATTAACTCCGGCGCTAAGCCCCCAGCTATGCTGGGGAGAATTGAAAAAGCTATGCTATAGTATTTAGAAAAATCTCCTGTTGAGTTAAGGGAACAGTGCTGATTCTGTGACCAGAACTCAAAAGGAGATAAGCATGAACAAAGCATGCCTATCCGGTTGACGCAGAATGTCGCTTTGGGGTATGATCCTGCGCATGTCAGATTACCCCCGGACACTGTTAGAGTTTCAGAAACTCTTCCCTGATGAGGCAGCCTGCGCTATCCATCTGGAGCGTATCCGGT
>JANYAY010000055.1 GCA_025361065.1 Deltaproteobacteria bacterium
TCCCAATCGGCGGATGTATTTGATCGTACGGCTGATAAATTTCTTGTCTTTCAGAATTAAAATATGAACATCGATGACATAGAGAGGCTCGTCAATCTTTGTTTTCCTGATATTTTCCTGAATTTCTAAAAGCTGACGTTCAGATTCTTTCAGAGCATTTTTAAAACGTAGAATTTCTTTCGGAATGAGTGCTGCATCATCAAGCTTATAAAAAGAAAGCTGAATATCCAGCGGGTCGAATAGATAAGCTTTACCGGTAACAATGCCCGGGGAAATACCTATACCTTTCAGAACCAATGTTTTCTTTTCTTGATAGGCGCCCATGTTTTTATTTAATCTTCCCCAAATTTGTTTTCGATCAAATTTTCCAGTGCTTTCATTGCCGCGAGCACATCAGTTCCCTCAGCTCTTATTGTTAATCTTCCATTATGAGGGCAAGCCAATGTGAGTATGCCCAGAATGCTTTTACCGTTAACGGTTTGTCCGTTGCGCTCTATGTAGATATCCGATTTAAATTGCTGCGCAATCTTAACAAAAGCTGCTGCCGGCCGGGCATGCATTCCTAATTTATTTTTTAATTTAAACGTTTTAATTTCTATCAATTTAAAAAATCTTTCATTGATATTAAAAGAAAAATTATAGCTGCACCGTATAAAATATAAAATTGGGAAATTCTTTTTTTGATAAGTCCAAGGCAAACCAGAATAGCGGCAATCGCCGCCAACTTCATCACAATGCCCGACAAATTAACAAATGACAAATTTTCCTTACTGCTTAGTAAAAAAGCTGCCCAACCGGCCAAAACAATCAAAGAACCCCACCGGATATTTACGGCAATGCGCGGCAAATCCAGAACTCGGATGAATTCAATCCCTTGCTTCCCTCTCCGATAGCCTTCAAGAAAGCCTTTTAATCTTATCAGGATATGAGCCGGCGTATATAATAATAAGAAAGCCAGTGGAGCAAGAACATAGCCCATATAAGCTAGAACACAAGAAACAATTACTGCAAAAGGCCGCAACGCTCCCCAGAAAAAAGTATCGCCGATTGCCGCGTATGGCCCAGCCAAAACCTGTTTTATTGCAGCAGCATCCGCTGATGGATTAATTCTTATTCCCTTAATCTGCTCTTCTTCCAATCGAATAACCGAACCCACAACGGATGCAGAAAAATAAGGGTGTGTATTAAACATCTGTAAATGCTTTGTTAAGAATTTTGCTGTATCTTTTTGTGTCATGTTCCATTCCCGGACTAAGGGAATTACCGCCATAGCAAAGCCCATGTTTTGCATTCTGCGAAAATTAAGCGTGGTATGTATAAAAAAAGACCTCAAAAAAATCTTAACCAAAACTAATTTATTCACTTTTTAGCGGCCTCAAAAGCAATAAACTATGTATTTTAATGCCTTTTCCAGTAGCACAAAACACCACCGAAGTCAATTTAATCACAAGGAATACATGATATTCCGGTAATTATTGTGTCTATCCTGCGAATAATCAAAATGGAAATAATTATTGAGGAGCAGACAGTTATTTTAAGCTGATAATTTTCCGCAATTTGGCTTATGGAAAATTTCAATTTTTCTTGACAAGTACTTCTTTTGTTGTTAAGGACACGCCGGTTTTCGTTACAATACCGCAAGCGGGGATCTTTTATTCATTTCTTCCGCAAAATTTTAATGCCGATCAATGTAAATTGGAAAAATTATTAGGGGGTAAGTTAAATGCTTTGTCAGACTGTTAAAACAGGATTGGAATGCGCTTTTATGAGCAAAAAAGGCTGCGGTTTTTTTGGCGGCAGCTGTCATGTAATAATCGATAAATGTACCGACTGCAGCAAGACATTTGAATACGAAGCTGGAAAATACTGCAAGGTTTATCCGGATCCAACGAGCAAATGGATTAGTGGCAAATGCCCGACAGCAACTCATATCAAACTGGAAGTTAAAGAAGCGGCACAAAAAGTCAATCCACTTAAAGCTTCCAAAAGAGCAAACAAGAAATAATCTTCTCCTCCGACAATCATTGCCCCCCCAAACAAGGGTACGATTCTTTGAAGAGACACTACCAGTCGAATAAAAAAGCCGACTAATAATTAGTCGGCTTTTTATCAGCTGATCATGTTTCTTATTTGCTGCAATTCCTGTTTAATCAAAAGCAGCTTTTCTCTATCGACAACTTTTATTTCCGGTTCGACCTCTCCCCGCATTTTTACGAGCTGCTTTTTTGCTCCGTCAATGGTAAACCTTTGCGAATAAAGCAAATTTCGAATCGTCAATAATTCCTGAACATCTTTCTTCCGGTATAGACGTTGGGCAGACCTTGTGCGCACGGGTTTAACCGACTTGAACTCTGTCTCCCAGTATCGAATAACGTAAGACTCAACACCCAGGATTTTGCTTACTTCTCCAATACGGAAATAGGCCTTTTCGGGAATTACTGTTTCCATAAAATTCCTAAATCCTTAGGGCGAAATCCCTCCGCTGCACCTTTTAAACCTATAGCTGGAAAAGACGCGATTTTATTCGCTGAGTTTCCGATAGAACTCTCCAGACGAACAAGTCTTATTTAGAAACCATATATAAGGATTTCTAAAATATGGAGGAATGCTTACAGATGGATTCGGTTATTGCTAGTTCAGGGCTTTACGCAATACCTGAGAGGATTTAAAAGTCAGAACCCTCCGGGCGGTAATGGATATTTCCTGACCAGTCTGAGGATTACGACCACGTCGTTCCCTTTTTTCTTTTACTACGAAATTACCGAATCCGGAAATCTTCACTTTGTCACCCTGGGCAAGACTGTCTTTAATAATGTCAAATACAGATTCAACGATATCCGCCGACTCTTTTTTGGAAAAACCAAGCTTCTCATAAACATTTTGAATAATATCAATCTTCGTCATTTCTTTTCCTCCGTTTTAGCTTCTTATGACTATTCGCCTCTTACTTTTGCACCAGTCAATTGAATGGTGTTGCGCACAATCTTTTCGTGGGCATTATTCACTTCCAGATCGGTCAATGTTTTATCCGGTGCGCGATAAGAAAACCGCAATCCCAGACTTTTCGTTCCTTCCGCCAGACCTTTACCTGCGTATATATCAAAAATAACAACATTTTCAAGTAAATCTTCTTTCTGCTGCAAAACAATATTCAACATATGATCTGTTTCCACACCAGATCCGATGACAAAAGCGACATCCCGTGTCACTGCGGGATATTTCGATATTTCTTTATAGGTGATATCGCCGGCATTATGGGTTGCCATAATATCAAGATTAATTTCAAATACATAGGAGCTTACTTTTAAATCCATTTTATCTTGAACATCCGGATGCAACTCGCCTGCATAGCCTATTTTGTTGTCATTTAAATAGATATTGCAGGATTTTCCCGGGTGTAAAAATGTCTCTGTATTTTCCGAACGATACTGACAATTGTTTATTTTCAAATCAAGAAACATATTGGCAATGCAGCCTTTTATATCATAAAAATCGACATTCCGCCTGGAGTTCCATAAATCATCACTGATAGTTCCGGATAACAGTCCTGCCAGAATATTTCTTTCTTCAGGCAGTGTACCTTCGCCACGGCTAAGAAATGTTCTGCCCATTTCAAAGAGCTTTAAATTAACTGAGCCATTGTTGGCGTTCTTTCTCAGGGTATCGAGCAGGCCGAAAACCATTGTTGTCCGCATAACAGATTGATCTTCCACCAATGGATTCTTAATATGAACCAGCCGGCGTCTTTCGTCATTTTCTTTCAGAGAAAGGTAATCGACAGATAACGGGGTGATAAAACTATAATTGATAACTTCAGTATAACCGGTACCAGTCAACAGACAGCGAATTCTTTCTTCCAGATCCAGGCGTGGAATAGTAACCATTTCAGCAACAGAGACACCCGGCAGTGTTACCGGAACACGGTCATAACCATAAAGCCTGGCAACTTCTTCAATCAAATCGATCTCTCTGCCAATATCGACCCGATATGTAGGCGGTGTAACAAGATACCGACCTATTTCCGGCTCCCTGACATCCATTCCGATGCTCTGTAAAATCTTTATTACTTCTTCGCTTTTGATCGAGGTACCAATGATTGCATTAATACGGCTGAGCCTCAAGGATATATCCGCGGCCGCAGGAACTTTCAGTGGATATTCGTCAATATAATTTTTACAAATGACGCCGTCCGAAAGGCTGGCAATAAGTGTGGCGGCACGATTTAATGCTCCCAACACCCCTTCCGGATCGATTCCCCTCTCAAAGCGGAAAGCCGCATCCGTGGGCATGGCGAGCCTCCTTGCCGAACGGCGGATTGAAGCCGGGCTAAAATAAGCACTCTCCAGAAAGACAATCTGCGTATCATCTTTTACTTCAGAATTGAGTCCCCCCATAATACCGCCAATGGCAACGGGCTTCACCCCGTCACAAATCAGTAAAGTATCTGCATCCAGCTTCCGGCTCTTGCCGTCAAGAGAGATAAATTCTTCATCCTGCCGAGATTTACGAACAACAATGCGGCCTTCCTCCAGGAAACGAAAATCAAAAGAGTGCAGGGGCTGCCCCATCTCCAGCATGACAAAATTCGTCACATCTACGACATTATTTATGGAACGCAATCCTACAGCTTCAAGCCTTGTTTTCATCCAGACGGGCGAAGGGCCGATCTTAACATCCTTGATCATCCTTGCACTATAGCGGGGACAAAGATCGCTATCAATTATTTTAACGGAAGTTATGGAATTAATATCTTCTGCTGATTCCCGGATTTCGCAGGCTTCTATCTTCATTTTTTTGCCGGTTATCGCCGCCACTTCCCGGGCAATACCGATCATGCTGAGACAATCGGCGCGATTCGGCGTTATTCCTACGTCCAGAACCGTATCGCCCAGATCGAGAATATCTTCCAGCGGTTTCCCCAACGCCGTGCCTGGCGGCAATTGCATAATTCCCGTAGCATCATCGCCTATTTCCAGTTCCGCTTCCGAACACAACATGCCGTCTGATTTTTCGCCGCGCAATACCGATGATTTAATTGTATATCCACCGGGTATTGTTGCACCAATTTTCGCCAGAGGCACGATATCCCCGGCTTTAATGTTTTTTGCACCGCAGACTATAGGATAGGTTTGCAAACCATCGGTTACATCACAAAGGGACAATTTATCGGCTGACGGATGAGGTTTTACAGAAATAATTTGAGCAGCAATAACGCCATTGAATGCCGGTTTAATTAGTTTTATTTCGTCAACTTCCAGACCGGCCATAGTCAACAAGTCCGCCAGTTCGGCGGCAGATAAATCAACTTCTACATAATCTTTGAGCCATTTGAGACTAACCAGCATAAAGCAAGGCTCTCCTAAGCCGTTATTCAACAATAACTATAACATTAACATTGCAATATCGTAACCGGCATAAGGGGCCGTAACGAAAGGTCTTGCCACTAGCATGATGGCTATTTTGTAACGGCCCCTAAAATTGTCTGAGGAATCGAATATCGTTTTCAAAAAATAACCGAATATCGGAAATGCCATATTTAAGCATCGCAATGCGTTCCAGACCAAGACCAAAGGCGAAGCCCGTATAAGTCTCCGGGTCATAACCAACATTTTGAAACACTGCCGGGTCAACCATACCGGACCCGAGAATTTCCAGCCAGCCGCTTTGTCCGCATACCCGGCAGCCGGTTCCATTGCACATTACGCAACGAATATCCACCTCGGCAGACGGTTCAGTAAAAGGAAAGAAACTGGGACGGAAACGCAGTGTGGTCTTATCACCAAATACTTTTTTGAGAAATGCAGTTAAAATACCTTTTAAATCGCCGAAACTGATACCTTTATCAACCAGCAAACCTTCCATCTGGTGAAACATCGGCGTATGGGAGATATCGGAATCGGGACGGTAAACCCTTCCCGGAGACAAAATGCGCACGGGCGGTTGTACTTTTTCCATTATCCTTATCTGAACCGGCGAAGTATGTGTCCGTAAAACTACGTTTTCTTCGACGTAAAAAGTATCCTGCATGTCCCGGGCCGGATGATCCTTGGGAATGTTCAGAGCTTCAAAATTGTAATAATCAAGCTCTACTTCCGGACCTTCGACAACAGAAAAGCCGAAAGATGCGAAGATGGCGCATATTTCACGACGCACTTGAATTACGGGATGGATACGTCCGCAGGAAATAAAACGTCCGGGTAAGGTAACATCAATTTTTTCTTTCAGCAGGATGTCTTCTTTTTTCCGGCTGGACTGGATTTTCAGAGCATCATCAATCTTGGAATTAAGGCGTTCCTTTACTTCATTACAGCGCTTCCCGAACAAAGGTTTCTCTTCGTCCGGTACTTGAGCAATGTTTCTTAAAAGCCCCGTCAGGAGCCCTTTACGGCCTAGATATTTTGTCCTGACAGCCAGAATTTGTTCTTCAATTGTTGCCGTTGCCAGTTCGGCAAGAGCATCTTTTTCCAGCTGTTGAAGCTCACCGATCATGCCGCCTGCTCGCTATTTGCCGCCACTACAACCTGGGCAAAACCCTGGGGATCATTGACAGCAAGCTCCGCCAGTATCTTGCGATCCAATTCAATACCGGATTTCTTCATGCCATCAATCAAACGGCTATAAGAAATATTATTGAAACGGGCAGCCGCATTAATACGGGCAATCCACAACTGGCGAAATTCCCGCTTTCTCGCCCGCCTATCGCGGTAGGAATATTTCATCGCCTTGTTTACTGCTTCTGTAGCTGTCCTGATCAGGCGGCTACGGGCTCCAAAAAAACCTTTAGCCAGTTTTAATATCTTCTTCTTTTTCTTGCGGGCATTAACGCCCCTTTTTACCCTTGACATTTCCTCTTCTCTCCTAGTCTAAAACAAATATAATTGTCCTTATTTTTATAGATAAGGAATAAGCCTCTTGATTTCTTTGAGGTTGGCGGAATTAACCAATGCGGACCTTCTTAGCGCCCTCTTTCTCTTTGTCGTTTTCTTAGTGAGGATATGGCTGGCAAAAGCTTTGCTGCGTTTAACCTTTCCATTAGCGGTCAGCGAAAAGCGTTTGGCGGCCCCCCGATGAGTTTTTAGTTTTGGCATTAAATCACCTCTTTAATTATCATTATTTCTATTATTTTTTTGGTGAAACAATCATAACCATGTTGCGGCCTTCCAGCCTGGGCTCCTGGTCAATAATACATTCATTGATTAATTCACTTTTAATCGCATCCATAATGCGGCGGCCGATTTCGGTAAAGGCAATCTCCCTGCCCCGGAACATCATCGATATTTTTACCTTATCATGTTTATCTAAAAATTTCTTTATATGTTTGACTTTAACCTGTACGTCGTGTTCCTCCGTTTTCGGCCTTAATCTTATTTCCTTAATATGAATTACTGCCTGACTCTTTTTAGCATCATGCTGTTTTTTGCTAATCCGATAGCGATATTTACCGTAATCCATTATTTTACAAACAGGCGGTTCGGCAGTAGGCGATACTTCCACTAAATCCAAACCAACCCTCTCGGCATTGGCCAGCGCTTCATCGAAGGTAATAACTCCCAGTTGTTTGCCTTCAGCGTCAATGACTCGAACGCTCGCCGACTTTATCTCCCTGTTTATTCTTAAATCTTTAACTATATGTCACCTCCTGAAGCAAATAAAGTCTAAAGCTTTTTCTCACACATTTCCTTTACTACCGCAATAAATTCATCAACTGACAATGACCCTAAATTCTGGCCGTCCCGTGCACGAGGGGCTACCGTTCCGGCTGCCATTTCCTTATCGCCAATTACCAGCATGTAAGGAATTTTTTGCATCTGCGCCTGGCGAATTTTATATCCCAGCTTTTCATTTTCAAAATATTTTTCTGAGCGGATACCCGCCGCAATCAGTTTGTCATAAACCGTCTCGCCGTAAGGTATCTGCTTATCCGTAACGGTCAACACCGTGCATTGCACAGGTGAAAGCCAAACGGGAAATGCTCCGGCATAATGTTCAATGAGCACGCCCATAAACCGTTCAATTGCGCCTAAAATAACTCTGTGCAACATAACCGGCCGGTGTTTTTCTCCGTCAGCACCGATATAACTCAATTCAAATCTTTCCGGCAGTGTAAAATCGCACTGGATCGTCGCACACTGCCATTTTCTTTTCAAGGCATCTTTTAATTTAAAATCAATCTTGGGACCGTAAAATGCGCCGTCACCTACATTGATTTCATAGGCTATTTTGTTGTCCCGGAGTGCATTCTCCAACGCAGAAGTCGCCAGTTCCCAATCTTCATTGGATCCGATGGACTTTTCCGGCCTGGTACTTAATTCGACTTCATATTCAAAGCCAAAAATTCCCATGGCGTAATTTACAAAATCAGCAATTGCTCTGATTTCAGAATTTAATTGTTCGGGAGTGCAAAGGATGTGAGCATCATCCTGGGTGAATTGCCTGGCGCGCATCAATCCGTGTAAAACTCCGGTCTTTTCATGGCGGTGGACTGTTCCCAGTTCGAAATAACGCAAAGGCAAATCACGATAGCTGCGAATTTTGGATTTATAAATCAGCATGTGGGCCAGACAATTCATTGGTTTAATGCCATAGGCCTGCTCATCCACTTCCGTAAAATACATATTTTCCCGATAATGATCAAAGTGACCGGATTTCTTCCAAAGGTCAACCTTGAGAATCTGGGGCCCCATAACCATATCATAACCGCGTTTTAAGTGTTCTTTGCGCTCCCATTCCTCAATAATGTAACGCAGCAGCATTCCCTTGGGATGAAAAATGATCAAACCGGGACCGGCTTCTTCATTAACCTGAAACAGATCCAATTCACGACCGAGACGGCGATGATCCCGCTTCTTTGCTTCCTCCAGTAAGTTTAAATAATCATTGAGCGCGGCAACATCGGCAAAAGCTGTTCCATAGATGCGCTGCAACATCTTGTTTCTTTCATCACCGCGCCAGTAAGCACCGGCCACACTTAAAAGTTTAAAAGCTTTAATCATCCCGGTTAAAGGGATATGAGGCCCGCGGCATAGATCTACATAATCACCTTGTCTATAAAGGCTGATCATCTTTACGTCCGCCGGCAAATCGTTAATCAGTTCAACTTTGTAATTCTCGTTTCTTTCGGCAAAGAGAGCAACTGCGTCAGTACGGGAAATTTCCTGGCGAATAAAAGGATAATTCGCTGCAGCAATTTCCTTCATCCGCTGCTCTATTTTGGCGAAATCTTCAGTAGCAAAAGTATCTTTATATTCAAAATCATAGTAAAAGCCATCTTCAATGGACGGTCCTATGCTGACTTTTGCGCCGGTAAAAACATCCTGTACTGCTTGAGCCATTACATGCGAGATACTATGGCGTAAAATAGACAAACCTTCCCTGGAGGCAATATCGATCAAGGAAAGGGTAACATTTTCGTCAAGAGAATGACTCAAATCCACGGCTACGTCATTGATCTTCGCGGCAACAGTAGAACCCAAAGCTTCCTTATTCCAGGCAGAAATAGAATCTTTTACAGTAATGCCCGCAGGCAAAGAGGCTTCAGTTTTATCGGGAAAAACAATTTTAATATTCATAGTTTATACTAAACACCAAAAAAACTTCCATTATACATCGGACTTATTTAAAAGGGCATCACCATTTCGCTGATGCCCTTCATTAAAAATTGGCATTTTTCACAACGGGTATTGTAAAAAAATGGTAGGCAAGCAGGGATTTGAACCCTGGACATCCACCGCGTCAGGATGGCGCTCTCCCCCTGAGCTACTTGCCTGTAAATAAACCTATTCAGAATTTTGTTCTACTAGCAACAAAACGCCGCAGTGTCAAGCAAATATCTTATTTTTTAGCCTCTTTTAAGTTGGCATTGTTAATAATTTTAATCCCCCTGGTTATGTATGTTAATCCCGATGCAACTGTAAAGAGACCGGTCAACCAGCAAAGAATTCTAATCCAATCGTAGCTGACATCATGAGAAAAGGCCTGAAATGACAAGGCTAAAAAAATTGTACCAATTTGCAAAGCAGTGGTTACTTTCCCAACAAGAGCCGGACTGATAACATAAGGAACAGATATCATTGTTAGAATTGCGATTCCTAAAAGTATAATAAAGTCACGACTGATGACTATTACTGTAAGCCAACTGGGAATGATACCTAAAATAGACAATGTCACAAAACTTGCTGTCAAGAGCAATTTGTCGGCAATTGGGTCCAAGTAAGATCCTAAAACAGTTTGACTGCTCAATAATCTGGCCAGGGCGCCATCTAAAGCATCGGTTAATCCCGCCACAGCAAAAGTAAACAAAGCTTTACCATACGAACCTTGAATGAGAAATATCACCACAACTGGAACGAGGATAATCCGCAATAAAGATAAGAAGTTTGGTATATTCATTGAGAAAATAGAATTGGGCAATTCATTTATTGTTTGTTGTCCCGAGATTTATTCCAATCCACCCAGGCATCACGATCTTCCGCTTCCGTAAACTCTTTCGGTTCTTCCGCCTTGCCATCCGCTTTGATACGAACCTGCTGCATTGACTTCACAATGTAAACCCACTCATCCAGAGAAACCGGTTTAGGCCCGGCGACAGCCGTTGGTCCTGCTATAGGCTGCGGCGGTCCGGCAACAGGAATCTTTTGATCTTTTTGGGCAGTTGACGCGGCAACACTAACTTCACCATCATAAACCTTGACCAGGGCAGATTTGTCATCTTCAACATCCATCCGGTATATGGTACCACGGACTCCGGCAACAGCGTTTTCACAGGAAACTTCAAAACCACCTTTACCGCCGAGAGTTTTACGCACATTTGACCATATTTTCCCGATGCTCATAAAAATTTTCACGTCACGTTTTCCAGCATCTCCGGCATTCACTTGCATAATTGTAAAATTTGTATTATCGGCAAAACGGACGATACTGTTATCGGGAAGCAAAAGCTCCAGCCGGCTTTTATTTCCTGTCGAAACTTCACAGCCGGGCTTGAGCACATCATTAATCTTCAATTTCCTGGCGTCTTTTTGACCGGGGCAGACAGCCTGGGCTGCACCTTCCAGAGCAGTAACTTTAGCTTCTCCCTTCGCCATTTTCACTACAACCTGCGGCTTGGCATAAACATAAGAAGAATAAATACATATAACCAGGAAACCCAACATTATTGGAAAAATTTTTTTCATAAGCGTCTCCATCATTTTTCTCATGATATATTTTATCAATTCTTCGCAAAAAGCAACAGAACTAATTATAATTTTCAACCTTTTAAGTTCGGCCCATCCGGCAGTGTTTCCAAAACTTTATTAACAACTTGTTCAATTACAGTTTCGAAAGCTTCGTAGGACTTCATCTCCAGGCTCTTGCCGGGCAAATCAAAATTTGTACGCGTCAATTTGTACCGAGCATTCCAGAGAACTTCTCCCGTCTGCGTGCTACGCAATTCGCAACTGGCCGCAACTGTTATCGGAACATGAAATAAACTCGCTTTGCGTTTGCCCTCGGTAAGAGTGCAGTACATTGCAGCATCCGCACCTACCAATTCCTTGATTACGTGAGGAGACACAACACCCGCAACAATTTTCTTCTCACTCCTGTATATAAGCTCCAATTTCTTGTCAATTACTTCCAGCGGAAGCTTAGAGTATCCCTTAAAATAAAGTTCATCGAGTACTTTTAACCTCAATAATTGCGGAGCCTTAATATCCAGAGTTTTATTATTCACAGGTAGCACCGCAATTACTTTAGCCGTAGACTTCTCCGAATCTTTTTTCACTACATTGGGCGATTTGGAAGCACAGCCAAGGCATAATATTATTCCCAAAATAACCGGTAAAATCAGCTGGTATTTGTATCTTTTCATTATTCTCCTTCCCTTGGTAAAAGGCTAATCGTTATTTGATTTTTTTTAATCAGTTCGGCATCCAGTATGTACCGGCCTGTTTTGGCTAATTCCGCCGCCAATGCTTGAGACGTTCCGGAAATTTCCAGCTCCAGACGGGCCTGCTGCCATTCGAAAGATCGCGCATTGATATTTTTCACAATCTTTGCCCGCTTTTTCAAGAACTCTTTTAAGGATAAAAAATCGGAATATTTTTTTAACCCTCTAACCTCCAGAGAAATAATTACATTATTTTTTACCGCACCGGAAATCTGATGAAAACCCATTTTGGCCAAATCGTTCTTTAAATCCGGCAGAGCAACAGCAACTTTTATGGTAACGGAATAAGTATCCCCACGATTGTTTTCTGCAGTAATTTTATAATTGTTTATGTATCTGTCCCGCTGCTCAATGATCTCATTTTTAAAAGGCAGAAATTTTTTATCTGCAACAGGAAGAGCCAGCAAGACAGATGCCGCCTCCCGGATTGCTCTTTGCAATGCATCTTCGATTGCTCCATCTCTTGCACCGGCAAAATCATTGGAATTGATTGCGGCATTGCCTTCAACTTCCAGGTTTAAAACACCTGCATTACCCTGTGCAAAGACAGGAACACACCATAAAAAAATTAAAAAAAGAACTGCTGCCGGCTGATATCGTCTCATAGGTTAATTAACGGTCGCCGATCCGTTGCCACTTAACTTTTTTAACTTATCAATTTCTTCTCGAATAACTCTTTCTGCTATTTCCGGGATGATCTCACGGGCAATCTTTTCCGCTATCCGGGTTACCTGTTTGAGAATCTCTTGATTGAGATTATTTGCGGCCGATTGATCTTCGGCAACATCAACCAATTCATGGATATATTTATTATCTTTAGCTATTCTTTCATAACCACGTCCATCAACGACAATAACTTCCTGATTATTTCTCCCGTTTCGTTCTTCATATACTTCCGTCAAATCATAAATTTTTTTATCATCAGGTATAATAGAATCTTCAGCCATGAATTAATCCCCCGTAAGGCAGGTCACTTCTAAAAAAATTTTGCCAATATAAGTGGTTGAGTTACCATAGTGTTCTTAACAGTTCAAGCAATATATGCAACGGACTTTTGCTTATAAATATCAGATATTTTGTGACCTCAACTTTACAGCCAAATCATAGACTTTTTTCCTGGATAACCCGGTTTGTTGTACAATCTCGTGAACTGCATCACGCACCGATATTTTCTTATTTTTCCATAGTTGCAATAGTTTCTCGGCGATTTCTTCCGGAGCAAATACAGCCGGTTCTTTTTCTTTCCCTTGTATAATTATTGTAAATTCCCCTTTTGTTTTACCTTGCGCATTACCATTAAGAAAACTGGAAATTTTACCATACCTGATTTCTTCAAATATTTTTGTCAATTCCCGGGCGATTACGATTTCCCGATCACCCAGCACATCATACATATCCTGAATCGCCGCCGGATACCGGGCCGGTGATTCATAAAACACAATCGTCCTTATTTCTTCTTTTAGTTCTTCCAAATATATTCTTCTTTTATTCTCTTTTGCCGGCAGAAATCCGCAAAACACAAAGCTGTCGGCGGGAAAGCCGGAAGCGCTCAAAGCTGTAATAATCGCTGATACTCCCGGAACAGGAATAACACTAATATTTTCTGTTTGGGCCAATTTTACCAGATGATAACCGGGATCAGAAATACAGGGAGTACCCGCATCGGTAACATAAGCCACACTCATACCGGATTTGATTTTCGCAATGATGACCGAACTCTTTTCTTTTTCATTGTGTTCATGAAGGCTTATCAATGGTGTCGAAATCTCATAAGCATTAAGAAGTTTTCTGGTACGGCGGGTATCTTCGGCGGCGATGAGACTTACTTCTTTGAGTATCCGCAGCGCACGCAAGGTAATGTCTTCCAGATTGCCGATAGGTGTCGCAACGATATAAAGAATTCCCTGTTGAGTATTTATGCTGATGGACATGGAACCTCTATGAAAATTTTTTGTGGTTGACATCTACCGCTGCTTTCAGGTTTAATACCAGAGTCCAAAAGAAATTACCATAATGAACCGGTTCAAGGCCAATAAATTAATATGACAAAGCGTATACTTATTACCGGCGGCGCCGGCTTTTTAGGCTCTCATCTTTGTGAGCGGCTGCTCAAAGATGATAATGAAATTATCTGCCTGGATAACTTTTATACCGGCAACAGAGATAACATAAGTCATCTTTCCGGCAATTCTCGTTTTGAGTTGATTCGTCATGACATTATCAATCCCCTATATCTGGAAGTTGATCAAATATACAATTTAGCCTGTCCCGCATCACCGGTGCATTATCAATACAACCCGATTAAAACCATTAAAACCAATGTAATGGGCGCAATCAATGTTTTAGGAATTGCCAAGAGGACAAAAGCAACAGTTCTTCAGGCTTCCACATCCGAAATTTACGGTGATCCGGAAGTACATCCCCAAAACGAATCCTACTGGGGCAGAGTAAATCCTATTGGCATTCGCAGTTGCTATGACGAAGGAAAAAGAGCTGCCGAATGCCTGATGATGGATTACCGGCGGCAAAATGGCGTCAACTCAAAGATTGTCCGGATTTTTAACACCTACGGGCCGCGTATGGCCATTAACGACGGACGAGTGGTCAGCAATTTCATCGTTCAGGCTCTGCAGGGCAAAGATATTACCATATACGGCGATGGCTCCCACACCCGCTCTTTTTGCTATGTAGATGATTTAGTAGATGGTCTGATCCGCATGATGAATTCATCGGATGATTTTTACGGGCCGGTCAACCTTGGCAATCCCGGCGAGTTTACAATTTCCGAGTTGGCAAAGTTAATCATTAAACTAACAAATAGTAATTCGCAGATTGTTTTTGAGCCGCTGCCGGCCGATGATCCAACGCAGCGCAAACCGGACATTAATCTAGCCCTAAAAAAGCTGGGCTGGAAACCTAACATCCAGTTGGAGCAAGGATTGATCGATACTATTAAATATTTCCGGAATGTTTTAAAAATTACCTAAATTGGAAATTTTAATAGGGAAATGAGCGTAAAAAGCATCTGTCCCAACTGCGGTTATAAACTTTCTGTCTCTCGATATGGAGAAATGCGAAATTATTGTGTAGATTGTAAAATAGCTATATGCCCAACTTGTGGAGATACTCAACCATATGAAAGTGGAGCATCCTGGGGGCAGTCAATAGCTGCGGTTTTGATGCTGCCACTGATAATCACAACAATGTTTTTTATGGATGGTTGCTGGTCATTTTCAGATTATAAAACATGTAATAAATGTAAAGACAAATTTGAACTTTAAAATATTACTTCTTCTGTTATTCCGGCAGCCAAATCGCGACCCGTAATCCAGAAATAGAAAACTGGATACCGGCCTGCGCCGGCATGACGAAAGGGAAAAAAGCAAATGAAAAAAACACAAAAAAAACCTCAGAAAAAAATCTTATGTATCGGCGCCGGTTATGTCGGCAGCCCTTCCATGGCAATGATCGCCTACAAGTGCCCCGATTACCGCGTAACAGTAGTAGATATTAATCATGAACGCATTGATGCCTGGAATTCTGCCGAGTTGCCTGTCTATGAACCGGGACTGGACGAAATTGTCAAGAAAACAAGGGGCAAGAATTTATTCTTCGCCAAAGATATCGAAACCCAGATAAAAGAAAATGATATTATCTTTGTGAGTGTGAATACGCCGACAAAAATGTTCGGTACGGGCGCCGGGATGGCCGCTGATTTACAATACTGGGAAAAGACGGCCAGAGAAATACTCCAATATTCTCAATCTCCGAAAATAGTAATTGAAAAAAGCACTCTGCCGGTTAAAACTGCCTTGGCCATGGAAAGAATATTGAGTTCGGCTAAAGGGAAAGTTACTTTTGAAGTTCTCTCCAATCCGGAATTTATGGCGGAAGGAACAGCAATTAAGGATTTGGAAAATCCGGACCGGGTACTCCTTGGCTCCCGCGAAACAAAAAGCGGGCTTAGGGCTCGTGCCGAATTGGCGGGAATTTACGCCCGCTGGATTCCTCAGGAAAAAATAATCACATCCAATATCTGGAGCAGTGAGCTTTCCAAATTGGTCGCCAATGCTTTCCTGGCGCAAAGGGTATCCTCAATCAATTCCATTTCCGCTTTGTGCGAAAAAACTGATGCCGATGTAACAGAAGTAGCCCATGCCGTCGGAATGGACAGCCGCGTGGGTAGTAAATTTCTCAATGCCGGCATTGGCTTTGGCGGATCTTGCTTTAAAAAAGATATTTTAAACCTCGTATACCTCTGCAGCTACTATGGTTTGCCGGAAGTGGCCAATTATTGGGAAAGTGTAGTAAAAATCAATGATTATCAGCAGGAACGTTTTATTACTAACATTCTGGGCACTATGTTCAATACTTTAGCCGGAAAGAAAATCTGCATCCTCGGCTTTGCTTTTAAAGCAGATACCGGCGACACCCGGGAAAGTCCGGCGATCCAGATCACGCGCCGATTGCTGGAGGAACAGGCCACAGTAATCATTTCCGACCCGAAAGCCCTGAAAAATGCGGCGCTTGATCTGGCCAATGAAAAAGGAAACATTGCTTATATGGAAGACCCTTACCGTGCCGCCTCCGGTTGTCATGCTCTCGCCATACTAACCGATTGGGATTTATACAAGAAACTGGATTATAAAAAAATATATAAGTCGATGGTCAAACCGGCTTTTCTTTTTGATGGCCGCAATATCATCGACCATCGAAAATGTTTTGCGATCGGCTTTAATGTTTATCCGATTGGTAAGCCGGCATTGAGCCATTTTAATCAGCAGGAATCTTAGGGGCCGTTACGAAACAAACACCCCTGCAGGCGCCAAGACCATTACGTTTTAGCCATTTCGTTACGGCCCTTTATGCCGGTCACGATATTACAATGTTACAATTATTGTTGATGAAGGGCCTAAAGCGACACAAAGTCGAAAGCATTTTTAATTAATTTTATTTCGTTTCCTTCGGGTAGGAGCATAATCGCTATTACATCAAAGCGCGCATTCGCATCGGACATTTTCTTTTTTTTGCAGATACCAGAGAGCCAACTGCGACAGCTTTTTCTGTTTCCTCACTCCCACTGCCTGTTCGGGATAACCTAATTGGTTTGATTTCCTGGTCTTGACTTCAATAAAGACAATTTCGTTTGTTTTTTCCCGGGCGATAATATCAATTTCACCCAAAGGGCAACGAAAGTTAGTTTCGCAAATACGGTAGCCGTTTTTCCGGAGATAAGCTAAGGCGATTTGCTCCCCTTCTTTGCCCGTACTTATTCTCGACATATCTTTCATTTTTCAGCCAAATCCAGAGAGGTCTGTTTCAGATCAAGATTTTTCAGGTGAAAGGACCGGCGATGTATTTTGCACATGCCAAATTCCAGAATCGCCGCACAATGTTCTTTCGTTCCATAACCTTTATTGCGTAGAAAATTATATTGAGGAAACTGGCGATGATACATTTCCATGATTCGGTCCCGGGAAACCTTAGCAATAATTGATGCCGCAGCAATGGAAACACTCAAGGCATCACCTTTTATCACCGCATTTTGCGGAGTCTGCAGGGGTATTTTATGTAAACCATCAATTAAGAGAAAATCGGGCGGTAAGGACATCTCTAAAACTGCCTCGCGCATGGACTGAAGGGAAGCTTGCAGGATATTGATGCGATCAATTATATCAGCGTCGGCAGTACCGACACCGACAGCAAGTGCATCTTTATTGATGACCTCGTAGAGTTCTTCTCTCTTGCGAGCGGAAATCTTTTTGGAATCGTTAATTTGGCTGTTTTGATAACCCGGAGGGAAAATTACGGCCGCCGCCACCACAGGACCTGCCAGCGGCCCGCGGCCTGCTTCATCAACGCCAGCGATGAACTTGTAACCTTTTTGGTAGGCAAGCTTCTCAAATGTGTCCATTGAAGACTCAGTGAAGCAATATATCCTTCACTTTCCGCCCCTTCCAGCAAGATATCATGCCATTCTCTTTTATTGGCTAACTTTATGGGCAGCAGCTTATCCGGTAGAGAAACCCGGCGAATGCCCGGGCATACAGGGTATCGGCTTCTTTGCGCATAACCTGATAACCTCAAGGTCACACGCTAGTAATATGCCTCACACCTGCCCCGCTAAGATGCCGTGCATTCCCCTGCTGCCTCGTTTTCCTCATAAAAGCGAAATGCTGTCAATAACAAATTGCCTTCATTGAAAAAGCCACCGCTGGTTTTCAAGCGATGGCTTTGTGACACACTAAAAACATCTCAAGCAGCTCTATTCCTAACTACTCCGGTGTCCTGATGAACACAAATTGTTACTAATTATTTGTCTGTTCCTTTATCCTTGCTTTCTTACCTCTCAAATTTCTTAAATAGTAAAGACGTGAACGACGCACTTTTCCTCGGGTAACAACTTCAATCCGGTCGATAACCGGTGAATGTAGAGGAAAAGTTCTTTCCACACCAATACCATAAGAAACTTTTCTGACTGTAAAATTGGCACGACTGTTACCACGACGTTTACGGATTACAACACCTTCAAAAGCCTGAATTCTCTGCTTCTGACCTTCGATGATACGCACATATACTTTAATCGTGTCGCCGGCTTTAAAACCGGGAATATCCCCTCTCATGTGCTCTTTTTCAATCATTTCCAAGACGTTCATTCTATATTTCCTCCCGTCAAACTCGCATTGCTTATAAATTCTAATCCCTCATTATCCTGTCTATAATAATTGCTGCCGCTGACCTCACTGCCAGATGATTATAATCCCCAATTCCCTTTACCGGCTCCAGACGGTAATCAGCCCTATCAACTATTTCTTGAGCTATGCCCGACCCTGTACCAAAAATTAAAAGATAAGGCAAATTATCATTTCTCATCCTTTTTTTCAGCTCGCCGCAGGTTAAAAGCCCGTCCTCGAAATTAGCTCCCGTAACAATTGTCTGCGGCAGTGTGCCGGTTTGTTCTACAATCTCGGCTTGAACTTCGCTAAGACTTGCTTTAAGCATGACCAGCTCAAAAGCCTCACGGCGCGACGGATTAAAAACTGCCCCATACCCCTGACGCCAGTGATCGATAATTTCGTAAGCGAGGGCCCGTTGAGCGGACAGAGGATTGACCACAAAATAATTTTGTACGCCATATGTTCTGGACAATCTGGCAATATCATGAATGTCCGTGTTAGCAATAGATGTGGTTACAACTTTGCCGTCTTTGTTATAGACCGGATAATGTAAAAGAGCTATGTATAGCATAAATGCTTTATCCGCTGACTTAAAGTAAAACGCACTGATCAACTGATGCCCTAAAGGGTACACAAAGGTACGCCGGCTCCAGAAGGAAAAGCATCACTTTTTAAAAAAGTTGTTTCTCTTACCTTAATCGTTTCTTAAAATCAAGACTTTATTCAATTTCAATTCAAGCGCTACCTTTGTTGGCGTCGTCTTCGGCTTCCTCAACGTATTATTAATAAGCCTCGTCGACTCCTCCTTGCCGCCGTGGTATCATCATTGAATTGGAAATGGAATTATGTGTCCTCTAATTTAATTTGTTCCAACTTTTTTTTATCTTCCGCAGATATTTCTAATTTTTTCAGCAAATCCGGCCGGCGCTTATACGTCCTTCTCAGTGATTCGCGCTTGCGCCAGAGCTCAATCTCCGCATGATTTCCCGAAATTAAAACTTCCGGCACACGTAAGCCTTTATAATCTGCCGGCCTGGTATATTGCGGATATTCCAGAAGTCCATTGGAAAATGATTCACTGCATGATGACTGCGCATTGCCTAAAACACCGGGAATGAGACGGGAAACTGCATCTATCAGAACTAAGGCGGAAAGTTCGCCGCCGGTTAATATAAAATCGCCGATGGATATTTCCCGATCTGCTAAATGCGTTCTTATCCTCTCGTCAACACCTTCATAACGGCCACAAATAATTATAATACGCTTTTGGGAAGCCAAATCTTCGGCAATTTTTTGATTAAATGTTTCCCCCTGCGGGGTCATCAAAACAACCTGTGATTCTCCACCACTGCCTTTAATCTCTGCTAACGCCCTTTCCACAGGCTCCACTTTCATAACCATACCACAGCCGCCGCCATAAGGGGCATCGTCAGTCATTTTATGTTTATCGGAAGTCCATTTGCGGATGTCATGCAAACAAACATTGATCAGGCTTTTTTCCTGAGCTTTTTTTAGCAGGCTGAAATTAAGGGGAGATAAAAACATCTCCGGGAAAATGGAAAGGACATCAAACTTGATCACTTTTATAGCCCTTCCAGCAATCTAACAGTCATAATCTTTTTATCGATATCTATGTGCCGGATTACCTCGGCAATTGCCGGCAGAAGTATTTCTCTTTCACCTTTACAGACATAAACGTCATTACCGCCTGTAGGGAAAATTGATTCAATCCGGCCCAAATGCTTCCCCTCTTCGTCATATACATCAAGCCCGATAATATCACGCCAGTAATATTCTCCCTGGGGCAGAGCTTCCAGCATCTCCCCGGGGATCAATACTTTATATCCGACCAGCGCCTTGGCCGAATCTATATCGGTAATGTCTTTCAGTTCGAGAAAGAGAAATTTGCCGGATGCTGAAAACGCCCGGAGTTCATGACTTTTTCTTTGTCCCAGAACATCTTCAAGATAAACAGATTCCAGACCGGCAATGATATTTTGCGTCTCCACCTGCGTCAAAACTTTCAGACAGCCGCGGAGACCACGAGTTTTTACGATCTCGCCGACAACAAAGAGATCCATTTTTTATTCTATTATTTCCAAGACCGCTCGTTTGTGGATTTTAGTTGAAGCGGCACTTAGTATCGTTCGAATAGCCTTTGCGGTTCGACCTTGTTTTCCAATGACTTTTCCCAAATCTTCTTTTGCCACGCGTAATTCAATCACAGATGTTTGCTCACCCACGACTTCCGTAACTTCAACTTTATCCGGACTATCCACTAAGGCCTGAGCTATAAACTTGATCAATTCCTTCATCGCAACAACCTCCACAGATTTTGATTAGTTCATTTGGGAAAATCAATATCTTACTTCACTTTAGCTTCGATACCTTTTGATTTTAACAGGTTAGAAACAGTCAACGTTGGTTTAGCTCCTTTGGCCAACCAATCACGAACGCGATCTTCTTTTAAGTTAACTTCCGCCGGATTCTTTTTGGGATCATAGTTGCCTAAAATCTCCAGAAACTTTCCATCACGAGGAAAATCTATATCCGCTGCCACAATACGATAATAGGGCTTGCCTTTAGCACCCATACGAGTAAGTCTAATTTTAACCGCCATCGATATTAAATAAAACCTCCTTAAAATAGTTTATCCTGAATTTTTTTTATCACAGTTTATTTTAATTTAAAAGGGAAAATTCCTCTTAAAAGATTTCATACCGTCTTTTTGACTAAATTTTTTCATCATTTTCTTAATATCGGCATATTGTTTCAGCAATCTGTTCACATCCTGAACAGATGTCCCGCTGCCTAAGGCAATCCTTTTGCGACGTCGGCCATCAATAATCAAGTAATTAAAACGTTCCTTCGGGGTCATTGAATCAATAATAGCTGTAATCTTGATTAATTCCTTATCATCAGGCTCCACATCTTTTAGTGCTTTTATCTTGCCCAAACCGGGAATCATCCCCAAAACATCTTTGAGCGAGCCCATTTTTCTAATCTGAGTCAATTGATTACGAAAGTCTTCCAGGGAAAACTCGTTTTTTCGAATTTTCTTTTCTAATTGCAGAGCAGTTTTTTCATCAACCGTTGCCTGAGCTTTTTCTACCAAACTTAAAATGTCGCCCATTCCCAGAATTCGGGACGCCATTCTTTCCGGATGAAAGACTTCCAGCGCATCAATCTTTTCTCCCATACCCACAAATTTTATCGGTTTTCCGACAACTGCCTGAAGAGACAGGGCGGCACCACCACGGGCGTCACCATCCATTTTGGTTATAATAACACCGTCAATACCGATGAGTTCATTAAATTTACTGCCGACATTCACTGCATCCTGGCCGGTCATGGCATCAGCAACGTAAATTATTTCCGCCGGATTGACCCTGGCTTTAATTTTTTTGAGCTCGTCCATGAGCAGATCATCGATATGCAAGCGGCCGGCAGTATCGATTATGATCACTTCATAACCATCTCTTCTGGCCTGCTCAACAGCTTGAACACATATTTCCACCGGATCTTTTAAATTTCCTGAATTAAAAACACCGGCATTTATTTGCTTGCCCAGGACGGCCAGCTGTTCCATGGCTGCCGGCCGGTAAATGTCTGCCGAAACTAAGTAAACCCTCTTCTCACTTGATAACAAACGTGCCAGTTTCGCAGCGGTTGTCGTTTTACCACAGCCCTGCAAACCAACCAGCATCAGCGGAGCCGGGATACGGGCACCAAACTTAATATTGGTATTGGCCCCGCCCATAAGCGCTGCCAGCTGGTCATGAACAATCTTTACTACCTGCTGCCCGGGCGTAATACTATCGAGCACTTCTTTACCGATTGCTTTTAGGCGGACATCTTCAATAAAATCCTTGACCACCTTGAAATTAACATCAGCCTCTAAAAGCGCAATACGGATTTCCTTGAGGGCAACATTGACGCTTTCTTCATTTAAAACTCCGCGCCCTTTCAATTTCTTAAAAATACTTTCTAATTTTTCCGATAAATTTTCAAACATATTAGATTATATACCTGATCTCATTTTTCTAGTTGCTGTTGGTTATAGTGTTCACACTCTTTATAATGCAATGGGCTCCGGTTTTACCGGATATTTGTTCTGCAGCCGTATGGGCATTAGCGCGGCTGGCAAAGCCATCAATGACAACTCTAAACCATTTTCCTTTTCCCGGGATACTATTTTCTACAATTCGCGGCGCGTAGCCTAAAGTCGATAATTTTTTACTCAGTTGATGAGCTTTATTTTTTTCCTTCAAAGAAGCCACCTGAATAGCAAACTTAACTTCCTTGGCAGAAGCTGCCGACTCCGCCGCTTTTATTTTAGCCGCAATTTCATCATCGGCGGTTCCGCTCGGTGCCGCCTGCTGCTTTTTTGCTTCCAAACCGGAAGTCACAGCGGCATCATTCTTGATCGGAGGCAAAAGAGGCTGTGCTATCGGTGCCTCAACAACTGGTTTTTTATCAGGAATCGGCTGCTCTTTGACCATTCCCTTCTTGCTGGTTAATGTGTTGAAAAACGTGAGGTCCGGTTCTTCTTGAGCTTTCGGTTGATTTTGTCCTGTTTTATTTTCGGCCGCAGTTTGGGCGGCTCGTATTTTGGCCGGACGCCAGACAAGAGCCAATAATTTCTGAGGCAACGAAGCTATCTTATCCGGATAAGTATCAATGTTTTTTCCAACTGCAACGCCGAAGAGAAAAGTACTGCATAAGAGAGCGGCCATTCCTGCTATTACGATAATCAGCCCGGTTCTTCCCAGCTTTAATTCAAAATTTTTAATATTACCGGAAGCCATTGATTTACGTACCCTCTATAAAGACTTTGCAAAAAGCTCCAGAGGCAAGGCACGCAAAGTGCTTGCCTGTCGGCGCACACTGGCATTGACTCATCAATCCTTGTGCGCTCCTTAACCCTTCGTGCTCAGGACCGCGCTTCCAGAGCACGAGGAATGAGGCGTACTTTTTGCGTACGCCGCAACGACGAGGGATGCAGCGTTACGCAGCATATGGACTTTTTCCAAAGTCTTTCTTTACATTTTTTCCGGTGCATTTACACCCAATATTTTCAGCGCATTTTGCAAAACGATGCGAATAGTGCTTATCATGAATAAACGTGCAGCAGTTAATTTCTCATTATCAGAAATAACCTTGTTCTTATTGTAATAGCTATGGAAAAGCGAGGCTAGCTCATTTAAGTAAAAGGTAATGCGATGCGGCTCGAGAGCTCTGGCCGCACCTTCTATCATTTCCGGATAACGCGCCATTATTTTCATTAAGTTTATTTCTTCCGGTTCCTGCAAAAGGGCGGGATCAATATCCTTGTAAGCCGGGAATACAATATCGCGCTCCCCGGCCATTTTTAAAATACTGCTGATACGCGCATAGGCATATTGCACGTAATAAACCGGGTTTTCATTAGACTGCTTTTTGGCAACTTCCAGATCGAAATCCAGATGACTGTCCGACCGCCGCATGAGAAAGTTATAGCGGGCGGCATCTTTACCAACTTCATCCAGAACTTCCCGCAATGTAACAAATTCCCCCGACCGGGTGGACATGGCCACAGGCAATCCACCCCGCAACAGATTCACCAGTTGCACAAGAATTAATTTTAAGGATTCTTTGTCCTGCCCCAGCGCCTGAATTCCGGCCCAAAGTCGTGGCATATAGCCGTGATGATCGGCGCCCCAGATATCGATGATCATTTTATAGCCACGGGAATATTTGTTTTGATGATAGGCGATATCGGCGGCAAAATATGTCGGCTCACCGTTTTTACGGACAACGACGCGGTCTTTCTCATCACCATAAGCCGTAGTTTTAAACCATAATGTTTCTCCATCGGAGTAGATGAATCCCTGCTTTTTTAAAGATTCCAGCAGCTCACCGACACCATCATTTTCATATAATTCTTTTTCGCTGAAATAATGATCGAAGATGACGCCGAAATCCCGCAAATCGTTTTTAATTTCTGTGAGAATAAGCTCACCGGCAATTGCCGTAAAATTCCGGATCGTCTCTTCCTCGTTGAGTGCCAGATATTTATCGCCTTCTTTTTTAATAATATCCTGCGCAACATTCTTGATGTAATCACCCTGATAGCAATTTTCGGGAAATTCATTTTTTTCACCCAGCAGTTCCCGGTAACGAAAAAGCACCGACTTACCTAAATTATTCATCTGATTGCCGGCATCGTTGATATAGTATTCCCTGTCAACAGAGTATCCGGTTGTCTGAAGAAGATTAGCGATAACATCACCGACTACCGCCCCGCGGGCATGGCCTATGTGCAGAGGCCCAGTAGGATTGGCGCTGACAAATTCGACCTGCACTTTTTGTGCGCCGCCGACATCCAGACGGCCATACTCTTCTTTTTGTTCCTCGATAATTTGCAGAGTATTTTGCCAAACACTTTCCTTGAGATAAAAGTTAAGGAAACCGGGCCCGGCGATCTCAGTCTTCTCTAAAATATTTTCCGGATCGACTAAATTGGACTGAATAACAGCAGCAATCTGGCGCGGGTTCTTTTTGATCTGAGAAGCTAAAATCATAGCAACATTGGATGCATAATCACCATGCTCCGGATTGTTGGGAACTTCCACTTCCATATATGGCAAATCAGCAGTGGGAATTAATCCTGCTGCTATGCAATTTCTGACAGTGGCGGCAACTAAATTGGCAATTTTTATTTTCATGTAAACTTATCCACCTCTTCGATAGCGGCAACCACCGGGAGATCCCTCCGCCGCTTACACAATAACTAAAAAAGACAAAGGTTTTTTACACCGTCATCTTCATTGGTACAACTATCTAACAGCAATCAGTCCGGATTTCTAGTCAAGAAATCAAAAAAAAGTGACAAACCGCATTTTTTGCTGTTTGTCACAGTGGGTTTTACCGGGAACAATTATTTTGTTCTACGAGGCCGGATCTTTCTTTATTGCCTCTTCAATATCTTTATCTTTAATGGACAAATCGCGCGAATAATCGGGACAATGAACATTTCCCACTGCATCAGTACCAACACTGAAACGTTTCTGGCAACTGACCCGCCAGGCACAAATTACACAATATCTTTTTTCCGCACCCATAATAAATTTTTCCGCCCATTAAATTAATTAATTTGAACGCAACATTACAAAGATAACCTTTCTCTGTCAAGAAATTTCTAAAGCAATTTTTAAAGCAACAATTTGCTTACTGTAAACGTTTATCCTCCCAGTAAAGGATATTAGTCATGCTGTATATTGTCGGAGTTGAACCGAGCTTCTATGATGCGATGAAAAAGTGATGTTGCCGCCGGCAGATCAATATCCTCGTAAGTTCAACTGCCCTCTTCAACCCGCACCAAATTAATGGCCATCTCCCCGATTACTGTTGACTGGAAAATTTTTTCCGCTTCCTTACCGGATCCCGGCGCTGATTCCGGAGCGCCATTACTGAATGCGCATATCCTTCCAATAAAGCATGTTCGTACGGTTTACCGCACCAGGGGGGGTAATGTTGACCCTCTGAGTACTCGCTGCGGTGCCTCCTCCGCCGCTCGTTGTCACGTAAAGGTCCGGCGACCCGCTCCCGGGCGGCAGAGAGATGATTGGCGCTGTGGGAATGCCACTGCCGATGGTCATACTGCGCGCACCTGCTGCCAAGGCGCCACCACCGGTCGCATAGTTGATGGCGTTGAGGCTGGCTGTTCCCCCTTGTTCACACGGATCGTTGCCCGAAGGAGGCGTATAGCTGGTAAAATAGACCACGCCGCCGAAAATCGTCGGATCAGCCAGGATCTTCTGGCCGCTTCCGGTCAGGAGGATTCGGTAACCCACCCTGCTTGATGAGCCGTCGTAAGTTCCGGAGGCGGTGGTGATGTTGTCGATGTTACTTATACTGTAGGTTGAAGTCCGGTCAATATCCTTGACGCCGTAGAAATGCTCCTGGGCATTGCTTGCTGTTGGATCTACCTTATCACCTGTCCCCCAGTAAACCCAGAGGATGCCGTTGGGGTCCTTGGCCAAAGCCGCCATAGTGTAAATCGGGCGGATATTACCGGAGGCGGAGTCAAAAAACATACCGCCGCTCCAATTGGTCGTCGCTCCTGATGCCCCGCAATTGGTATCTGTGGCACGGCAGAATTTGAAGCGCCACATATTGCCCCCCAAATCGCCGATATAGGCAGTGTCAATGAAACCGTCGTTGTCCGTATCGACAATGGCGGGCGCGGCCGGCATGCTGTATTTCATACTGGAGTTATCCGCCAGCGTATAACTCCAGAGCACCTGCCCGCTGGAAAGATCAATAACAAAAAAACCCTTACCGCGCCTATCGCAGGTTCCTCCACCGGAACAGTCGGCCCCGTTATATCCGGCGCCGATGAACCCGACCCACTTTTCCTTCTCTACGCCATTCACCTTGATCCGGACCCGGCCGACCATCATCTTGCTCCAGGGATCTCCGAGATAGGGGGCCTTAGCGGCCCGGGCCGTGTCGTCAGCGAAATCGATATGCCACATATAGGTCGGATTGAGGGAGTCGTTAAGACTTAAGGCATGATAGCCGCAGTAATACTTGTAGGTTGTCGAATAAATGCTGTTAATGCCGGAATCGCAGGAAGAGGAGGAACTCCAGGCGTAATTGACGGCCCCTCGACCCTCGGCAAAAACAAGCTGGGTTTTCCAGTCGGCAGTTTTGCTGGTCCCGTCACCATCGCCCAGCCAAGCATCCGCCACGGTGACGGGGCCGTCCACAAAGTAATTATGGCTCAGAGATGTTGCCGGCGCGGTCGCATTATGAGTGGCATGGGCTATGTTCTTCAATTTAGTCAACAGGTTGGGAGGAACGAAACTCCAGGCCTCGGTCAGGTCGCCGGTTTTAAAGCTGTGAAACTGACCGTCGTTTGCTCCGGCGACGATCAGGCGGTTGCCGGCGGCGGAGGTGCGCACATGACTTGACCGGTGAGCGGCAAACTGATTGTTGCTGTCGCGTCCGTCGTCGAAAAAAGCGGACGGAGTCCCGACGGTAATAGGTGTCGACCGAAAAACGTCGCCCAGTTTCCAGTCATCTACGTTGTATGCGGATTCTCCCCGGAGGAAACCGACGATACTGGTGCATGATGCGCCGCAAGTTGTGGTGGATGTTCCCACACCGAGATCGGCATCTTTGATATTGGCAGTAGTAAAGGACGTAAGCGCGCCGCTTTTATAAGTCTTGAGCATCGTCCGGGAGGAGGCCGCCGTTGACTGCAGAACAGCTCCCGCATCCAGGAGCAGGGAACCGACGGTGCCGTCAGCATTGATCTGGTATTTTTTTAGATGCCCTTTCCAAAAGGGATCGCCATCAATGGGCTCGAAGGATCCCTCGTAAACAAAATTTTCGTCCTCCGTCCTTGCCGACTGGATGGACGACTGGGAAAAAGAATAATTAGCCTGGCGGATGATGTTGATTGCCGTCTGCAGAGCATCAGCCACCTGATCGGCATCGGCGGCCAGAAAAGCATAACCGGATAGAGCTGCGTAGCCCGGATCGTTGGTGCTTGCCCGAAAATTAGCAGTGTTATGTGACCCGCTGCTATCATAACAGGTGGCCGATGACGGAGATGTTTCTGTTGTGCACGTGCCGGGCGCAGCCGGGGTAAATCCGGATACACTTCCCGCATTGGTCTGATTCGGGTTGTCCGTCCCGCCGTAATAGGCCATCCAGTTGAGCGTGTTTTCCAGATAGTCGGGCAGGGCGGAGCCGAAACCGATGACAAATACCTTGTATCCTGAATCAGCAAGAGCCTTGGTCCGCGCAACGACATCCCGACGCCGCTTATATTGATGTTCCTGGCATTCTTGTCCGTTGCCGCCGCAGGCAAAGGTATCCGCACCGTCGGTAATCAGGATCACGAATTTCTTCCGGCAGGCAGCGGCGCTATCAGCCGCCTTATGGGCGTCGAGATATGTCTTGGCTTCCTGTAAAGCTGCCGCTATGGGAGTGCCGCCGCTGGCGCTGGCCCCGCCGACTGAATAGGAACCGGTACTCGAAATAGTGCAGCTTGTGTTGCTGTTGCAGTAGATCTGGCTGTACTTGGAACCGATGTATCTTCTGGAACTGGCGGAACTCCCTGGGATCTGGTTGCAGCCACTGGTATAACTGTAAGTCCCCGTCTGTTCTTCGCTACTGTCCGAGCAGTCGTAATAGCGCATATAGCCCATGCGGACTCCAAGGCTGCCCTCGTCCTGGCTGTCGATGGTGCCGTCTCCCGTATCGTCGAGGATTTTGAAGATGGACCGCTTGGCGATGGCCAGGCGGCTGCAATTAACATTATGCCCCGTACCGGAGGAGCTGTAAAAAGTTCCGGTGCAGGACGAATTTCCCCATATATTGGTTCCTCCCGCGGGATTCCAGTCCATGCTTCCCGACAGATCAAGCAGGAGCAGCGCATCGGGCTGTGTGGAATTGGTGAAGAGAGCCGATTCATCGGTAACTGGCGCCGTGGCCGACACTTTGCCTGCAAAAAGGAAGCCCGCGGCGAAAAAGACAAACAGGAGCAAACCGATTGTTTTGATCGTTTTTTTCATGGAATCCTCCCTACTGATACATTGTGGATATTTCTATGGGACCGTAACCTATGCCGGTCTGGATGGTCACCTTGGTGTCGTAGGCCGTATTACGCCCTTCCACGTTGACCACAAAACGCTTTTTCCCCCAGGTCTGACCGCCGCCGATGGAGTATCCGGTCATGGGCAGAAAGAGCGGTCCTGATGTCGGGATGGCAGGTGTACTGATGGAGTAGACCGAAGCGGGATCATTGGCCGAATCCACCTGAACGCCGGTTAGCGCCGATGCTGCCAGATTCTGGGGATTGAAATTTTGTATCATCCGGTGAATTCCTGTTTCCGCGGCGCTCATGGCCTTCTTGTCCCCTACGCTTTTGGCACTTACCCGCAGATCACCGGTTGATAAAGATATAATCAGCATGGCGAGCGCGAAAAGGATCACACAGGCCATAATCGCCGTAACGAGGGCAAAGCCCTTCTCCGATGACAGTATTTTCTTACTGAATTGCATGGTTCCTCGGAATGACGCTCGTGGAATAAATGAGCCTTCTGCGTTGACCCGTATTGGCATCGATATCCTCCGTTTCCACCGCCAGCACAATTTCAATCCGGCGGATAATGGGAATTCCCGCGGGAAGACCGGTGCTGGCAATCTCCGCTCCCGCGCTGTCATAATAGCGGAAGACGGGAATGCCCAGGGTGTTGTTAATTACCCGGACTGTTCGGGGCCTGCCACTGGCAACCGTATCGCCCAGAAATGGTTGGCCGCTTCCGCAATTCGTCGCTCTGGTGATGTACTGGTTGGCCGTATCGTAGTTATAACGGATCACCTCGTTCGGATTCGAGTTCCCCGTATAGTTGCGCATGCAAATCGGATCGTTGTCAACTGTGCAGTTGTCATTGACGTCCATTTCCACGGTCATCGCCGTCGTCGTCGCTTCCTGAATACCCCGGTAATCAGGCTGATTGGGGGCCTGGTTGGGGGAAACGGTCGTACAGTCGGACGCCGATAGCCAGTTCCCTA
>JANYAY010000149.1 GCA_025361065.1 Deltaproteobacteria bacterium
GACTTTTCTTCCCGCTTGATGTTGCGTTTGTAGATCCGGCTCGTAATGACCACATCATAGGTTACCTGATAGCGCCCCGGGCCAATCTTGGTCATATTCAGGTTCTGGATATTATATCGGACCTCGTCGTAGAGGTTGAAGATCCGGCGGAAGTGCCGCTGCAGATCGCTCAGCGACGTCCCGTCTTCAGCGGACCATTCTGACGACATCAAAGCGACCAGGGCGCTGTCGTTGCGCGCTTCGTAAGACTGACGGAAGGAGGCATAAAAGTCAACGACCTTCTGTTTCTGGGAGATATCTTCCCGGTTCAGATAGGCTTTGAGCGAGGGCATCACCTGCGTTGCCGCAGTCAGACGGGAGGCGATCTCCGGGCTGTCCTTCATGTCACTCTTCTCCTGAACATCCCGATCAAGAGTGGCGATCCAACTCTCCGCTGCTGCACGCCCCCCGAGTCTTTCCGGGGCATCGAGGAAGCTCCGGGCATCGGCGATGTGTCTGTCCAGCTCGGCGGCAGCCTGAGTGATACGTAACTTCCGGTAGTAGGCCGATGTGAACTCCATCATCCGGCTCATGAACTTTCCATAGGCCTTGGTGACGGCACTGTCGGCCGGGGCATATCCCTGCTGGGCCAGAGGACTGTAAATTCTGTTGGCTTCGTTGGAAATGGTATTGATCCGTGCGGAGAAATCTTCCCCGGAAAGGCCCATCCATCCCGGTCCTTCGGCGTTAATCTTTTCGACCAGTTTTTCCAGAAGACGGGCCTCGCGGCGGCCCTCTGTCTTGAGTTTGGCGAGCATTGGATCCACGAGGACGTGATACTTTCCGGCCAGTTCCCGATGGCGGTCCATTAATGCCTGGAGGCCGAAGTTCGGATCGGCAAAATCATCGGGGTTATCCGGAGTCACAGCCTGAAGGTAGTAGCGGTCCATATCGGAAATCGCCATATCTCTCTGGGCCGTCTGCAGAATGCTCTCCCGATCCAGGAAGGATACCTGGCCCGGCTCGATTTCCCTAAATCGATTGCGCATTTTGCCTAGCAGATCATCCAGCGTTTTCTGGGCTTGTTCCCCCTGCCGGTAGGCATCGACATAGTCCTGACGATCGCCGATGATTTTGGCAGCCATGCTGCGGTACTGTGTGCGCATCCGCTCCAAAACTTCCTCGCTGGGAATCTGTTTCCAGGAGGAGTTATACTCCTTTTCCCCCGGAATCATACTCAGACAGTGTTCCTCTAATTTCTCCGGCGTAGCGATCTGCTGGAGAACATCTTCGAGCGACTTGATACCGGAGCGACTGACTCCGTAGGCCTCCAGATATTTTCGCAGGGTCGATCCGCCGGGATCCAGCTGTCCGCGGGAAGTCTGCACGACCTTGAGCTTGGTTTCGATTACCCGGTTCGCCGCCTGGAGAACGGTATCCCCAGTCCCAATGGCGGACAACGCCTCGGAACATTTACGGTCGAGTGCAGCAAAGGCGCTGATCGCCTGATCCGCCTTAGCCCGCTGGGCCTTGGAAAGGGCATTGAAGGTCACCTGGTAGGTCTGCAGACGTCGGTAGAGATCGCGCAGGTTCCACCAGTAGTAATTACTGCTGCTCCAAATCCCTGAATACATCCAGACCTCGATGTTGGGTTCCAGCAGGGCTGCCAGGGCGGGAGCCTCACTGGCGAGGCCGGAGCGGGCGTTGTCGTCTGTCTTCATGTTGGCAATGAGCTGCCTTTGTTTTTCCATGGCGTCCCGCACCTGCTTTTGCCATTCGCTGTAACGATCTTTTGCCCCTTTGAGGGGACCGACCGGGGCGTTCTGCGCGCTTTCCAGAAGGCGGTCAAGAAGTGATGCCCCGGACCAGGCGCTCCAGGCCAGGGATTCTCCCGTGTACCCCACCTGTCCCAGGGTGCTTTCGGCACTAGACTCTTCAAAACTCCAATAATTGTAGCGGATCTTCAGGGGTGTTTTTTCCCAAGCCTCCACCTTTTTGGCAAAGGCACCAAAGTTTATACCCTCCGCCTGTGCCGCCTGATCGAGGGTTTTTCGTGTCGCCGTCACGGTGGACTCGTAGGCCTGACTCTCCCGGTTGCTGGCGGCGGTGTAGGCCGCCGAAGCAGCCAGGAAACGCGCCCAGCCCGCCTCAGTTCTCCAGGCACCGTGGTTCCAGAAAGCGTCGGAGGCAGCCTGGTAGGCATCCGATACCGGTTTGAGGTTCTCCATCATTTTCTTGCCGGCCCCGCTGGCGGCCGCCTGGCAACGTGCCTGGAAGGTGGGGCCATCAACTGCATTCGTCTTGAGGTCTCCCCAGGCTTGCGTCATTTCCGATGCGGCGGCGCCATAGTCCATGGACGGCCCATTCCAGGGGTTGGTAATGGGATTAGGCGGCGGCGCCTTCGGCGGCTTGCTGGCTTCCTTGAGAACACCCTGAAGCTCGAGCTGTCGCTGCCAGTCGTGGACCTCTTCCTCGTAGCGCTTCTGTTCCTTCTCGAGGGTGCCCAGTTCCCGATAGAGATCGGCGATCAGCGCCCGCGTCTCGGAGATGAGGTTGTCCACCTCGCTGATAGCCGGACCCAGCTCTTCCTGGATAAAGGTGATCTTGCCCGTCACGACGGAATCGCTCTGGGCGACCTGATCGGGAGTATTGGTCCAACGCTGGAGCCAGTCGTTTTGCACCATGCCGCGGGAAACAAGCAAATCAGCCGTCTCCTGGGGTGTCAGGTGAATAAGTTTCTCTACCCTTCTGACCCGGGGGGAGAGCGCAGTTGCCGTTGCGGAGAGATTGCGGATCCGCATGGAGAGCTGGTTTCCACGATCTTTGCTCTTCAAATAATCGCCGGCCCGGTCCTGAATAAAGTTGACCGTAGCGATTACAGCACTACTGCCGGGATTGACCTTAGAGAGGGAGTCCATCGACACGCCGATAACGCCGACAAAGGCATTCCAGAATTGAATGGCATGCAATTTCTGCTTCAGGTTGGCCAGCCTCTCTCTCGTCGCCTCCAGTTCCTCCAGATTTTTTTCTAAAACGGTGATATTGGGTTTGACGGCGGCGATGGCACCATCAACCTGCTGCTTGTTCTGGGTTGCGCGGTCGAGCCTCTCCTGGAGCGCGGCAATGGGATCATATTCCTGCGCACTCAAGTGACCCGCCGGTAAAATCCATCCGACGATAAAAAGCAGAGTCAGTATCAGCGCGATAGGTCTGTTGAAGGGTGAGCGTCGTTCATTCATGATGGTTCCTCATTTTGGGTTTACACTGTAGCGCAGGTAGTCCAGATCCTGCTTTAACCTCGTTGCCTGAGCCCGGAAGTTTCCGGAGGCGTCCTCCAGGGCGTTTGTCAGGAGTGTAAGGCTTTTCCGCAGCGCCTGGATACGACCGTCCAGGGTCTCCAGATCCACCTTCATCAGGCGCATCTGCCCCTGGAGCAGGATGAAGGTCAGCCGATTTCCTTCCTGCCCGTCGACCGCTTTAAAAAGTTCCGGCTGATCCCGACGAAGGGTCTGTGCCGCGGTTTCGGGAGAGAGGTTCCGGCGAACCTGTTTCAGCAGGGCAAGTGTCTTTAGCACATTGTCCCCGACCTCCGTGGCCTGCCGCCGGATGGTCTCGGGCAAATCCACCAGAGGCAGGCGGTCCAGTTCACCCTTTATATCCTCGATATTTCTTGTGACCTTCGCGTCTTGCAGAGGGGCGCAAAGGCTCTGGAAAGTCTCAGGCGATGCAACTGTGGGGAGCCGCAGGCGAATCTGGGCGAGATCCCGGGCCATCGTATCCAGACTGATCATGCGATTCCCTTGACGTGCGCGGTATTCGTCGGTCGCACGGATGGTCTTTTCGAGAGCCGCCCGGCGTTGCTCCAGAGTGGTGATCTTTTTCCGGCCTTCCGTCTCCGGGGCTTGTGCCCCGCAGGCCGGCGAACCCAGTACCAATCCCAGAAGAAGAAAAAGTGCAATCCAGCCGCCCTTACCCCGGGGAAGTGAACCGGATTTCAACGCCCTGTTTATTTTTATCATTTAACGCCCCCTCTACTACGTTAGAAGAATCTTGTGCCGCTCGGCTGGTACTTGTAGCGGATTGTCATTGCCGTGCCTGTAATGGTCCGAACCTCGAAGACGGCATATTTCCCCGTCGACAGATACAGAGCGATGGTCTGCCCCTGGGTCACCCCGAAGATCTCCGGCGGAAAGGTATTGTATGTTGTCTGATCCGGAACCTCGGTCAAGGCATCCACCCCGGTGGCGGGGAGAACCTTGTACTTGGGACCACCGGACATGAAGATCGCGGTGCCCATCATTCCCATCAGTTGTACTGTTATATCGCCGCTGCCGGACGCCACCACACTGTCATCGACAAACTTGAAGCCGCTGTTGAAGGGGATAGTAGCGGACTTGGACGAGACGGTCGATCCCCCGTTGTCCTTGGCCTGTTTTGCCTCGGTAAAGGGCAGCGATTGGAGTACCCCCTTGTTGTCCATCACCAGGATGTTAGTGTTGCCAGGCTGGACGACATCTCCCGTCGCCACGTTTTCCGGCTCGCTTATACCGAAGATCAGAGGCCACTTCATGCTGTAGACCAGGGGAGTCTTCTCGCCAAATCGGAAGACAAATTCCGTTGCCCCGGCATCTTTGAGGGTCTGGCCGCTTCGGGCCGAAGTCACCTGGCGGGTGTAGTTGAGGGAGACAAAAACCTTGCCCTTGGAATCGGTCGACACGTTGTTGAGGGTGTAGCGCAGGTTGATATTGTCGAGGGCGGAAAAATCCTTGCGGACCGCGCGGTCCAGATTGGCCTTCTCGCCGGCGAAATCGTCGGCGATGAGGGCCATAAAGCGGGCCGGATCCTCATTGCGGTAGGCCTCAATTAACTTGTCGAGGGCTTCCCGGATAATCGGCTGGATGGTCTTGTCCGAGAGGGAGATCTCCCGATAGGTATCCTCGACCCGGTTGGTCTTGCCGCTGGTATCCATGATTTCCACATAAAACTTGTACGTTTTCCCCATCTCGGGGCGCAGAGACCACTCGAAGGCGCCTCCCTCGGAGAGCTTGGCATCGAGCCAGGTCTCCCGACCGTCTACGGAAACCCGGACGCTGCCGATGGTTCCGCGGACGACAGAAGCCTTGCCGGTAAGGACAATCAACCCGTCGGCCAGGGCTTCCCGGTAGAGCATAACCTTCGGGCCCATCTCGTCATAGGAGACCCGGTTGATGTAGAGGTAGTTGATCGTGACTTCCTCTTCCGAGGAGCCGAAGATCCACCATTTGGCCTGGGCCTCCGGCCCGGGAATCATGATGGACAGACACAGAACGGTCAATAGCGCAAAGATAGTTTTTTTCATAGTTCCTCCTAATACTGGATGTTGATACCCGCGGTGATGCTTGTCTCACGGAAGTCGCTGGCCGTTGTTGAATAGCTGAAATCGTTGACGGCGGCCCTTACATAAAGCATGCCCTGGTTGAACTTGGCCAGTGCCTTGGGGCGCCAGTTGATGTTCAGGCTGCCGAAGAACTTCGCGGAGCTCGTCCCGACCTCCTTTTCCAGCCGGTTTTCGCCTACCCGGAGATTTGAGGTCACGTTGGCCTGGGGAAAATCCGCTCCGAGGCCCAGAACCCACTCGTAAATCCGGTCCCGCGTGCCGGCCAGTTCATCCTGAAGATTCCGACTGCCCAGATAGACGGATGGTTTGAGCACCATCTGATCAAAGTTGTGGCGGGAACTCACGGTCGTGTTGAAGAGAAACTCCGAGTCGTCACGGATACCTGTTTTGGCCCGGAACAGGGAATAGCCGAGGTTGGTATCCGTATCGATCATGCCAAAGCTGTCGCGGTAGTTCAGGTTGACCGTCTGGTCCTCTGAGTTCTGGGGGTTGGTCGCAGTGCCGCCGGTCGCACGGTCATACCGGTAGGAAAGGTCCGCAGTTGCCGAAGAGCGTCCGAAGGGACGGGCAAGCGTCATCCCGATGTCCGGCCGGTAATGGTGGGTCGTCCCCCCCTTGTTGCCGTCGAGGTTGTCGTGCCACCAAAGAAAGCCCGAGTTCAGAGTGACGCGTTTGCTGTATTTATAGCGCCAAGTGCTCTTGGCCTTTTCCCGGTCCGCCGTGGCCGATCCCAGGAGGGTTGTGAACTGGGGGGAAACCCGTTCATATTCGAGCAGAACCCGGCTGGGGCCTCCGTCGCCGACTGCGTTGAGTTTGAGCGCATTACCGCTGTAATCCAGCACAGCAGCCCCTTCCTGGGGAGATTCGCTGGTGTTGGAGAAGGCTAGTTCACTCGAAATGATCAGTCCGGGGATAGGACGATATTCCGCATCCAGCGCATAGAGGGTGTTTCGGTAGATGTGGTCCGAGGAGAAAACCCGGGAGCCCTCCCGGTCGTTAGACTGTAAAAGACTGCCGGCGATAAAGAGGTTCGGCGAAACTGTTTCTTTCAGGCGAAGACCGGTGACCTGGCGGGTGAGGGCCTTCGTTTCGGCGTCACCCCAGATGCTGTCCCACCGCGGATAGGCATAGCCCGATACGATGGTTATCTCCGGCAGCCTCGTCTTTTCGACGCCATAGCGGTAGGACGCGCCCTTGAGGGCCGATGCCAGGGAATACTGAGAGAAGGTTTCGAAGGTATCCCCTACATTGAAGGTATGTATCCGGTTTGTCGCCCGACCCTGGAAGTTGGTAAGCGAGATGGTTTTTGCATCCATGGTCCGATCGTCCGTCATCTTGGCGCCGACGTTGAAATTGAAGTCGAAGCCGTTGGCTGTAAAGTTGCCGTAAGCATTGGCAACATCGAGGTAGCGGAATCCCTCCGTGAGGCTGGAGGAGCCGCTTCCCGGTCCGGTAACGTCATTGTACGTTACGGAGAGTTCATTGGATACATGAAACTCGGGACTGGCGGCTCTTGCCGCACCAACGGGGAAGATTGTTAGGAAGACCGTTGCAGTTAGGAGGGCGGCGAGGGCATTCTTCGCCGGGTCGGAAAACGTCCCTTTGGTTGTGAGCATGGGGTAATTCGGTCCTTTCTGTTATTGTCTGCGGACCGGCGCTCATGACTTTCAGCAGGGGAAAATAGTCTCCGCCCCAACAGCGCTGAAGAGCGTTGAAAACGCCTGGACCAGCGACGAGATCGCTCCCGTATCGGCTACGGAAACGTCGTGTCCTATAGCAGACATCTCCAGCGATGTAAATTTATTTTGGTTGATTTGTTTCTTTACACGAACTTTTTTTCTGATCGTCCCCCCCATGCGCTTGAGGTAAATAAGACTAAGGCATATTGAAAACAGAGACACCTTCCGGAGGCTTGAATTGGAACATTTTTTCGGGAAGGCCGGTGTTGGTGATAATGTTAGAAAATTTTAAGACAGTAGAGTTTCCCATCGTGTCTTCAAAGCTAACCTGCAAAATGAGGAAGGTATTTTTATCAACTGTGATCTGAAAAGGATTCAGAGAGGGAATTTTTTCCAGGGGAGTTAAAACCAGCAAATAATTGCCTTGTTTATCCAGAGCTTTGGGTTCGGTATATTTGATGGTAAAATCGTTTTTTAATTTCCCCAATCCGGATAGAAACTTGATCAAAGTCTTTGACTTAAAAATGTAATCGGATTCCCGAGTATAGGCAATCTTTTCCTGGGGAAGGTAAAGCCATGCTTTACGGGGATTTATGACCAGCTTCTTTTTTTGGGGTTTGGAATAGTCCCAGAGCATATTTTTCGGATTTTTAAAGAAGACAGTTCCTTCTTCGATATCCGTTTTCTTTATTGATTGAATGGTTGTTTCCTGAATAAAGCCGGCTTTAAAATCTTGTGTCTTTTCGTATGTTTGCTGAAGGGAAGTGACAACTTCATCTATCGGTACAAGGCTCCCGGCTCCGACGGTAAATGGCGCAAATACCGTAAATAACGCAACAAATATCCAAATATTCGCTGCAATGATGATAACCGGCTTATTTCTTTTGAAAAATATTTTCATTATTTTCCCTTATAAAAAAATGAAAAAACTGTCGTAACTGGCACATTTTTTTCAAGAGAGTTTATATCATTTAGCTTACAGAGCGCTAAGTGACTATGAATAAAGCACATATTTATAAGTAGTAGAATTTATTGCATATTTTACTTGCTTAAATCTCATGCAATTTGGTGCAAAATCGTAACAATTGCGCACTTGCGATGATTATCAACAAGGTTATCCACAGGTCTTTCCACAATGTTGTGGAATACAAATCCAAGTGCTTGTATACAAGAGGAAAAATCTAAATTCATCCTTTTTTAGCTTTTTCCGCATTCCTGATTTTGACACGCCAGCCAAAGGGATCTTTCTTAAAGCCATACTGAATTTGCAGGATTTCATTATATAGTTTTTCCGCCAGTGGACCGGTCTTACCGTCGTTGATTAAATATTCTTTACCGCGGAAATGAAGTTGCCCCACCGGGGAAACAATTGCTGCCGTTCCTGAGGCGAAAGCTTCCTTAAGCGATCCGTTTTCCGATGCGGAAATAACTTCCTGAATGGATATGGGTCTTTCCACAACCTTTGTTCCGAAATACCCGGCCAGTTTGATTACGGAATTACGGGTGACTCCCGGCAGGATTGTTCCCGCCAGTGGGGGAGTAACCAGTTCGTTACCGATAACAAAAAAAATGTTGCTGGTGCCCACTTCTTCGATATATTTCTTTTCAATGGCATCAAGCCATAAAACCTGGGTATAGCCCATTTTAGTGGCAATACGGCTGGCATAGAGGCTGGCGGCGTAATTGATTGCCGCTTTGATGTGGCCTGTGCCGCCTTTTGTTGCCCGCACGTATTCTTCCGAAACATACATTTTAGTCGGGGAGAATCCTTGCGGGTAGTAAGCTCCCACCGGTCCCACGACGATAAAAAACAGATATTCACCGGCGGAATGCACACCCAATGCCGGTTCCGTGGCGATCATGGTGGGGCGGATATACATTGATGTGCCTTCTCCGCGGGGGATCCAATCGCGCTCCAGAATAACCAGTTTCCTGATGGCCTCAAGAAAAAGAGTTTCATCCATCAGCGGCATGCACATTCTTTCCGCGGAAGCATTCATCCTTTTGATATTTTCCGTCGGACGGAAAAGATAAATTGCCCCGTCCTGGCCGCGATAGGCCTTCAACCCTTCAAAAATTTCCTGGCCGTAGTGCAGGCACATGGCAGTAGGTTCCAATTGTAAAGGACGATAGGGTTCAATTATCGGATCGTACCAGCCCTGTCCTTCCTTGTATTTAATGTTGAAAAAATGATCGGTAAATATCTTGCCGAAACCAAGCTTCGATTCATCAGTTGGTTTAGCCTTCCTTTTTTTTGGTGTTGCTTTCTTGATTTTAATTTCCATAAATTCCTCTTTCGTAAGCTCGCTTCATCAGGATTTGGTTTCTGGCTCCCGATAGAAGCAACTCAAGTCTAAATAATGTTATTTACCATATCATTAAATTAAATTTCGATCAAGGCTTCGATACTGAATTGCTTCAGCAACATGAGCCGATTCAACAGTTTCCTTATTTTCCAGATCGGCAATGGTGCGGGATACTTTTAAAATGCGATTCATGGCGCGGGCGCTTAGTCCCAATTTTTCAATGGCCATTTCCAAAAGCCCTTGTGATTCTTCGTCAATCGAACAATAAGTTCGAATTTGCTTATCGGTCATCCGGGCATTGCACAATATTCCATTACCCTCATACCGCTTATTTTGCCGGGCTCGGGCCTTGTTCACCCGTTCCTTGATTGTTGAGGAAGATTCTCCTGTTTCCTTATTGGACAAGGCGCGGTATTTAACTGAGGGCACCTCGATATGCAAATCAATCCGATCCAGGAGCGGTCCTGATATTTTTGCCTGATATTGACGAATTTGCTGGGGGCTGCAGCGGCAAGTGCGGACTCTGTCGCCGAAATATCCGCAAGGGCAGGGATTCATCGCGGCGATCAGCATAAACTTGGCGGGAAATGATGCCGTGACCAAAGAACGTGTAATTGTTATAGTACCTTCTTCGAGGGGCTGTCTCAGAGCTTCCAGGGCATTTCTTTTAAATTCGGGAAGTTCGTCTAAAAAAAGAACTCCTAAATGGGAGAGGCTGATTTCACCGGGACGCGGTGTTTGTCCTCCCCCGACTAATCCTGCATCGGATATGGTGTGATGCGGCGACCGGAAAGGACGCACGGCAATTAATGTTTCGGTTTTGTTCAATGATCCGGCAACGGAAAAGACTTTTGTTACCTCCATAGCTTCGTCAAAAGAAAGATCGGGCAAAATCGTGGGCATTCTCTTGGCCAGCATACTTTTTCCGGAACCGGGAGGGCCGATCATTATCATATTATAAGCAGTTTAAATAATTTAACTTATTATATTTTTTATCTATTATAAACATTACAATAAACCAGATTGTTTTTAAAGATTTTATCCGTTCGCTACCTTTTTTTTACAATGCATAATAAGATTACCCGAATCTTGCTGAAAATAAAAGGGGTGATAAAATGATAAGAACAAAATGGCACACATCTTCCCAAAATATATTCAACAGAAAAAAAGTGTTGTTGCTAGCACTTGAGAGAGTTGAAAAAAAAGTAATAGATGTTGAGCTGAAGACTGGAGATGCAAAGTATAATGGATATTGGTTGGAAAGCGGTATTCCTTTTAATCACGGTATTAGCTTAATAAATCACGATAAAGAAATTACATTAAGGCTATTTAGTTATCTTACAAAGGACAATAAAAAATATCGTTATAAAAAAGGTGAAAAACTTCGTGACCTAGAAATATTGATGGCTAACTTAATTGTAATAAGCAAATTTTGGATATTTCAAGATAAACCCTATAGGGATATAGATCACCCAGTTCGGATCTCTCTAAATCCTAATAATTACACCAAGAACAGGTATACTGTCGCATCAAAATTCATTATAGAATTAATACATATGCTAGAAAATGCCAATCTCTTAAAATTGTCAAAAGGATACAATTATCCAGGCG
>JANYAY010000153.1 GCA_025361065.1 Deltaproteobacteria bacterium
AGAAAAGGTAGCGTAAGTCCGCCGCTCGCCAAAATCGAAGTAAAGGGGCTTCCGGCTACGCCTTCAGCCCCTTTACTTAAGCATAGTAAAAGCGGACATATCATGTGCTACAAAATAGGACTTTTCTATTTGCTCCTAACAGAATATTAAAATCCTATTATTGATGTTTTTTCCTGGCAATGATGATATGTATAAAAATATTGAGATCAGTTCTGCAACTGTCCGGAGCCGGTTTAAATAATATGGCATTACCGGAAAACTGCGCAGCAAAGCTAGGAAAAAACATAAACCAGTAACAGCGGAATAAACTAATCTGTTCTATTAAACGAATAAAACAGGTGGTGCATTAAATGAAAAAAGTGTTGGCAATTTTTACGGCGGCATTAATTCTTTTTACATTATTTTCCCTTATCTCCTGCTCGGAAACAATTGATAGTAAATATCTGAAAATTGGTGTTGATGACAGTTATCCTCCGATGGAGTACAAGGACGATAAAGGCAATACGATAGGCTTTGATATTGACATTGCTAAAGAAATAGCCAGGCGTTTAGGCAAAGAACCGCAATTTGTTTCAACGGCATGGGATGGTGTTTTTTTCGCACTTAATACAAAGAAATTTGACTGCATTATTTCTTCTGTGAGTATGACTGCAAAAAGATTAAGTGAATTTACCTTTACCAAGGCCTATATTGCCAATTCACAAATGATAGTGGTCAAGCCTGGTGACAATTCGATTTCTAAACCAGAGGATTTAGCCGGCAAAAAGATTGGATGTCAAGTTTCGACCACGGCCAATGAATCGGCTACAAAACTACAGGAAAAAGGAACAAAATTTGCGGAGCTTAAAACCTATGACCAAGTCATTCAACCTTTTGCGGATATGAAGGCGGGCAGACTTGATGCAATTATTGCTGATGAAGTTGTCGGGCAATATTATATCGGGCTGGATAATGCTAATTTTAAAGCCGCTTCCGTTAAACTTACTAACGAGCCTATCGGCATTTGTTTAAAGAAGGGAAATAAGGTTTTGGCAGATAAAATTCAAAAAGCAATTGATGAAATGACAGCAGATGGAACAATGAAACAAATTTCCCTGAAATGGTTCAAAACTGATTTAACAAGCAATATTGATACGGTTTTAAAACAAATGAATTAAAAGAACTAATACATATTTCGGGAGTTGAAATGCTTTGGGCTTGCAAAAGATAATAACTGCAATGCCTGCATTATTGCAGGGTGCAGGACTTACTATTTTACTTACATTAGTGTCTATTTTTTTCGGGTTAATTTTGGGCTTGCTTTTAGCTCTGGGTAGATTATCAAAAAATGCTTTCTTTGATAGACTTTCGCAATTTTATATCTGGCTGTTTAGAGGAACACCTCTCCTGCTGCAAATATTTTTTATTTATTATGCTTTGCCTACCTTTACCCCGATTACCTTTGACGCACTCCCGACCGCATTTATTGCCCTTAGCTTAAATTCCGGGGCTTATCTTGCGGAGATTATAAGAGCAGCAATTCAATCAATAGATAAAGGACAGATGGAAGCTGCTAAGGCTTTGGGTATGAGGTACACACAAGCTATGAGAAGAATTGTTATTCCTCAATCCTATCGTCGATTAATTCCCCCAACGGGAAATGAATTTATAGCTCTTTTAAAGGATTCTTCCCTGGTCTCAGTTATAGCAATGACAGAATTAATGAGAACCACCTCACTTTTGTCCAATTCTTCCGGTAATGCCGTCTATTACATACCCTGCGCCCTGCTATATCTGGCAATGACGACTATTTTTACATTTGTCTTTAGTAAATTAGAAAAAAAATATTCTATTTCGGAGTAGGATGCGGCCTAAATGATCAAATTGGAAAATGTCTATAAATCCTTTGGCAAATTAGAGGTTTTAAAGAATATTAATTTAGAGGTTACAAAAGGTGAGGTCGTTTGTATAATCGGGCCCAGTGGTTCCGGCAAAAGCACACTTTTAAGATGCCTTAATCATCTTGAGCGGATAACTGAAGGTAGGACTATCATTGACGGAGAGTTAATAGACGAAAAAGTAAAGGGAAAAGATAGCCTGAAAATATCTCCTAAAAAGGTAGCTTTGGTTTGTGCCGAGCTTGGCATGGTTTTTCAAAGATTTAATTTGTTCCCCCATTTAACTGTCTTAGAAAATATAATTGAAGCCCCTCTTACCGTAAAAAAAATTGCCAGAGAAATAGTTATGGAAGAGGCAACTCTGCTCTTGAAAAAGGTAGGGCTTGAGGACAAGAAAGACGAATACCCCTCAAGGCTTTCCGGTGGTCAACAGCAAAGGGTTGCCATAGCAAGAGCATTAGCTATGAATCCTAAAATTATGTTGTTTGATGAACCTACCTCAGCTTTGGACCCGGAATTAGTTGGAGAGGTTTTAGAAGTAATGAAACAGCTGGCAAGAGATGGCATGACTATGCTGGTGGTTACTCACGAAATGGGTTTTGCCAGAGAGGTTGCCAATCGAATTATTTTTATGGATCAGGGGCAAATAATAGAGGACTCCTCTCCGGAAGAAATATTTTCCAATCCCAGGCAGGAGAGAACAAAATCGTTTTTGCAGAAGATTTTATAAAATTCGCCGAATAAGCATCCCTGCCAGGTGTGCCGGCAAATTATAAAAAAGAATAATAAATTGGAATTAGTATTCAATTCCGGCGCGGTCTTTGATTCCTGCGGCATAGTGATGTTTAACTTCTTTAATTTCGCTGACAGTATCGGCAAGCTTAATTATCTGCGGCGGAGCATAACGTCCGGTTAAGATCAGATCAAGGCCTGCGGGTTTATTTTTAATCGTCTCGACGACTTCTTTTAAATCAAGAAGTTTAAAATCCAGTGCGACATTGATTTCATCCAGAATAATCATATTATATTTGCCGGAGTTGATGCTTTTTTTAGCATAAGCAAAACCTTTTTGCGCCAGCTCAATGTCAACGGCAGCGGGATTATCACGCATGACGAAACTGTCCAAACCGCTAAGAAGGATAGTTAAATCGGGCAGATATTTTTTTGCGGCCTTAAATTCGCCGTATTTTCTACCTTTCATAAACTGAACAACCAAAACCTTATATCCCTGGCCGACCGCGCGCAAAGCCTGGCCGAAAGCAGACGTAGTTTTACCTTTGCCATTTCCTGTAATAACAATCACTAAACCTTTGGTCTGCTGATTGTTTTGGTCCGTTGATTTTTTTGCGGCGGTGACCATCTTTTTTTCGCCTGTTTTCATCTTCATGTCCTTTCATTATAATTGTGACTGGCGGCTATTATTCTCTTTCACCATCTCCCGCCACTTTTGCCGGTGACGCGGGCTTGCTCTCCGTATGGATAATACGAGAGCTTTGCACAACTTCCTTTTCAGTCATTCCGGTGAAAACCGGAATCCAGAAATACTTGAAAATACTGGATACCGGGCTGCGCCGGTATGACAAAATTGATGGATTGGCCTGGTTGTGCAAAGGTCTCAATACGTCTCGCCGACTCCTCCCGGCCGATGTTGATCCTGTGAACGCAGTATTGTATGAGTTGATATGACGGATATGTCAATAAAAAAACGCGCTCCTGCGCATTTACATGTGCAGGAGCGCGTTAATTTTTCAGGATTAATCCCGCTCACGCGGGACGAGTTTTAATTCTCGTGAGCGAGCTTGCGATATAATGATGTTCATTACATACTTCGACAGCGAGCTCGCGAGGTGATTGATTATACAGCTCTGACGTTTTCTGCTTCCAGGCCTTTTTTGCCCTGCTGAACATCGAAGCTTACTTGTTGTCCCTCGGCCAAAGTCTTGAAACCACTGCCTTGAATGGCACTGAAGTGAACAAAAACATCACTACCGCCGTCTTGCTCAATGAATCCGAAGCCTTTGCGTTCGTTAAACCACTTTACTTTTCCTTCTGACATCGTATGAATCCTCCTTTCTCTGAATTTCCCAAGTCGAATTAACACGCTGCAGAACTAAAAAAGCCACCAAGACTCTAAAGTACCTGGTGGCTAACCTTTGTGCTTCAATATGTCTAAATTCAACTCTCTTCCGTATTCCTTATGCTAAATAAACGTTAAGATTACAGAATTTGACGGCACCGTACACACAATATCAATTAATGTCAAGAAATATAAGCAGCCTACGCTTTTCAAAAAATCCTTTACATTTTCTCCTTTGCAGCGACCTTTAGGCGTATGTCTTTTAATGAGTTTCGCAATCTGAGTTCCTGGTTTAAGAAAAACAGACGGGCTGATCTTGGATGCTTTCCGATTAGCAATTTCATTGCCGGTTAAAACTTCATTTTCCACAGAGCTTTTTTTCAAAGCAGCAATTCTTTTTTCAGCATTTTGCAGAATGGGGGCGATTTCCTTTTCCAGGTCGTCAAATATTGCCAATAATTCTCTGGCGCTGTTGGTCAAGTGCATCTTCTTTTCGCCTGGATTAATCTCCACCAGCGAAATGCCTAATCGCTCTTCCGCGACTTTTATTTTCCCCCACGCCAAACGATACGAGATATTCAGCTTTTTGGCTGCTGAATTCAGACTGTGGCATTCATCAATTTGTTTAAAGAATATATCGCGACCGGGCCCGAATATCGTTAACCCGTGTGCTTCAAACCATATCTTGTGTTTTATTTTCATTACATGACCTTTCCAATCTGCATATAACCCGGACGAGTATTTGCTCTGCGAATTTAAATATCCTGCGTGACCGTATCGCAACAACTGATGGAATTTATGAGAACTTAATTTTCCGGAAACCGAGTATAGGGAAACAGCCTTTGTCTGTCAATAAAAAACAGGCCACGGACGTCAAGACATATCGAATATCATTAAAAAATAACAGCAGTTATTTCCCGGAAAGGAAAATTAATATCAGATGAAACATTAAAAATATCAGCTCAAGACAAGAGAAGAAAGATGACCGGTATCACAACAAGAGAAGGAGATTATTTATTGCCACTTTTATTAAAAATCTACTTTTCACTATGATGTTTTTATGCTATTGACAGCACAATAAATTCTTCATATTGCAAAAATGCAAGGGACGAGCCGGCGGAAAAACACGACATCCGGAGATTGAAAAATAGTAAGCTCGGCATTTTTCGCCTCGGCGAATGGCCTTAAAATTATTGAAAGGAGTAAGTATGGCAAAAGGGAATAATTCTGGATACAAAAAGATGATTGACAAGCAATACCAGGATTTGATGAAGCGCTGTCAAGTTCACATGGAACAACTCGAAAAAGATTTGCCTGAGCCGAAAGAAGATTTACATGAGCTGTTAAAGGATCGTGGTTTTACCAGACGAGATTTCATTAAATGGACTTCGGTAACGACAGCCGCCTTGATGCTGCCGCCGATTTTTCGCCCCATGGTGGCAAAGGCAGCGGAAAATTTCAGCCGCCTTCCCATAGTTTGGCTCCATTTCGCCGAATGCACCGGCTGCAGCGAAGCCTTTTTACGCTCTTCTTATCCTAATGTTGATGATATTCTTCTGGATACCATTTCGTTGGAATATCACGAAACATTGATGGCTGCTTCGGGGTATCAGGCGGAACAGAATCTGGAAAAAGCTATACATGATTTTGCGGGCAAGTTTATCTGTGTCATCGAAGGTGCATTGCCGCGTGGCTTGAATGGAAAGTATTTGACACTCGGCCCGAAGGGGAAAACCGGTATTGAAGTTGCCAAAGAAGTTACGTCCAAGGCGGCAGCTGTCGTCTGCATCGGCTCCTGCTCGGCATTTGGCAATATTCAGGCAGCGAAACCTAATCCGACTGATGCCGTAGGAATAAGTCAGGCCATTGGAATTAAAACTGTTAATATCGCCGGCTGTCCTCCTAATGCCGTTAATTTTACCGGGACCCTGCTGCATTATCTCCTGTTTGGTTCCCTGCCGCCTCTTGATTCTTTAGGCCGGCCGCTGTGGGCTTATGAAAAACGTATTCATGATTTCTGCGAAAGAAGACCGCATTATGACGCCGCTGAATTTGTTGAAGAGTGGGGTGATGACGGGGCGAAAAAAGGATGGTGCTTATATAAAGTCGGCTGTAAAGGCCCCTATACTTATGCCAATTGCAGCAAAGTCCGTTTTAATGACGGCATTTCCTGGCCGGTTATGGCCGGTCACGGGTGCATTGGTTGTACCGAGCCGGGATTCTGGGATACCATGGCGCCACTAGAAAAACCGATTGACGAAAAAACTTATGGTGGTGGTGAAAGAACAGTCGATAATATCGGTGTCATTTTAACAGGTGCAGCTGTAGCCGGAGTTGCAGTTCATGCCGCAGCGAGTGCAATCAGGCATAAAGGGAAAGATAAGGATTCATGTTGTCACAATGATGACCGGATGAACACTCAGGAGGAAAAACATGACTAAAAGAATTATTGTCGATCCGATCACCAGGATTGAAGGACATTTAAGAATTGAAGTGGAAGTTGATGATAAAAACGTAATTACAGACGCCTGGAGCAGCATCACTCTCTGGCGCGGCATTGAGACAATATTGAAAGGACGCGATCCGCGCGATGCCGGCCTGATTGTGCAGCGTTTTTGCGGAGTATGCACTTACGTTCATTATGAAGCCAGCATTTTAGCCTGCGAGGATGCCTTTGGGATTAAACCGCCGCCTAATGCCCGCATTATTAGAAATTTGATCGGCGCCTCGCTTTACCTGACTGACCATGTCATGCATTTTTATCATCTGCATGGCCTCGATTGGGTCGATGTTGTCAGCGCCCTTTCGGCAGATCCGAAAAAAGCTGTGGACATGGCAAAAGCATACAGCCCCAATCCCTACAACTGTTCGGCAACTCACTATAAGGCAGTTCAGGAAAGGCTTACCAAATTTGTCAAATCCGGCCGCCTTGGTCCTTTTGCTAATGCTTACTGGGGTAACCCATCCTACAAATTGCCGCCGGAGGCAAACCTGATCATTCTTTCGCATTACCTCGATGCGCTGGCTATTTCCAAAGTCGGCGCCCAGATGATGGCTATTTTCGGCGGCAAGAATCCCCATCCGCAAAGCCTGGTTGTCGGCGGTGTAACTTCCGTTATGGATGCCCTTGATGCTGAACGCCTGGGTCAGTATTTATTCCGCTTTAAGGAAATGAAGAATTTTGTAGAGACGGCCTACATACCCGATGTTCTTCTTGCCGCGGCCTATTATAAGGATGAAGGCTTGAATGGAGTTGGCGGCGGCGTGAAAAACTATCTTTCCTACGGTGGATTTCCGCTGGACGATGATTGGAATAATCTGATGTTCCCCAGAGGAATTGTTAAAAACAGAAATCTGGCGAAGCCCTTAAAACTGGATGAAGATAAGATTACCGAAGAAGCAACCCATTCCTGGTATAAGGGTTCCGAGCCTCAACATCCGTACAAAGGAACAACTGATCCCGAATACACCGGCTATGACAAAGATGGTCACGTTAAAGGAAACGAAAAATATACCTGGTGTAAAGCTCCGCGTTACGATGGTCAACCTTATGAAGTTGGTCCCCTGGCCCGTTTCGTTGTTGGTTATGCTCAAGGGAATAAGGCCATCAAATCACTGGTGGACTCGACACTGAAAACTACCGGACTTCCGGCAACTGTTCTCTTTTCGACTCTCGGCCGCACGGCTGCCCGTGCACTGGAAACCAAGCTTGTCGCCGACAACACGGAAGGATGGGTAAATGAACTCATCGGCAATATCAAGAAAGGTGATACGAGAACTTGGACAAGGTGTGACGTGCCCAAAAAACCGGCTCAGGGCCGCGGTATGACCGAACCGCCGCGCGGCGCTCTCGGCCACTGGATCAAGATCGAAAACGGAGTCATTGCCAATTACCAGGCTGTTGTTCCCTCAACCTGGAACTGTTCGCCGCGTGACAAAAAAGGCCTGCGCGGTCCTTATGAAGAATCTCTCATCGGAACAAAACTGGCCAATGTCAATCAGCCACTGGAAATTATCCGAACGATCCATTCGTTTGATCCCTGTATGGCTTGTGCAGTGCATATTATCGATCCCAAAACCAATGAGATCAAAAAATATAAAGTGGCTTAAGCTATAAGGAGGTAACAGTGGAAAAGATCGTTTGTACAAAAGAATGGTCTGTAGCCATGCGGATTAACCACTGGGCTATGGCCTTATCTATATTAGTGCTGATTGTCACCGGTTTCTATATTGCCGATCCTTTCACCGTGTATAAGGGTGAAACCGTCGATAAATTCCTGATGGGCAATATACGTTTTGTGCATATCCTGTTCGGTGTATTTCTCCTCTTTATTTTTCTCTGGAGAATATATCTGGCGTTTTTTTCTCGATTTCATGCGGATTGGAAAGATTTTTTCGCCTGGATGGATTTCAAATGTACTTACGAGCAAATTAAATTTTACTTATTGATTAGAAAAGACGCACCTGAACACACGTGCTTGTATGGACCCATGCAGTCATTGGCTTATGGTGGCCTGATGATCATGGTTTTTGTCATTGTAATAACCGGTCTCATCCTGATGGGAGCAGGTTATCATGCCGGCCTTACCGCACTGATCTATAAAATATTGCGGCCGGTGGAAAACATAATGGGTGGTCTGGCCGTGGTTCGCTACATCCATCACGTTTTTACCTGGTTATTCATTTTGTTTATAGTAGCGCATATATACATGGCTGTCTGGTATGACGCCCTGCTGAATCAGGGACTGATTTCCTCAATGATTAGCGGTAATAAATTTGAAAAGGTAAAAGAGTAAGAACAATTCTGCTCTTAACAGGCAATAACCGAAAAGGGGAGATGGACATCTCCCCTTTTTTTACTCAAATTATGGAAGATAAAAATTTTGTTTCTATTTTAGGAATAGGTAATGTCCTGCTTGAGGATGAGGGCTTTGGCGTTCATTTTGTCCGCTGGATATCTGAACGCTATTCTGCTACTGAGGAAGTAAGAATAATCGATGGCGGAACGCTGGGATATGCTCTGCTGGATATTATCAGCAGCTGCCGGAACCTCATTGTCATTGATGTTCTCAAAGTGGATGACGCGCCCGGATCGCTTTATCGTTTTGACAAGCAGGAAATGGAAATTCATCTGCCTCCTCCCACCTCTGCTCATGAAGTTACTTTCTCTGACGTTCTGTTTAAAGTAGAACTTATGGATGAATCGCCGGAAGTGGTTTTTCTGTGCATCGTACCGGCGAAATACGGCGATATGGATATGGAAATGACACCCCTGATGCGGGAAAAATTCCCGGCTATGGAAGAGCTGCTGCTGGCGGAACTCTCCCGGTTAAATGTGAAACTGGAAGAAATTACGCATGCATGAATTGTATCTGGCTGAAGCAGTTTTGAATATTGTGCAGGAATATGCTGCAAAACAACAATTTAGAAAAGTTAATTCCATCTTGTTGTCTTTTGGTCGTCTTTCCTGTATTGAGCCGAAATCATTGCAATTTGCTTTTGAAGTGCAGGCCAGGGAAACGCCGGCGGAAAACGCCGCATTGCAGTTTAAAATTCTTCCGTCAGTTATTCATTGCTTTTCCTGCGGCAGGGATTTAGAACTGGATATATATGAAGGAACTTGTCCCGAGTGCAAGGGTGAGGAAGTCATACTTGTCGGGGGCACGGAAGAGATGCAAATTATAGAAATGGATGTAGATTAGGATTTTTTTATGTGCATTGGCTTTCCCGGAAAAATTATTTCGATTGATAAAGACAACTACGCGATTATCGACATCAGCGGCACGAAACGAGAAGTTTGTCTCGATATAGTGGATGAACCGGTTCAGATAGGCGACTATGTGATCACTCACGCGGGCTTTGCCATTCACAAAATCGATGTTGAACTGGCCCGGGAAAAACTCGCTATGCTAAAAGAGCTGATCGAAAATGAAATATATTGATGAATATAGAGACCCTGCTTTGGTGCAGGGACTGCTGACGAAGATCAGGAAATCAGTGGGCCGTATTAATCATCCGGTTACAATAATGGAAATTTGCGGCAGCCATACCTGCGCCATCGGCCGTTTCGGCATTAAAAAAATGCTGCCCGATAATATCAACTTGGTTTCCGGACCGGGTTGTCCGGTTTGTGTGACCTCTGCCCGGGATGTTGATATAGCTCTGTATTTAGCCTCGCAGGAGAATGTGATTTTTGCCACTTTTGGCGATATGCTCCGGGTTCCCGGATCAAACGGCAACAGTTTGCAGAAGCAAAGAGCCGAAGGCTGCGATGTCCGTATTGTCTCTTCCGCTGATGAGTGCATTGATCTCGCGCAAAATTTTCCGCAAAAAGAAATTATTCTGATGGGTATCGGCTTTGAAACGACGACACCTACTGTTGCCGTCACTGTAGAGATCTGTCGAAAAAGAGGAATAAAAAACTTTTCGGTTTTTTCCGTGCATAAGATAGTTCCTCCGGCTATTCATGCCCTGATTACTGATCCCGGTTTGAATATTGATGGTTTCCTCTGCCCGGGGCATGTCAGTACGATGATCGGCTCCAATGCTTATTCAATGATTCCCGCCGCCTCGTGTGCGGCCGTAATTACCGGTTTTGAGCCGGTGGATATTCTGGAAGGCATCTGGATGATTCTTACGCAAATCGGCAATAAAAAATTTGAGGTTGCTATTCAATATAGCCGCGGCGTGAAACCCGAAGGCAACCTCCTCGCCATGAAATTAATCGAATCCGTATTTAAAACAGAAACTGTGGAATGGCGTGGCATTGGCCTTATTACGGAGAGTGGTCTTGTTTTTCGGAAGGCTTATGCCGCCTATGATACGCTCGCAAAATTCACCGTGCCGGATATCAAATCCCTAGAGCTCAAAGGTTGTGGCTGCGGAGACATACTCCGGGGGATAAAATCACCCGATCAGTGCGCCTTGTTTAGAAAAGTCTGTACGCCGCAAAACCCCATAGGCCCCTGCATGGTTTCGAGTGAGGGGAGTTGTTCAACATACTATAAGTACTATTAAGGGAGGAAAAGTGAAGGTAACCGTCGTAAAAAATGTGCTCGATGCCAATGACAGAATTGCCGCTGAAAACCGGGCATTGTTTGATAAAAACGGGGTTTATGTAATTAATCTTATGAGCTCACCTGGCGCGGGAAAACGACGCTGGTGGAAAAAACAATTATGGCGCTGCAAGACAGATACCGGATCGCTGTGATTGAAGGCGATATTCAGGATACTTATGATGCCGACCGCATTGCCGCGCTTAACATTCCCGTGGTGCAGATTAATACGGGTGGCGCCTGCCACATCGACGGCAACATGATCCGGGAGGCCTTGCCTGCTTTTGATCTTGCTGTGATTGATCTGCTTATTTGCGAAAATGTCGGCAATCTGGTTTGCCCGGCCGAATTTAAAATCGGCGAAAATACCAAGGTTATGATTCTCAGCGCTCCGGAAGGCGCCGACAAGCCGGCAAAATACCCGTTGATATTTCAGGAGTCGGCGGTCATGGTTATCAATAAGATTGACCTGTTTCCGTATGTTGATTTTGATTTGAATAAAGCCAGGCGTGACGCCCTTTCGATTAATCGTGATCTGCAAATATTTGAAGTATCCTGTAAGACCGGCGCGGGTCTTGATGATTGGATTTCGTGGCTTACGGATCGCATAGATGCTTTCAAAAAATGACAACCTCGTAAATAATCCGGATACTGCGTTGCGCTTCGGCCTTCGGCGTTGCGGCGTATGCGAAAAATACGCCTCACTTCTCAGGCCTTGCGCGCCTTGTCTGCGGCCTATTTACGAGGCCGTCGATAAATGTTGATGTTATGACTTTTTACGAATCCAATAGAAATAAGGATGAGATCAAAAGAGTACGGTATCTGTTTTCCGGCATTGTTCAGGGTGTTGGTTTCCGGCCGTTTATTTATCGGCAGGCAATCCAGAACAAGCTGGGCGGTTTTGTGCAGAATCGTCCGGATGGAGTATTGGTGGAAGTAGAGGGCGCCGCTTCCGCTGTTGATTCATTTCTCGCCGGAGTTCGTGGCAACCTGCCGCCACTGGCCGATGTTACAAATATATCCGCCCTCGATATTGGAACAAAGCTCGATTGTGTCTTTCGGATTATTCCCAGCGATATTCGCGGTGATGGAGACGTTCACATCGCACCGGATGTGGCTGTTTGTCCGGAATGCCTCACAGAATTTTTCAATCCGCATGATCGCCGTTACCGGTATCCACTTATCAACTGCACCAATTGTGGCCCCCGGCTGACGATTATTAAAGCAATTCCCTATGACCGCATTAATACATCCATGGCCTGTTTCCCTTTGTGTCCGCAATGCCAGTCTGAATATGAAAATCCTGCCGACAGGCGGTTTCATGCCGAACCTGATGCCTGCCCTGTGTGCGGTCCCCAAATGCAAATTCTCACAGGTGAAGGCAATGCAATGGACACTGTTGATCCCATAGGGACTGCCATAAGCTTGCTCCAGGAGGGCAAAGTTTTAGCCATCAAGGGACTGGGCGGCTTTCATTTGGCGGTCGATGCTGCCAATGGTGAAGCAGTCGAGAGATTGCGGTCACGCAAATTCCGGGAAGAAAAACCGCTGGCGATCATGGTCCGGAATCTGGAAACTGTAAAACAGGTAGGTGTACTCAGTGATGAGGAAGAAAGGCTCCTTACTTCCCCGCAAAGGCCGATTGTTCTCATAAAGAAAAAAGGCAATAATATGATTTCCGCGCAGGTGGCGCCGGGTGTTCCCAATTTCGGTGTGATGCTTCCCTATACACCGCTGCATTATCTTCTGCTGGAAAATATTGCCGCACTTGTGATGACCAGCGCCAATCAAATCGATGAGCCGATTTGCATCACCAATCGTGAAGCTGTTACCCGGTTGAAAGGAATCGCCGATTATTTCCTTGTCCATAATCGTGATATTCTGGTGCGCTGTGACGATTCCATCGTTATGATGGCCGGAAAGAAGCAACAGATATTACGGCGATCGCGCGGCTTCGTTCCCCGGCCGGTCGAACTGGCGGAATCTTTCCCTGATGTGCTGGCTCTCGGTCCGCAGATGAAAGCAACACAATGCATTTTGAAAGGCAGGTTTGCCTTTTTGAGTCCTCATATAGGGGATCTGGAAACGCCGCAGGCCCGGGATTTTTTTTCCGAGAGCCTGACTCTAATGAAAAAAATCACTGAATCCGATCCCATCGTAATTGCCTGTGATTATCATCCTGCTTACTATTCAACAAAAGTTGCTGCCGAACTCGACGGCGTAAGAGTTATTCCCGTTCAGCATCATCATGCCCATATTGTGAGTTGTATGGCGGAGAATCTGATTTCCGGAGATGTGATCGGTCTGGCTATGGATGGTACCGGCTTCGGTCTGGACGGCAATGCCTGGGGCGGAGAATTCCTGGTAGCCAGTGAAACGGAATTTAAGCGTCTGGGCCATCTGAAGTATTTTGTTTTGCCCGGTGGACAAAAAGCGATCCATGAGCCCTGGCGTATTGCAGCAAGTCTGCTGAAAAGCGCCTACGGCCCGTCCTGGCTGGAAATTGCCGCACAACTCGACATCATGCCAACCGGATTTGACAGCAAAGTACTCGACAAAATAATTGAAAACAAAATCAATAGTCCGCTTACTTCGGGATTGGGCAGATTGTTTGATGGAGTGGCGGCGATTATGGGCTTGCGCCGGACTGTGAGTTTCGAAGGGCAGGCGGCGCTGGAGCTCGAAGGTCAGGTAACCGAAACTTCCGGTGTACCCTTTCCTTTTGAGATTCAGCGCGATGCGGAGGGATGTTTTATCCTGGATATGTCGGCGGCTATTCGATCTATTGTTGAGGAAGTATTGCAGGGGAAAAGCAAAAATGACATTTCCTCTTCTTTCCATTCGACGCTGGCCGCGGCTTTTGCCGCTATGGCCAATAAAATATTAATTGATTCAAATTTATCTGCAAATCCGTCATTCCGGCGAAGGCCGGCATCCAGTGATTCCTGGATGCCGGATCATAACCTAAATGTCACGAGAGTCCGGCAGGACAATACCAGTGCAAAGATTTTAAGAAAAGAAAAAGGAGTACTCAACCGTGTGGCGTTAAGCGGCGGCTGTTTTCAAAACAGAGTTCTTCTGGAAAGAAGTGTGGCCGAGTTGGAAAAAGCTGGCTTCACGGTTTATTGCCACAAGCAGGTGCCGGCCAATGACGGCGGTGTCTCTTTAGGACAGGCTGTCATCGCCGGAGCGATTGTAAAGATATCCTGATCTGTATTTGATGGGACAACTGTAAGTCTTGTCTAATTACTACTTACACCTACTAATGTTCGGAAGCAAGCATGTAAATCTCACAAGAATTACGGGGAGAAATCTACAAGAATGATTTTAGGAAGTGCGGGAAAAAACATCCTAAAATCTAAAAATATTTGTTACATAAAAACGGCATGTTATGGTACAAAAATCAGCGAGGATTTAACTAATGTTATATCCGCATAGCTAAACTAAGTATTGATCGGTCCGCTTGAAAATATCTTCCTGAACTGTTTTTCTTGATAACTTTTGCAGGTTATGCGAGATTACGAACAAGCGAATAGATAGCACGATAACCGCGCTACTTTCTCGAAAGGAAATTGCAATGAAGATAAAACACTTTGAAGTAGTTGGATTCCTCGGAAGAGGATCCTCGATAACAATGCCGTTTAACGAGGACATTAATATTCTTACTGGACGGAATGGCTCCGGAAAGACCAATGTTTTAAAGTTACTTTGGTATATTCTTAGCGGCAATATTCATCTAGCACTAAGGGAAGTAAACTTCAAAAAAGCCACATTGTTGACATCAGAATATGAATGCACAGTATATCGGCTATCTTCCAATGAATGTCGCGTAGATTGGACAGTCAATGACGAAAAAACAGTATTCGAGGATGTAATGGATGATGAAGGGAATGAAATCTTCTGTGCGGAGGATCAAGCAAATGATCTACTTTCAGGAATCGGATCATCTATATTTCTTCCAACATTCAGACGTATTGAAGGCGGATTTTCGACAGAGGCGCGGAATCGAAATACTGTTACCAGAGCAAGAGGAGACATCGAGGAATCATTGATCTCTTTGTCAAAGAAACTCACAAATGGTTCTCATATATTTGTTTCGTCACTTAGCACGAGTGATATTGTGACATTGTTGGTGCGGCAATATACCGATCTTTCAGAAGAATATAACCAGGTTCAGCAAAATACATCACAAGATATTATCGCAAAAATTAAGGATTTTAAGAAGGATATAGTTGGAGAGGACAAAATTGCTGAGGTCGCTAATTTAGTATTTGATGAGATTCGTGAACAAATTGAAGGGATGGAGAAGTCTAGAGAAATCATTATGAAACCAATGGAGGCTATTAAAGCTCAAGTGTCGAATCTCTTCAAACATTCCGGAATCAAGCTAACGAAATCACTCAGCTTTGGGGATGCTGCCAATGCTGTTAACTCAGATGCTCTATCAGCAGGCGAGAAGCAAATGCTAAGTTTTATCTCCTATAATGCTTTTTATAAGAATGCAGTTATCATAATTGACGAGCCGGAATTGAGCCTACATGTTGACTGGCAGCGCCAGCTATTTCCAATTCTGCGGGCCCAGCAGTCTTCAAATCAATTCGTTATTGCTACGCACTCACCCTTCATATATAGCAAGTACCCAGACAAAGAGATTCAAATCGATGCAGACCGCGGTGATGAGGCACGCAATTAAATGAAATTGTCCCAACACAAACCCGATCTATCAATAGATGAAATTATTGCGTTGTTAAAGAAGACTTCACTCCCAACAATAATAGTTGAAGGAACCGACGATATAATCGTTTACAGGCACATGGAGGAGAGTCTTTCAGCAATCGGCATTTCAGTTCTTCCCGTTGGTGGACGTAAAAATGTTCTTGGTGTTTTCTCTCGCCGAGGAGATTTACCCAAGGCTGTAACGATTGCATTCATCGCCGATCAGGATGTCTGGGTTCATATAGGAATTCCAGGTGAGTATATTGACGACCACCTTATATTCACAAGCGGTTATTCAATAGAGAACGATATTTACATTGATGGTGAGTTGTGGAAGCTTCTAATAAAGGATGAACTGACAAAATTCGAGGCGGAGGTAAGTGAGTTCCTCCGTTGGTACGCACTGGCACTTTCTAGACATCTTCAAGATCCTAGCAATAACATAAAATTACATCCAAACCATGTATTGAATCCTGACCAGCAACCTTCACTTTTGTCTCTTAGGTCTGGTGAGTCATATCCAAATGAACTATATGAAGCACTATCCAAAAACTACCAGAAGAATCTGCGGGGCAAATCGCTTATGGCTCTTCTTGTCCGCCATACTAGCTACAAAGGCCGTGAGCCGCATCATAACGATAAAGCATTGATGGAGATTGTTGCTAGCAGGCCGGGCCCTCTACTGGAAGCAATTTATTCTCGGGTTAAGGCATTATATTCTGATGCTAACCCCACACACTGAATAGGGGGAGCATCAAATTGGTGGAAGCATCAATCAGTGCCGTGGTTGGCCAAAATAAGTACGCAGGTTAAGACAATTGGGTTATTGCTACAATTTAAAAGGGAGTCCGTGATATTTCTTAGGCTTGAAATCATTTCTTTGGTGGATGAAGTCCACATAATGTCCAGTATCTGACAATGCCTGATAAAACCGGCCTTTATTTTTTACGCATCATTCATCTCTTTCCATTTGAACTGTTGAATATCCAAGAAAAACTCAAGAATCACACTTTCAGGAAGAAAGCAGTGACTCGTAGAAAAAACGTAGAAAAAACGGGACAGGTTCAATTTTATACAAAACCTGCCCGGCTTGATTCGGGCTGTTTACTAAGTCAGAGAGGAGAGAGGGGGAGCACTATAAACTTATTAACCTATTCAGTTATTAAACAATAAATTGACAATGGTACCATTTAGTAGTACTCTATTTACGTGAACAAACGACAACAAAAAACATTAATAGATATTTTTAAGAATCCAGTCCAATCCAATATTGTCTGGAATGATATTGAGTTTCTATTGATCGCACTGGGAGCAAAAATTACAGAAGGAAATGGTTCCCGAGTGCGAATAAAACTTAATGACGTTCGAGCCGTTTTTCATAGACCGCACCCGCAAAAGGAGAAAGATAAGGGTGTGATTATTTCGCTAAGACGCTTTTTAGAAAATGCGGGATTAAAGGGGTAAAAACAATGGAATATAAGGGATACATCGGTGTTGTTGAATTTGATGATAAAGCAAAAATATTTCATGGAGATGTTATTAACACCAGAGATGTAATTACATTTCAAGGTAAAACTGTTGATGAAATTGAAAGTGCTTTTCATGATTCAATAGATGACTATATCGCTTGGTGTGAACAGGATGGCGTTAATCCGGAAAAGCCTTATTCCGGAAAGTTTAATCTTCGTTTGTCACCGAGTCTTCATAAAGAAATAGCTGTAACTGCAAAAAAAATGAAGATGTCAATAAATTCTTTTGTCGAAAAGGCACTAATTGATGAAATCAATGTGCACAGGTGAAAGGCAAGAGGTGACCCCTTGTAGTAATGTTACGGTTCAACCTGCAAGGTTGAACCAGCGAAAAGGGGCAGGCGAAGCGCGGCTAAATCGGCTTGTTACCAATATTGCTTATTCCGCGACCGACCTCAGCCACCTAATCTCTTCGGCCCAGGCCTTCTCATCGGGGGTTTCCAGAATTAGCGGTATTCCGTCGAACCGGTGGTCTTTCATAATTCTTTCAAACACGTCGGCTCCCAGCGATCCTTTTCCCAGGAGTTCATGGCGGTCAACGCGGGAACCCAACTCCTTTTTCGTATCATTGAGGTGCATCCCTTTCAGATAAGAAAAACCGATGACCGAATGGAAATGCTTCCAGGTTTGTTGATAGCCGTTGACAGATTTCAAATCGTAACCAGCCGAATAGGCATGGCAGGTATCGATACAGACTCCGACGCGCACTTTGTCTTCCACAAGGGAAATAATTGCTGCGAGCTGTTCTAAGGTATAGCCCAGATTGGTTCCCTGGCCGGCTGTGTTTTCAAGCACGGCGGTCACTCCATTGGTTTTATCCAGTACCCGGTTGATGCTCTCGGCAACTGTTTTTAAGGCGCTATCTGCACTCGCTAAATTCAAATGGCTTCCCGGATGAAAATTCAGTCGGTCGAGGCCAAGTTGTTCGCAGCGCTTCATCTCCTCAAGAAAGGCTGTCCGGGACTTTTCCAGGGCGGATTTTTCTTGATGCCCCAGATTGATCAGATAGCTGTCGTGCGGCAGTATCTGGGCAGGAGTAAAACCAAGTTTCTCGCAGGAATTGCGGAATTTACGGATCGATTCTTTTTCCAGCGGTTTGGCCGTCCATTGCCGCTGGTTTTTGGTAAACAAAGCAAAGGCATTGGCTCCGATTGCAGCCGCATTGACCGGCGCATTTTCGACACCGCCTGATGCGCTGACGTGGGCTCCGATATACTTTCTGTTGTTTGTGGAAAAAGACTCTTTCTTCATGAAAGAAGCTATAGGAATTTAGCCTTTATATGTCAAGAACATCCTGATACTTGTTAATTAAGATTAAAAGTGAATACTTAAAATACGACATGGTTTTTTCTCTTTTGTCATTCCGTACAAGCGAAGCGCGACACGGAATCCAGGAAAGAAAACTGGATTGTCGGGTCAAGCCCGACAATGACAACTAGGTTGATCATCCGTTTGGCTATGATTTAGAAATGTAGTGAGATCAATAATGATTGCAACTGGTCAGATCAATTAAATTGTTGTAAATAATCGGCCAAAATATGATAGGTGAATGTAAATAATACAGACCATCTTAAAGGCAGTGCTATGACAAAATACGACAAAATCCTGCTGGAACATGGCAGTGGTGGGTTGCTCAGCAATGAGCTGATTGCCCATATGTTTCTCCCTCACTTTAGCAATTCCTACCTGGATCGCATGGAAGACAGCGCGGTGCTGACTATCGGCAACCAGAAGTTTTGTTTCACGACGGATTCTTATGTGGTCAGCCCGGTCTTTTTCCCCGGCGGCGATATCGGTTCGCTCGCCGTGCACGGGACAGTGAATGACCTGGCGGTATGCGGTGGAAAGCCGTTGTACATGAGTGCCGGATATATTCTGGAAGAGGGATTTTCCTTTGCCTCGCTTGAAAAAATTGTTCAGTCCATGGCGGATGCCGCAAAGCACGCCGGGATAAAAATAGTTACCGGTGATACGAAGGTTGTTTCCCGTGGTGCGGTTGACGGCATTTTTATTAACACGTCCGGCATCGGTATTATCGAATATGCAGGGTCTTTGTCGGTAAAGAGCATTGCGCCCGGCGATGTGATAATCCTCAACGGCACAATCGGCGACCATGGCGCCGCCATCATGCAAGCCAGAGAGAATCTGGGATTGGAAACGGACATTATCTCCGATTCCGCACCTCTTTCCGGACTCATAGCGGAAATCTTAAATGTAAGCTCTGATATCCACTGCATGCGCGATGCCACCCGCGGAGGCTTGGGGGCAATTCTCGCGGAAATTGCCCAAAATGCCAATATCCGCATCAATATTTCCGAGCAGTATATTCCGGTTGGCGAAAATGTCCGGGGTATTTGTGAAATACTGGGGCTTGATCCGCTTTTCCTAGCCAATGAAGGCAAGATGGTCTTATTTTGTCCCGCCGCAGAAGCTTCCAAAGTTCTTGCGGTTATGAAAGAACATGAATTCGGCAGGAATGCCGCCGTAATCGGCAATGTTGGGGAAAGCAGTCAGGGGCGGGTTGTGCTCAAAACTTCCATTGGCGGGGAAAGAATTGTTGATTTGCCGACGGGGGAACTGGTGCCGCGCATCTGCTGATTCCATTTCTCCATCTCGCGCTACCTTTGTTGATAGCGAGGACCGGTGTATGCCTAATTCGTCATTGTTCTTGCCGAGATCAATCCGGCAATCCAGTATTACTTTTCTCTGGATTCCGGGTCGCGCTTCGCTTGCCCGGAATGACATTCTTTGCTAAGGGCAGAAGCGTCAGGCAAATTGCTTTATCTAAAGAAGAGTACAATCATAATAACCACCGCGCCGAGAAGGAATCTATACCAGACAAAGGGCAGGAAAGTTTTAGTCTGCACATAGCGCAACAGGAATCCAATACCGGCAAGGCCTGTAATACAAGAAACCACCATGCCGATGATAAAGTTGCCTGTAATCAGGGATGGGTGGGAAATAACGTGGGGCAGCTTGACGACAGCGGCGCCGAAAATAATCGGGGCCGAAAGTAAAAACGAAAAGCGGGCGGCTCCTTCGCGGGTCATGCCCAGCAGCAAGCCCGTGGTCATGGTAATCCCCGAGCGCGAAACGCCGGGAATTATTGCCAGCGCCTGTGATAGGCCGATTAAAAAACTCGTTTTCAATGTTATATTTTTCGCATCAATATTTTTCGCGCCCCTCCGGTCAGCCCAGTACAAAATAACGCCGAGTAAAATCAGCATGGCGGCGATTAAAAGAGGATTACGGAAAATTGTTTCGGCATGTTTCTCCAGCGCAAAACCGATGGCCGCCCCGGGAATTGTCGCCAAAACGAGATACCAGAACAACCGCCCGTCGGTACTTTTTGTGTCTGTGAATCCCTTCGATAATAATCGCAGCCAGTCCCGCCAGAAGTAGATCGCCACCGCAATCAATGTGCCCAAATGCAGGGCGATATCAAAAGTAAGCCCGGGATCTTCCCATTTAAAAAGCCAGGGAATCAATACCAGATGTGCCGAACTGGATATGGGCAGAAATTCTCCCAAGCCTTGAACCAAACCCAATATTATTGCCTGTAACGTTGTCAATCTTCACCTCGTTATTATTGATATCATGCAATTATCTTAATATTGCCTGATTGTCTATATACTTTGTCAGGAATCAGGAAGAAAAATATCGGCATAGGGATCACGCCTCAGCGACTATAAAATATATTGCATTTGGGTTGATAGGGTATGGAGCGCCGGGCATTGACACGAAGTGCCAACAATGCTAAATCAATGAAGCGTCGATATTATCTTTGATTCAGCAACAGTATAGGATGCCGGGGGGAGGGCAAGGTTGTATGTCGGAACTGGTTCGCTTTGGTGTTTCACTGGAAAAAGAGCTTCTGCAAAGATTCGACGACCTGATCCGTCGCCGGAAATACACTAACCGCTCGGAGGCGCTCCGGGACATGATCCGCCAGGAGCTGATGAAGCAGGAGTGGGAGGCAGGCGGAGAGGTTGCCGGTGCCATTACCTTCATCTACGATCACCACACGAGAGAACTCTTAAGCAAAATTACGGATATCCAGCACGACAGCCAGGAGGTGATTATTTCTACCTCGCACATTCATCTCGATCACGATCATTGCCTGGAGATCGTCGCAGTCAAAGGGCGCGTGAAGAAAGTGCTGAAACTTGCCGATTCATTGAAGGCCATCAAGGGCGTCAGGCATTGCGCGCTCAGTATGACCGGCAGCGGCGAAGAATCGGTAAAGTAGATCTTCGACGGTTTAAAGGAAAGATAATCCTTTTCCGGTTTTCAAGCTAATATTCCTTAAGTCTTGCTACATTTCAATCCGGGTGACGATCCCATGAAGTTTCTTCGGGGGCAGCCGGTAAAACTGCACAAAATTGGGAAAGACTCGCTTGAGAATGCTGAACACTTTCCATACCGGGTTTTTGGAGATAATATCTTCATCCCCGTAAAAGATGACCTTTTCCTTTATACTCTCTCTTTCCAGCAGTGCTTCCACATTAACGATAGTCATGTAACCTGCTCTGATCTCGAATGCATCAAGGCCTGTACCAATACCCTGATGGTATTTTGTTTTAAGTTCATATGGTTGATCAGTGCGGATAATGCTTGCCAGGATATTATGTTCAAAAATAATGTTGCTGTCCAATATACAGTGAACAATATACGGTGACACAATAGCGTGACTTCGGGTAAAAAAAAGCGCGGTGCCGGGGATATTTTTTCCGCGGGCGTAAATCTGTTCATAACTCGGAAGAAACGTGGCAATGTCCAGAGGCATCAGACGTTCAAAGAGCCGGCGATATCCCCTGATCCAAATTGTCATGAGGGTGAGGGGAATCGCGGCGATGACCAAAGACCAGTAGGCGCCGTGAGGGATTTTATAAAATGTGGATGTCAAATACAATAAGTCGACAATCACAACGAGCGCCGCAATAGGAACCTTCCACTTTTTCTGATGATAAAAGACTATCATCATAACAATGCCCGTTATTGTCATAGAGCCTGTAACGGCCATTCCATAAGCCGCTGCAAGATTCGATGATTTCTGGAAGAGCAGCATCATCAGAAGAACACTCAGCATGAGAAACCAATTGACGACACTGATATATATCTGCGACTGGATCGAAGTGGATGTAAATTCTATCTTCATCAGCGGCATGAACCGTGTTGTTATGGCTTGATAGACGACGGAGAAAACACCGCTGATCATTGCCTGGGAGGCGATGACGGTAGCCAATATCGCCAAGACAAGAAAAGGAATATAGAGCCAGACGAATTGTTCGTGAAACATGCCGAATATATAGTTACTCGCCTGAGGATGGTGCAGGGCATAGACGGCTTGTCCCATATAATTAATAATCAGAGCGACAAAAACAAAATACCAGGCATGGATGATCGGTTTTCTTCCCAAATGCCCCATGTCGGCATACAAAGCCTCGCCCCCCGTTGCGCATAAGATGACTTCGGAAAGAACAAAAAAACCGGAAATCCCGTTGTCATAAACAAATTTTACGGCATAATAAGGGTTTACAGCTTTGATGATCTCCGGCATAGACAGAAGAGAAATCAGGCCGGAAACAGTCAAAGCAATAAACCAGATCAGCATAATGGGACCGAACATCCAGGCCAGCTTATTCGTTCCGCGTGATTGCAGCAGAAAGAGGATGATCGCAATGATCATGGCGATGACAAGCAGAAGATGGCCGCTTGTCTGCTCCATTCCCGGAATAACCATGATACCTTCTACGGCGGAAAGGATGCTGATAGCCGGGGTAATGACGCCGTCACCGAGAAGAAGTGAAACGCCGATCAGCGTGAGAACAGTTACGAAGGCAGTGACACGACCGGATTTTAACAAAGGCAGCACGATCTCCCGAAGGACGATTGCACCGCCTTCCCCTCTATGCGACAGGCTGGTCGCGAGCCAGGCATATTCAATGCTAACGAGGATAGTCAGGGTCCAGACAATGAGGGAGACGATTCCCAGGATATTATCCAGAGAGGGTTTCGTCAAAGCAAAGACAACAGCAAGCGTGTATATCGGGCTAGTGCCGATGTCGCCGAAAACCAGTCCCATGGCCTTGACGATACCGCCCCCAAATGAATCGGATGTCTCTGTTTCCCTGATGAGATGTATTTTCATTGAAGATTCATATGACTAATGCCATCATTTTACATGAAAATTACGTTAGATGTTGATGATTATATGGAAAGAATGACCCCGGAGAATGACTCCGGGGTCTGGCTCTAAATTAAATCGACATTATTTTTTCTTGGGTTCTTGTTTAGCGATGATCGCATCCTTGATTTTGTCATAGATTGCAGCGGGCAAAATCTTCTTTGATTTCAGTTGATCTTTCTTTGCATAGGGTCGTCCATCAATAATCTTCTGGGCATAAGTATCGCCAATGCCGGGAATGGATTTTAGTTGGTCTATTGTGGCTGTGTTCAGGTCAACAAGTTCTTTCTTTGCTTCCGGTTTGGCCGTCGCCTGTTTTTCGACTGCCGGTTTAGCAGGCGGTGCTGGTTTAGCCGGCGCTTTTGTGTCCGCGGCAAATCCCATTGTGCTTACAAAAATAAGTGCGACTGCAACGACTAATACTCTCGACAATGTTTTCTTCATAAAGTGACTCCTTTTATTGTGGCATTGTTACGGATTTATACTGGAAATGAAATTAGTTGTCAATAGTAGGAGTCCATTATTGTCCATTATGAATGTTTCGGTTATATTACCGATTGCTGTCGTCATTAAAAAGTAGTATCCAACTACAAAAAATGAACAGCAAGATTATTTTATGCCTGAAGGGTGGATATGCCAAGCAAACTTAAACGAATGTCCCCAGGAACTGCCGGAACTTCAAAGCCGCAGAAAAGAAGCAGCCGAAAGACAACTGCAAAGCAAGATGTCGATCCTCGTTTTTGCGGACTGAGAGATGCAGTAACGCGTGGTTGGTATCGGTTGGAAACCGGAGAACTATTTGCTGGCTTTAAAATTACCCGGGCCGATATTGTTTTGGATGTCGGATGCGGCGAAGGTAACGCCATCCTGTTTTGCGCCAAGCAGGGCGCTCACGTTGTTTTCTCTGATGTCGATGCGGCAAAAATTAAGGCGCTGACAGAAAAAGCCGGCAAGACCGAGGCAAGAAAAATCGAAGGTTTCGTCAGCAACACCACGCCATTGCCTCTGCCTAGCGAGTATGCAACAAAAATCCTGGCGACGGAGATGCTGGAGCACACGTCAAATCCGGAAAAAATTATGGCAGAGCTGGTCCGCGTAGGAAAACCGGGTGCAAAGTATCTGATCACGGTGCCTGATTCCCGATCGGAGATGCTGCAAAAACCTGTTGCGCAGCCAGTCTACTTTTCAGCACCGAACCACATTCAGATATTTGATAAAGAAAGTTTTATCCACCTGGTGGAAAAATCAGGATTAAAAGTGGAACAATATGATACTTGGGGTTTCTATTGGACTGTCTTTATGGCATTATTCTGGGTAGTTCACCAGGAGCAGAATTTTAACGGTGCCGTCCTGGAAAATATTAAGCCTCCCTATCATCCCGTCTTGCAAAGCTGGTCTAATACCTGGGCGGGATTGATGGAATTGAAAGGCGCGGAAAAACTTCTCGAGTCCTTCGATCAATACCTGCCGAAAACCCAGATTATCATCGCCGGAAAGGCTTGATGCGATTAATGAAATTCAGACAAAAGACTTACCTGGTTTCACTCGCATAACTACCAGAGCTAAGCGTAAAGCGCAGCGAGCCACTCAAATTTATGCCACCGTTAGACAATGGACTGCTACATTTTTTTGTAGGTTATGACATTAATCATGGCGCCCTGCGGGTCTTGAATCACGCAAAATCTCCCAACATTTGGAATGTCCTGCGGCTGCATATATATCTTGGCTCCAAGTTCTACCGCATTTTTCGCCGTTTTGTCAACGTCGTCCACAGTGACGTAGACGCCCCAAATCGGCGGCATTCCCTTGGCTTCTTGAGGAATCGGCATGATTCCGCCTATTCCTTCGCCACCCGCTTTTACTACAGTATAAGTCATCCCCGGCATTGACATATCTTCAGTATCCCAGCCGAATAATTTGGTATAGAAGGCTGTTGCCGCAGCCACGTCCGTTGTCATCAACTCACACCAACTGAATGCCCCATGTTTTGATTGCTCGTCCATTGCCTTTCCTCCTAAGGTTTAAATTAATTGCCCATCCATTACTTGGATCCGGAACAATAGATGCCTTTTCTGTCGTCAAAAGGATCAACTCGTCATGTTTTGCCGGACTCAAATTAAACAGGCGTCGCCCTGATCAATCGTAACGATTGTGGAAATAAAAATCAGTGCTGTCCATCGTCTGATCCGCCCTTATTCCCATTGTCCATGTTCCTTTTGCCAGCTGAATTATCAGGTATTATAATCTCCCCTTTATATTGCTGTCTGCAATGTTTTATCAAGTTGCATAGATACTAATGAATGTTCATGACGGAAACAACCGTAGTTATATCAATGAATATTGATAGGTCAACGCTATAATTATGAATAAATATCGGTTATACGTTGAGAAAGCGACAACAACCCGGGCATGCTCGGGGTTGTCTCCCGGGCTGGGCTGATAATGAAAATAGTGCTTTGATTTAGAAGAGGAATCAACCGGATGACTTGTTGATTATCTCGAGGTCCATTCATGAAGCTGCTTATCCGTGGTGGAAGTATTACTGCAGGCCCAGGTGCGATCAAAAGTTATGCAGATATTCTGGCCGAATCCCTTCTCCGCAAAGGGATAAAAGTGATTAACCGCTCAAGGTATCAGGAGACCACCTTTGATGGTATCGGCAGGACATTGATTGCTTTGGGCCTACCTTCCTTAATTTTCATCCTTGTATATTCATTCATATATGTGTATTTTAAATAACGATTTTGCCTGTTTTCGAGTTATGTCATCACCTCGGCAAAATCAACGCAGCAACGAAGCAAGCACAGTTGATTTATTTTCTAAACAATTTGATAAAATGGGTGAGGTAGATTATGAAGGTAGTAGTGATTTTTTATTCAGCGTACGGCCATATCTACAAAATGGCGCAGGCTTTTGTTGAAGGTGTTAAAGAGGTTGATGGCGCGCAGGTTGAATTAAAACAGGTTAAGGAACTGCTCGATCAGAGCACGTTGGAAAAAACCGGTATTGCCGAGGCCCGAAAAGCATTTTCGCACATACCCCTTGCCACTCTTGATGATCTGGAGAAAGCCGATGCAATTATTATTGGGACACCGACGCGTTTCGGGAATATGTGCGCCCAGATGCGGGCATTTCTGGATTCAACCGGGTCTCTCTGGATGAAAGGAACTCTGGTGGGCAAAGTAGGCAGTGTTTTTACATGTTCGGCAACACAGCATGGAGGACAGGAAACGACCATATTGAGCACCCATAATACACTTTTGCATCACGGTATGATTATTGTCGGTTTGCCCTATACATTTCAGGGACAGATGAGAATTGATGAAATAACCGGTTCATCACCCTACGGTGCATCAACCATCGCCGGCGGACAGGGTGAAAGAATGCCCAGCGCCAATGAACTGGCGGCAGCACGTTATCAGGGAAGGCATGTAGCGAGTATCGCCACAAAACTGGTAAGCTAAAATTAAATTATGATAACAACCGAAGCAGCGGAAGATGATACCATCAGAAAGAAGAAAACGGTCTTTGTGCTTTCCGGAGGAAGCGGCCTGGGATCTGTTCAGGTCGGCATGATCAGGGCGCTTTTCGAACAGGGGATTACCCCGGATTTTTTTGTCGGCACTTCTGTCGGAGCTATTAATTCAGCTTTCATGTGCGGTAATCCTACGCTGGAAGGTGTCCACGAACTGGAAAAAATATGGATGTCCGTACGTAGAGAGGATGTATTTCCTGTAGACGTCTTCAGCACCATCATCAGTATTTTCAAAAGAAAAAACTATCTTGTGTCCTCCCGAGGCCTGCGTAAGCTGCTGGAAAAAAATATCCGTTACAACACGCTGGCCGATGCCAGAATCCCCTGTCTGCTTATCGCCACAGACTTGATGACCGGTGAACAGGTTGTGCTTGCCTCGGGCAATGTGATCAACGCGGTGCTGGCAAGTGCCGCACTACCCGGTATTTATCCACCTGTGGAGATGGCCGGGCGCTTTTTGGTTGATGGAGGCCTCTCCGGTAATACGCCGTTATCCGTAGCTGCGGAATACGGCGCTGAGGAAGTATTTATCTTATCTGCCGGATATCCCAAAACATTGGATCGAGTGCCTTCCGGATTAATCGATACTTTTGCTCATTCTTTAAATATACTGATTGAACATCAATTTCTCCGGGACATTGAAATTTACCGGAAAGATATTTTAATTCATATTATTCCACCAGTCTTTGCTACAGGATATTCCTCCTATGATTTATCCAGAACTGCTGAATACCTGTCGCTGGCCTATGAAAGTACCAGGCGCTGGCTGCAAAGCGGAGGACTGCATATATTCGAGATTCCCGGAAGGATAGTTAAGCCTAATCAATGGCTATGAGGAGATAATTTGATGAAATCCCTTGCTGAGATTACAAAAGAAGAATTGATTGATCTGGAGAGCAGATGCTGGATGACACATGACGGTATGTGGTTTTTTATCTGTATGAACAATTTCGGTATTGAGCAAGCCAACAAACTTAATAAATCAGCGATCAGAGGGCTGGCACCATTTGAAATTGAACGAACAAAGAAAGTCATCGGTTATCAAGAAGAAAAAATGAAAAGTTTTCAGGAATTCAAAGATTATTTTACTATTGCCCAGAAATTGTTCATACCGCCCTTCATGAATGCCACCATGAGTTTTCCCCAAGAGAACGTGATGCGCTGGGAATTTGCACCGGGGCAATGTTTTGCCTATAAAGGAATCAAACGAATCGGCGCAATTGATCAGTATGAGTGCGGTGTTATCTATCGGATCGAATGCTGGTTGGACAGTCTCGGTATTAAATACAATACAATACCCAAAATTAATAAATGTCTGATGCACGCAACCGGACAATGTTCAGGTGAGATAGAATTGACCTTTTCATAAAACTTATATTGCAAAACCTGATTCTCTGAATCCACAAGAAGTAAATAGTGACGGGTAAATAGTGACGGGTAAAAACTTAACCCCCCCGTCACTATCCTTCGTTATTTGTCACTCGTGATGACCTCGTAAAAAATCGGAAAAGCCTCAGAATTGTCATTCCGGTCTTGTGACCTTCAGGTTACGAAAGCCGGAATCCAGATATTTCAAAGACTTACAAAAAGCTGGACACCGGTTTTCACCGGTGTGACGGACTTTTTACGAGACCATCACTCGTTACTCGTCACTATTTACTATCTACTATTTACTATCCTTTATCCTTCCGTAAACGATCAAACAATTTCTTTGATGTAATATTCTTCATACATATGCCAGACGGCCATGGCCAGCGACATGATAATCGGACCGATGATAAAACCGGTGAAACCGAAGACGATGATGCCGCCCATGATGGAGAGAAATATCAGCAGGGGGTGCATGGAGACGTCCTTACCCAGGAGTATCGGACGGAGAAAATGGTCCACCATGCTGATGACCAGAGAGCCAAAGGCCAGGATAAAGATACCTGTCCAGAGATGCCCCGTGATCATCATGAAAACGCCTGCCGGCGCCCAGACGAGGGCACAGCCGACAACGGGAACAACGGCGGTAATGATCATTACCACTCCCCAGAGGATCGCTCCCTGGATACCTGTAAAAAGAAAAAGCAGCCCTCCGAGGGTTCCCTGGATACCGCCGATAATCAAGGTAACCTTGAGAGTCGAATTGGCGGTTTTCTGAAAATGCGCCAGGAGAATCCTGTCCCTTCCCTGTCCAAGAGGCAGCAGCCGCAGGATCGAATTGAGAAATTTCTCTCCATCCCGGATGAAATAGAATAACGCATAGAGCATGACACCCAATTGAACCATAAATTGAATCGTATTTTTAGTAAAGCTTGTCAGATTTTCGAAAATATAGCCGGCCACATTTTTGGAAAGCTCCGTAATCTTCGCTATAAGGGCGGCATCGTCGAGATGGAAACGGTCCGTGTAGGGATTGTGTTTGATCAACTGGGTTAATTGCTGAACATAGACATTGATCTGACTGTTGTCATTGGACAGGCCCTCGTAGATGTCCATAGATTCCGTAAGCAACAAGCTGGCAATGAAGCCAAAAGGAAGAATGAAAATGAGGCAAATCAAAATAAGAACAATCGTTGCGCTGACTGTGGGCCTGTGTAGTTTTTTCTCTACTTTTTTATACAGGGGCCGGAAGGTACCGGCCAGGATAACCGCCCAGAAAAGGGCATAGATGAAGGGCTTGATGATGTAGAAAAACAAGACGGTAACGATCAGCATAATCGTAAAGAAAAGAATTGTCTGTGGTTTTGGTGTTTTCATGTGAGGATGCGCCTTTCTCTTGATTGCGTTTGATATTATGGCAGTAACAGCTGATTGTCTTTGGATCGCGATTCCCCGTTACTGGTTATATAAATTGCCGGTTGACCAAGAATGGGGCACTTGGCCTCGCAAAGCCCGCAGCCAATGCATAGTTCCAGATCAACGTGCGGCTGCTTTAAGTTCAATTCACTCCCGTTTCCATTCATCACTTTTGCTTTTTCCAGCCAGATAGCTTTCGCAGGCGTTGGACAAACCTCCTGACAAACAATACACGGTGTGGCGTGGGCATAGGGCAGGCATCGTCCTTTGTCAATCATCGCCAGGCCTATTTTCACTTTTTCTTTTTCCGGCAATTCCAGCTTCCTGATCGCTCCCGTCGGGCACACCTGACCACAAAGAGTGCAGCGATATTCACAGTAACCGATGCGCGGTATAAGGATGGGTGACCAGATTCCCTCCAGGCCTGCCTCCAGCAATGTCGGCTGAAGTCCGTTGGTAATACAGACCTTCATACATTCGCCGCATTTTACGCAACGGGTTAGAAATTGTTTTTCCTCAAGAGCACCCGGCGGCCGTATTAGTTTGGGCTCGGATGCCCCCGCCTGTTTGTTGATTCCGGTAATCCTCACCAGTGGAACGATGGTGATGCCGGATAAAATCATTCCGACAACCCTTCTTTTGCCGAGGTCAAGGGGAGCCGACTGCGTCTTTTGGAAAAATCCGAACCGGACGGAATCCTGAGGGCAGACATCGTCGCAGTTCATACAAAGCAGGCATTCCGTATGGTGCCATTTTTCTTTTAGCGCAGGAGCGGCACCCCCCTGACAGTCAAACGTGCAGGCGCCGCAGGAATTGCAGCCTTCGCTGACTGACCGCTGCAAAAAGGCAAAGCGGGAGAAAACGCCCAGAAGTGCGCCCAGAGGACAGAGATATTTACACCAGAAACGCTTCTCCAGAAGGTTCAGCCCCAGGATGATGAGAAATAATAATCCCAGAAAAGCACTCTGGAGAAAAAATGGCTGCTGGAAGGGAAGCCAGAGTTTTTTGAAAATCATATAGATAAATTCCGAAGCATTGACCACAACAGGGATATTGAAATTAAAGATTGTGTCAAACACGGCTTTCGTGGCGTAGCTTACCGCCGGATAAACGGCCAACGAAAATGAACGAATCAAAAGTGCAATGGGGTCAAAAATTCCTGTCAGCTGTAAAGAAAAAAGCGACGCCACAATCAGAAAAATCAGGAGGCAATATTTCAGCCAATGTAGGCTTAAAGGGGCTCTTGGGGGACGGCGTTTTTGCAGTGCGCCAACCATATTGTTGAGCGTTCCCAGAGGACATACCCAGCCGCAGAAAACCCGCCCCAGAATAATGGTTGCAACGATCACCCCGACGGCCAGGGAAAATGTGTCATACCAGGCGTGGCTGGAAAAGATTGTCGTGATGAAGATCAGGGGGTCGGCGTCTAAAAATATTTTAACGGGATAGCCGAGATCGTCAGCTCCTTTTGATTCCGTCTGCACGAAGAGCCATAAAAAAGTCAGTAAAAAAATCCCCTGCGCAGCGATGCGAATTTTTCTGATCATATAAAAGCTTTCCGGTCTTTATACCCTGAAGGGCACAAGTGAAATAGGGGAATCCATATCTTAAACATTAATTCTTTTAATTTTCAATTTAGCCAGGTCCATGGTTCCGAGTCCGGCTTTGTTTCCGGCGACGACACAGCCTATGTCTGAACCTTTCAAGCCAAAGAGGGTGGCGCCGTATGCGTCGACGGCCACCTGATCCCTTCCCGCCACTACCGTATTGAGCAGCTTGACATCGGCAAGGTCTCCGCCCTGCGGCCCGTTTGCCGTCAGTATACGCACCGCATCAAGGATGATCAGCGTGGGCGATACTTTCATGGCCAGATCGACGAGAGATCCGTCAATGCGCTGATGTATCCGGCCTCTTGAACTGCCCATGATTCCCATCAGGTTCTTCATCCCCAGGGTAAGCGTCGAAAGGCCATGGGTCTTGGCAATGGGAATATTAATGAACTTGTCTGCTTCGACGGCCTCGGTATAAAGGGGCCATGATTTCAGGACAACACCGGGTAATTTCATATCACGGAATTTTCTTTCATCGATAAAGCTGACAATCCCGCCCGCGGCGGTGGCTGCCGCAGAAATGCCGCTTTGCTTATAACACCGCCGCGGATCGACGACACTATGGTCAAAAACCTTGACCTGCTTTGCCCCAGCCGCATAACATAAAGCAACCACTGTCGACACGACTTCCGGATTTGTCGTTGCTGCATATGCCGGAAGTCTGTCCCACCCGATATTCGGTTTCACGACAACAATATCTCCCCGGGAGATGAAAGATTTGATGCCGCCTAAGCCGTCAATGGCGGTTTTTGTAATTGCCGCAGGTGAAAGACCGTGGGCGGCAACAAGGTCCGTCTTCTCCGCAGCTTCCAGTGCCTTGATCAATGGGTTTGGACTGCCCGGCAGGGCAAAAGCTGCACCGGTGATAATAGTGGTTTTAAGAAAATCCCTGCGATTCATGGCCTACCTATAAAAAACTTTTAGTAAATGTTCCGTACCTGGAATCAAGGGCGCCGGCCTCAGCTGCCCGCATCCGCGCTGATCCGTTTGTGCAACTCATCGAGGAGACGTTCGGCCAGAGAATTATTTTTGATCCGGACAAGGCCTGCAATATACCGTCCGGACTGCTCCATCTGCACACCGCCATACAACGGATCGACGGCAATAATCAGTCTTCGTGCCGCATTCTCGGTCAACTGGATGCCCTGTCCTTCCGCCTTCAGATAAGTATGATATTGATCAAAAGTCCTGCGGGCCTCGGCCTCCGTATCCTCGTGGATGACAAAAATCTGCATCTTTTCATCCTGCACCAGGGCATCCGCGATCATGCCCCGGCGAAAGAAGGCATAGCCAAGCAGGCCTTGCGCCAGATACCGTTCGCTCTTCGGCACAAGCGCCGGAATCTTCAGAACGTCCAGTTCTTTGGGCGGACCGACACCCACCGGGAGGTTTTGGGAGATAGTACTGGCGCAGGCCAGCAATGTATCCTGAGGGAGATTAGTTTCTCCGGAGACTTGCAGCCGCACAAAATATCTGTCCTGATAGAACATTAACTGGGAGCCGGAGGCAAACCCCTCAGCGCCGATTGTGACCCACGAATTATTTGCCTTGCGATAGTTGGCGTAAATTCCAAAGGCATCGAGCACAGACGCCATTCTGTAAACATCAGCAACAATGGATAAATCCTGATTCTTCCTGTTAATATAATTTGCCGATGCCAGCGCATCAAAGCCATAGGGGAAGTAAAGCTCGGCTTCTCCATTGATATGATTAAACAGAGTATCTTTGTCGTAGAGTTCGACTTTTCCGTCAATAACCCATTCCTCGGTAAAGCCTTGTGCGGGGAGAATTTTCTGGATCGACACTTCAGCCGCCCGGGCCGGATTAGATGTCATTATTATCAACAGGGTAAAGACAAAGGCGATGATTGTTGTGACGACAAGGGATCGTCTGCCGGATGATATCCAGCCGGCGCAGAGCCGCAGGCGACAACAGACTAAAGACGCTCTGGGAGAAGAATAAGCGTGCATGTTTCCCCTATGCCAATAATTTTCTGGCTCGCGCCATCTTTGCCGGAATATCCAGACCATGGACACACTTGGCCAAACAGGTCTCACAATCCAGACATGCTGAGGCTCGGGCAGCCGCTGGAACTTCATTATAAGTTGTCCGGGATAGTTCCATGTTTTTGTAAGCTTCGGCATACATAACGCACCGGTTGATTGTGCCAATTGCCACGCCATTGGGGCAGGTGCCTTCACACTTTTCACAAAAGTGGCAATAGTAGGGCGAGACGGCAGCCCCATAGCGTTTCAGGATAAGCTCGTCGAGGTAACTTAATTTCAGACCCATCGCCCCTATGTCTTCCCGCAGCTCATTTAGATTGCGCATGCCGGGGATGGCCGCCGTGATATTCGTATCCTGAAGAGCCCATTTGAGAGCAGCCCTATGGGGACTGATCGGTCCCAGTTGGTCCGTTACGTAACCGCCGGCTTGAGTTTTCATCGCAATGATGCCGATTTCTTGTCGTGCGGCTTTCGCGACAGCTTCCTTTAAATCGTTACCACTCTTGAAATTATAACCTACCAGAGCGGTATCAAAAAACCTGTCTTTGTCTTCCATCAAAGCGTTGAGCACTTGCACCTGGTTTGTGTGCGAGGTCACCCCGAAGAAGCGCACCTTTCCCTGCTCTCTCAGTCTGACCAGTGCCTCCCTGATCTCCGGAGAAACAATTCTGCCGCCGTCGGTAAGGTTGTGCAGTTGGATAACATCTACATAATCCGTTTCGAGGGTTTTCAGGCTTGTTTCCACATCCCGGAAAATGGCCTCTTTTGTTATGGAAGCAGGCTGGATCTTCGTTGCTACATAAACCCGATTGCGTCTGCCTTTTAATGCCCTGGCGACGATTTCCTCATTCCTGCCGCCCATGTATCGGCGCGCCGTGTCGACATAGTTGACGCCATGGTCAAAAGCGACTTCCATCACTTCCGTCTCCGGCGTCAGCATTGCCCCGAAGCTGACAATTGTAATCTTCAGGCCCGTCCGGCCAAGGGTTCTGTAAACAGGTGCGGGAAAAGTGAAGGGTTCCGTTGCTGCTTTTTGCAAAGTTTGGGCAAAAGCATTCGTCCCGATTAGAGTGGTTGTTGTTGCGACCAAACCAGACTTCAAGAACTCTCTTCTCTTCATTTCTGCGCTCCTTTCTTTTGGTTGTGCATAAAATGAGTGGAAATAGATAGGTAATTAAATTATATGGAATGGATGTTTATTAGTCAATAAAAATAACTGCATATGTAGGAAGCAAATAGTATGCCCGGTCTGTAGCACATAAACTGTCCGGTTAATAAGTTACCCAATAGGAGGTAACGGATGAAGCGGACAGAGATACTACAGGAGATCCGGAGGATGCGATTTGAAGAGGCATATGGGG
>JANYAY010000177.1 GCA_025361065.1 Deltaproteobacteria bacterium
AGAAAAGGTAGCGTAAGTCCGCCGCTCGCCAAAATCGAAGTAAAGGGGCTTCCGGCTACGCCTTCAGCCCCTTTACTTAAGCATAGTAAAAGCGGACATATCATGTGCTACAAAATAGGACTTTTCTATTTGCTCCTAACAATATTAATAAAATATATTGATAAAACAATAAAAATCATGTAAAAAATAATTACAAATTTCGGGAGATGTGTTTTTGGCCACCACAGACGATATTACTTCTACAGAAAAACTGCTTGATGTGATACGTGGAAATAACACGGATGCATTTTCTGCAGTTGAAAAACCAGCGAATTCCTCCTCAAAAAAATCAAAACTACCCAAAAAGGGCATGAGTTTGCCCAAGATATTTTTTACTGAAAAGAAAATATTTACTGTCGGGGTAGACATAGGTCATGAATTCATCCGTTTATGCAAAACGACCAGGGCGTCTGACGGCAGGCCGGTTTTAGTTGATTATAATATTGTCGGTTATAATAGGGTCGATAAAGCCTCTCCGGAATTCAAGGAAATATTGAAATCATCCCTGACTTCTTTTTGCGGCAGTCCGGCGAACTGTAATATTTGGGTGTTGATGAGTGCCGCTGATGTTAATGTGCAATATATCAAAGTTCCTCGAGTAGCAAAAAAACAGTTGGAAAATGCTATATATTGGACTGCTAAGAAGGAAAATCCCTTCGATGAAAAAGATTATATGGCTGATTTTGAACTGCAGGGTGAAATTATTGATCAAGGAATTCCCAAATATTCAGTTATGTTTTATACGGCGCCGAAAGCCGAACTGGAAAAAGTTAAAAAAATATTCTCGGATATTGGAATAACCCTTACAGGCATTACCGTAACTCCGTTTGCGATTCAAAATATTCTCCGGAAGAAAGGGATGCCTTCCGAAGATGGCGCCGTAGCCAGTTTGTTTATTGGCAATGATTTTTCACGTATAGATATCTATGATAAAGAACATCTGGTTATGACGAGAGGAATAAAGACCGGCATAACCAGTATGATGGAATCGATAATTGAAGGAATTAACGAAAACGATAATGATTTAAAAATTGAAAGGGAAGATGCCAGAAAAATTCTTTTCAGCATTGGTCCTGACTCCACAAAATTAACAGAAAAAGATGCAGGGTTTGATCTAAAAAAAGAAGAAATATACGAAATGACACTGCCGGCACTGGAAAGACTTGTCCGTCAGGTGGAAAGAACTTTAGAACACTACTCTACCGCACTTGGTTTCGAAAAAGTGGGGAAAATTTATATTTCCTCGGCAATGAATGTTTCTGAACAGATTATTCAATATATCAGTGAACAGTTAGGTATAAAAATTGACATATTTGATCCATTTACCCAGCAAATGGATCATCATGTTAATAAAACCATATCCCTTTCGGAGAAAATGTCTCTTGTTCCAGCATTCGGGCTTTCCTGTTCTGATAATTTCCAGACTCCTAATTTCATTTTTACCTATCAGCAAAAAAACAAAGAAACGTCAATTAGAAGACTGAACAGAGGAATTTTTGCAGCATTCGTAATGGCGTTAATTATTTCTTTAACTACTTTAATTTATCAAGGTTTGGAAGCAAGGTTACAAAACAATAAACTGACAAAGTTGAAAAAAGTCATATCAAATTATAACCCTCTTTTAACCAAAGAATTAATAGAAAAAAAGTCTCGTGAATTGGCGACAAAAAGACAAATTACCAGAAAATATGCCGAGCGGTATATGAATTTAGCGGTAATTGGGGAAATTTCCAATCTTACACCGGCAAATATTCGTCTGATCAATTTAAAGATAAATTTAGCTAATAAGACAAAAGAAAAAACAGATAAAAGTGTCGGTGATGGAATTACTTTAGAAGGATTGGTTTCCGGTGACCGTAATATGCTGGATTCATATCTGGCTCAATACATAATGGAATTAGGCAATTCTCCAATATTGAGCCTCGTTAAATTGGAAAAAAACAATGTTATTAACTATAAAAAAGGTAATGTGCTGCAGTTTACACTGAATGCCAGGATTGGTAAGTGAAAATGGATATTTCTAAATTTAATATTCCGGAAAAAAGTATTTCCTATCTGGTTATTTGTGTCGGTATTATTACCATAATTTGTTTGCTGGGTATATATCCTTTGTATCGTTATAATACGAGTTTGACTGATAATATAAGAGAAATAAATTATCAGATAAAAGAGCAGAATGATCTTATGCCCCAATATTTAGTGTTAGTTAAAAATTTGGAAAAGAAAGAATCTCAGCTTTTACCACTTCCGAAGAGAACAAAAATATCTCGCGAGCAAGCCGGCAAATTTCAAGAAGAATTCAGAAAAATCGCCTCTAAATCCGGAATCATGACTGTTTCTTTGACACCGGATCTGACTACTTTGACAACTGATAGCCAATATATTCTGAACAATGCTGTTGTTAAAGGAGAATTCATGAATTTTCGTAAAATGCTCATTGATATGGGGAGTGTTCCATATCTGGACAGTATAGACGAAATTCTTATCCAGCAATATCCGGATGCAATAGAATATAGAATGAAAATATCGATAGAAACGGGAAAATGATCTGAAAGTAAACAATTATGCCCAAGTTAAATAAAAGAGAAATTATAATTGTAGTACTGATGGCTTGCGCTGTTTTATTTGCTGTTTATGAAATATTTATCGCCGGTTCAGCGGGGAAAAAAGCAGCATTAGTTCAAACGGGAATCAATGATACAAGCAGCAATATCGCCGCTGCTTTAATAGATCCTTTAGCAACTGTTAATGCTTATATAATAACCCGCGCTGAAGCCGATTGGCAAAAAAATCCTTTTATGGAAAGAAATTCCTACAAAGAATGGACAGCCAGAGAAGGTGCGGCAGTTAGCAATACTTCAGCAGTAAAAATTATTTATTCCGGTTATCTTGATGTCGGTAAAAAGAAGATGGCGATTATCAACGGGATGGAATATGGCCCGGGAGAGAAATTAGAAATGGATGGCTATGTTTTAAAAGAAATAAGGCCTTCCAAAGTAATTATCCGTAACAGAAATACCGGAAGCGATTTGGATATATTTATACAAGAATAAATTCAGAAACTCAGTGAGAATTTATGCGGAATATTTGCAATCCCGCATGAATCTTGAAAATGAATTACCGATATCGAATAATATCGGGATATAATTTAACAGCATAAAAATTTAGCATTGGAGGATTATCACCTTGAAATGCTCGGCAATTAGCAGAAATATTGTCAGATTTGTTTTAAGTATCTTTTTCTTAACAATATGTTGGGGTTGCTCCGGCGAACTCAATAGTACAAAAAAAGACCCCATCTTTGAAAAATGGAGTACATTGGCGGAAAATTCTCAGGGTCACTCCCCTGTGTCGCAAACGAAAAAAATAGATATATCAGCACTATCGGCCAAACAGATATCATCTTCTTTAATGGGAACATCCGCCAAACAGCTGCCTAATAAGAAAATCAATTTAAGCATGCGGCAAGCGGAGCTCAAATCAGTATTGCGGGCATTAGCCAGATCTGTTGATTTGAATATCATTGTAAAAAACGATGTTAAAGGTGAAATCAGTGTCGATTTCCGGGGAATCCCCTGGAGTCAGGCCTTTACGGGATTACTTAATACTTACGGGTTATCCTATATCTGGGAAGGCGATATTATTCGCGTAATGACTAACGAAGATATGGATTTGGATATAAAACAAAAAATAAGCAGACGGGATACTTTATGGGTAGAACCGCTTTTGCCGCCTGTTCTTGTTAATATTGATTATGCCGATGCCGAAAAACTCGCAAAAACACTTCAGGATTTTTTAACAAAAGATAAAGATGGCAAACCACGCGGTTCAGTGAACAGAGATGAGCACAGTAATTCGCTGGTGATTTCAGCCATTCGTGAAGATTTAATCAAGATGCTGCCGATAATTGAAAAGATAGATAAACCGACACCGCAGATATTAATCAAAGCCAATATTGTGGAAACGACCAAATCGGTAGCCCGTGATTTAGGAATTATGTGGGGTGGAAAGTATAACACCGGTGATTATACCGCACGGGGTGGCGGTACCCGCCTGAGTTCAACTGCCGATATCAATCCGATAGCCGGCGGTCCCGTGGGTATAGGAGGAACGGGTTTTGCTTCTAATTTTCAGGCTTCCAATCTCACAACCACAGCATCCGGTTCATTGGCTCTTTTATTCGGAGCAATAGGCGGAAATATACTGGAAGTTCAATTACAGGCATTGCAGAAGGAGAGCAAACTGAATATTCTCTCCAGTCCTTCCATAACGACATTGGATAATCAGTTGGCATTTACCGAAAATGGGCAAAGAGTGCCTTTTGTAACATTAACGCAGACTGCCGGCAGTGCGCCGACACAGACGGTGACTTTTGAGAATGCTGTCCTGAGACTGGAAATTACCCCGCATGTCATTGACGGAAAAAATCTGAAAATGAAGATTCTGGTAAAGAAAGACGAACTTGATTTTTCGCACGCTGCCGGCATGCTGGGCAATCCCATTATTTTGAAGAAACAAACTGAAACCTCTCTTATAATTAAAGACGGAGACACAATAGTTATTTCCGGCTTGACTAAACAAACCAAATCTGATGCAGAAGCCGGCTGGCCCTGGCTCAAGGAGATACCTGTATTGGGCTGGCTCTTTAAGGCAGATGGTAAGAGTGATGCCATGGAAGAAGTCCTTATCTTTATAACGCCTCATATTTTACAGGTTGCCGACGCAAACTCCAAAGCGAATTCAGAAGGCGTTAGTGCCAATGAACAAAATACGGATACAAAAGCTGGAACTGCTCAGACTGAAAAATAAAACGCCATAGAAAAAAAGATTTGAATAATAATCGATAGCCTAATATTTAAGTGATGAGATTAAAAGTGCAAAATGGAGTATTACAATCTTCTCAATTTAAAGAAAGAACCATTTTCCAACTCGCCGGAGCCGGAATTTTTATTTCAATCACCGCAATACACCGCTTGTCTACAGAAACTGGAATTGGCCGTTCGTTTGCGCCGGGGCCTGAATGTTGTAATCGGAGATATCGGAACAGGAAAAACTACTCTGTGCCGCAAACTTATTCAAAGCTTCAGCGCTACCCCGGAAGATTCGGAAAAAATTGAAACTCATCTATTACTTGATCCTTCGTTCAATAATGCCGTTGATTTCCTGAGAAATGTTGCCGTCATACTGAACATTAAAGATATAGATGGCAAAGAAAATGAATGGCAATTAAAGGAGAAAATCAAGGATTATCTTTTCATAAAAGGAGTGAACGAAAATAAAACTGTTGTTTTAATTATTGATGAAGGACAGAAAATTCCGGAGAATTGTCTGGAAATTTTACGGGAATTTCTTAACTACGAAACAAATGACTTCAAATTACTGCAAATAATCATCTTTGCCCAGGAAGAATTCAAAACAATAATAAAGAAACGGGAGAATCTTACTGATCGGATCAACCTTGTTTATTACCTTCAGCCTTTGAACTTTGCGCAAATGCGCGCCATGATCAGATACAGGATCAGTGTCGCCAGAAATATGGAAAGCGGGCCGGAATTATTCACCCCGGGGGGAATATTGGCAATATATTTGTCAACAAAGGGTTACCCGCGAAAGGTTGTTTCTCTGTGCCATCAAGTTCTTTTAATGCTGATTATTCGGGGAGAGAAGAAAGCCGGCTTTTTTTTTGTAAGAAAGTGCTGGAAAGAGATGATCACACCCCTGCTGAAGAAACAGAAATGGGCGGCAGCTAGCCTGATAATTATTATAGTAACAGTTATTGCTGCAGGAGTATTTGTTCTACTGGATAATGGTATCAACCTTTACCCGCAGTCAAGTGTGCCTAAAATTGCACCGGAAACTCAACAAAAACCGGTAGCCATGATTCCTGCAACACCGGCGGTAACTCCAGCTCCTTCTCCGTCAGAGTTAATTATTCCGGAAAATAAAAATGAAGAAAGAAAGATGCCTGCAAACCTCGGAATATTATCTATGAAAAAAGGGGGGAATCTTTGGCGAACAATCAAAAATATATACGGTGAGGTTAATACGGGCATTATTGATAAGATAAATAAAGCTAATTCCCATATTAATAACAAAAACAAAATATTAGTAGGGGAAAGAATAACTATTCCGGCAATTCCTGCAAAGATTAAACCTATTGGGGAAGGAAGTTTAATTGTCATACTGAAAAAAGGGAAAGATATAAAATCTATTTATGACTTTTTTTATGAAAATTTAAATAATAAAAATATGCCGCCAACTGTATTTTTCTCATTCTGGAATAATAAAAATGGGCTGATATTTACGGTTGCCATTGATAAAAGCTTTAATAATATTCAAGAAACGCAGATAGCAATCAGTAAATTACCTGATCAGATTGCTCGCGAAGCAAAAATTATGTCCCAATGGAATGAAAATACTATTTTCTTTAACAATCATGTATTTAATCGTTGATAGTAAACAGAATTGTTGGATAAAATAACTGATGGTATGTATTTTATCATTAAAACTCATTATTTTAAATCAGTATAATTGAGCTCTTATGATAAGGGAATTCTTCGGAGGTTAAATGAAAGCAAAAAAACGTTTAGGTGAAATGCTGGTAGAAAATGGAATTATAACCGAAGAAAAGCTACAGCAAGCTCTTATTGACCAGAAGAAAACCGGTCTCAAACTAGGTCAATTCTTAATCAGACAGAGTACGGTTAACGAGCAGCAAATTATTGATTTATTAAGTCGACAGCTTAAAATTCCCAAATATCATCCGGATAGTTATCCAATAGATATGGATTTAGTTCGTCTCATCCCGATCGATATTGCCCAGAAGTTACAAATAGCTCCTTTGAAAAAAAAGGGACGCCTGCTAACAATTGCCATGGTTGATCCGCTGGATATAAGCGCAATGGATACACTGGAAGTGCTGACCAATGTTGAAGTTGAACCTGTTGTTTGTTCGGAAAGAGAAGTCAATCAACTCATCAGCAGCATTTACGGAATGCAATCCGGTCTGGGAAATTTAATGGAAACGATGGAAATCGAATCCCAGCAGGATGTCCAGGAAGAAGAACAAAGTAAGGAAGAATTTCAAGTTGCCTCGTTGCAGGATATGGCCGGTCAAGCCCCGGTAATTCGCCTGGTGAATTCCATTTTCAGCCAGGCAATTCGTGAAGGAGCCAGTGACGTTCATATCAGTCCGCAGCAAAACAGCATTCAACTGCGTTTTCGGATTGACGGTAAGCTCCATGATGTTCCCTCACCGCCGAAATCATTGTCGCTGTCGATTATTGCCCGGATAAAAATACTCGCCAATATGGATATTACAATTTCCCGCATCCCTCAGGATGGTCGATTTACACTAAAGATGGAAAACAAGGAAATCAATGTTCGTGTTTCTTCCATGCCGACGATCTATGGAGAGAATATGGTGCTGCGGCTTTTAGATATGAGTGCAGGGGTCTATTCTCTGGACCGGCTCGGGATGATTAAGGAAGACCGCGACAAAATTGCCACTATGGTGCGCAAAGCTTATGGCATGATTTTAAGTACCGGACCGACGGGAAGCGGCAAAAGTACCAGCCTTTACTCTATTTTAAACGAAATCAATCGCCCCGATACCAACATTATTACACTCGAAGACCCGGTCGAGTACAGGGTTGCCAATATTCGTCAGGTTCAGCTCAACCGTAAGGCTGGTATGACATTTGCGGGTGGTCTGCGGGCAATCCTTCGTCAGGATCCCGATGTTATCATGGTGGGAGAAATAAGAGATTCGGAAACCGCGGCCGTTGCCATTCAGGCAGCTCAAACAGGCCACCGTTTACTCAGCACTATCCATACCAATGATGCAGCCGGCGCAATTACCCGCTTTGTCGATATGGGAATTGAACCTTTTCTTGTTGCTTCAGCGCTTCTCGTTTCTTTTGCCCAGCGCCTTGTCCGAACAGTTTGCCCCTATTGCAAGGAGTCATACAGACCGCCGCAGATCGCCCTGACCGCCTGGGGGCTGGATAAAGTCGAAAATGCCAATTTCCAGCATGGCAAAGGTTGTTTTCAGTGTATGAATACAGGCTATAAAGGAAGAACAGGCATCTTCGAGGTTCTGGTCAATGATGAAGGCGTTCAAGAGCTGATCATGCAAAGAAAATCGGCCCAGGAAATCACGCGTATGGCAGTGGCAGAAGGGAAGCTGCGGACTTTGAAGGAAGATGCCGCTGATAAAGTTATCAGGGGAATCACAACCATGGAGGAAGCCGCCTCGGCGGTTATGGTGTAAAGTTTGGAAAATTTTAATTATCAGGCAATTGATGAAAGCGGTGCAAATGTATCCGGAACAATAGAGGCCGAGTCGCCGGATATGGTTGAGAAAATCCTTCTGTCGAGGGGATATATTCCTTCTCAGGTAACACCGGCTCTCAAGTCTGGGAGTGGCTACTCTTTTTTAGACAGAATAAAGGAGAATCTGTCTGCCGTTAAAATTTCCGACCTGATTCTTTTTACCAAACAGTTTCGTTCGATGATGCAGGCCGGCATTCCGATCATCAGGCTTTTACTTGTTCTCGAAAATCAGACACAGAACAAGACACTAAAGCTTGTTATTTCGACAATCAGCCAGGATATCAAATCAGGTTTATCACTCCACGACGCAATGAAGAAACATCCTGCAATTTTTTCTCCACTTTATCTCAGTATGATCAATGCCGGAGAGATAAGTGGTGCTATTCCCGATGTTCTGGCCAAGCTGATTGACATAATTGAACATGAGGCAAAAATAAAATCGGACATCAAAGCAGCATTACAATACCCGATTATCGTCGTCGTTGCCCTGATCATTGCTTTTTTTGTCCTGCTGACGTTCGTTATTCCCAAATTCGCCACTATATTTGCGAAAGCCGGAATCGAACTGCCTATGCCCACCAAGGTAGCAATGTTTCTCTATCATGGCATATCTAATTACTGGTACATCCTCATCACTTTGGTAGTAGGGATAATTATCGGTTTGAGCATGTTTTTCAAGACACCGCAGGGACGTTATGTCCGGGATGCTTTCATGCTGAAAATGCCGCTTTTCGGACCATTGTTTCAGAAGGCGGCAATGTCCAGGTTTGCCAGCATATTTGCCATTTTACAGTCCAGCGGTGTTCCCGTGATTAGGACAATGGAAGTTCTCTCCGGAACAATCGGCAATGCAGCCATTTCCCGTGAATTCGAACGTGTAAGTGAACGCATAAAGGAAGGGAAGGGCATTTCCGGCCCCTTGAGTTCGGCAAAATATTTCACACCGATGGTGGTGGACATGGTGGCCATCGGCGAGGAATCGGGTAATATTGAAGAAATGATGCGGCAGGTTTCGATTCATTATGACGATGAAGTTGCTTATGCAGTCAAGGGTCTTGCCGATGCTATCGGTCCAATTCTGATGGTTGGTCTTGCAGCCGTGGTTGGTTTTTTTGCCCTTGCCATTTTCATGCCTATGTGGGATTTGACCAAAATGACTAAATGAGATAGTTGGGGAAAAACAATTTTTATATTAGTTTTTAGACAATCTCGGGTATAGAATGCTGACATAATTGGCTCTCGATACTTTGTTTATTTAACAAGAATCAAAAAAGTTGCATTTTGGGGCGATTTGATCTAATATTTATCAAGGTATAAGGTGTTGGATCGGTGTTAGAGGGGATTACGCTAATCCGGCTTTATTATAATTAACAGTCAATAAATTTTTTAAAAGGAGGATAAAAATGCTCAACACGACGCTGAAGAATCAGAAAGGTTTTACACTCATTGAAATAATTGCTGTTCTGGTTATATTGGGAATTCTCGCTGCTGTTGCCGTCCCCAAATACCTGAGTATGGCTGATGAAGCACGTATTAAGGCTGCTCAGGGGGCAATAGCCGAGATCAAGGGTCGGCTCTCCTCTGTTCAGGGTAAATACATGATGATTAATAGCGGTACTCCTCCGACCAATGCCGTATTGCTTACAGCTGCTACAAACGCTATGGGATATGGCTCATCGGGTAATTTCGTAAATGTAGGCGGTGATTTTGTCCTGACCGTTAGCGGCGATCCTATTCAGATCTCGGTTACCAGCGTCAGTGGTACTACTCTCTCTCCCGCTGTAAATGGTAACTTCTCGGCAGCCCAATAAGGAATGCGAGGATTACTTAAGCTTCAATTCACCGACAACAGATTAAAGATGTACACTGGTTCAGATTGTCATAAATCTGAACCAGTGTTTTATTTAACAAACCTAGAGGCAGGAGAAATGTTGAATATACCGTTGAAGAATCAGAAAGGTTTTACACTCATTGAAATAATTGCTGTTCTGGTTATATTGGGAATTCTCGCCGCTGTTGCCGTTCCCAAGTACCTGAGTATGGCTGATGAAGCACGTAAAAAAGCTGCCCAAGGGGCAATAGCCGAGATCAAGGGACGGCTCTCCTCTGTTCAGGGTAAATACATGATGATTAATAGCGGTACTCCTCCGACGAATGCCGTATTGCTTACAGCCGCTACAAACGCTATGGGATATGGCTCATCGGGTAATTTCGTAAATGTAGGCGGTGATTTTGTCCTGACCGTTAGCGGCGAACCTATTCAGATCTCGGTTACCAGCGTCAGTGGTACTACTCTCTCTCCCGCTGTAAATGGTAACTTCTCGGCAGCCCAATAAACGGAATATGAAGATTACTCCTCTTCAGATCCCGGGCAAAATATTAAAGATATGACATTGGTTCAGCATTACATAAATCTGAACCAAGGGCGTTTTTTTAACCGAGGAAAGATTTGCAAAACAATAATTTAAAAAATGAAAAAGGTTTTACTCTTATTGAAATCATTGCCGTTCTGGTCATTTTGGGGGTTCTGGCGGCCATCGCTATTCCCAAATACCTGAGCATGGTTGATGAGACTCGCACACAGAGCGCCCAGGCAGCAATTGCCGAAATTAAAGGCAGACTTTCCGCCGCTCAGGCCAAATATATGGTCAACAACGGAGGCGCCGCTCCGACTTCTCCTCAATTGTGGACCTATGCAACCAATAGCAGTGGATATGGTTCCGCAGCTAATTTGTTAAATGTAGGCAGTGATTTTGTTGCCGGCGGGCAAAGCGCCACGCCAATTCAAGTCTGGATTAGTTCCATTGGCGGTCAAACTGTCAGCGTGAATAGCACTTATACTGCTGCTGGCGATTAAAAAATCACATTAATCTAATTTATATTTAATGAGATTATTAAAATCTGGATGATAAAAATACCTCAAAGCTATGGGCAATTGTTTGAGCAAATTAGCCGCCATAGGTGTTATCTTCTAACTTTAGTTTCCCTTTTTTTTCTTGTTCTCATATATTATTTTCTGGCCTGGCCGATTGTCGGATACGATACGGATTTGTGGTATCATTTGTCCGGGGGAAGGTATTTCTGGCAAAATGGCGCTATTCTCCAGGATGCATTCTTTTCGTACATAACGCCACCCAAAGAATGGTATAATTACTACTGGTTGTTCCAGGTTATTATCTATAAAATTTTTCAATGGTCCGGCTATTATGGATTAATAGCTTTAAGGTGTACCCTTTATTTTCTTACTGCTTTTTTTATCTATCGTCTTTTTACGAATCGCCCTAAAAATTCGACAGAATTGCTGCTGGGCATCTTTCTCTTTATCGCTTGTATTATTGCAATATTATTCAGAGAATTGCTGGTAAGGCCGCATTTATTTTCGTACTTATTCATTGTAATTTTTCTGTATATTCTGGAATGTAAACAAAATAAAATCTGGCTGCTGCCTTTTTTAGGCATACTGTGGAGCAATATCCATGGCATCGAATATCCGGTAATGCTGGCCATCGTCTTTGCTTATCTTGTGGAAACCTACTATCACCGATTTAAAAAAAAATCTGCTATCAGCAGTAAAATGAGATGGCTTTTAATCGCTGTTTTTTATACAATATTTTTCACACCCGGGATAATTCAACTAATCCAGACTCCGTTTTCCGTATCTTTTCAAAATGCCGCTTATCAGCATCTGTATGTCCAGGAATTGCTGATTATTCCTTTCAGTAATTATTTTGTTTTTGCTCCTGTCACACTTAATGGAATTATCAGTTCGCTGCAGAATGTAATCATCCTCTTTACCGTGGTTTGTTTTCTGATCAGTCTCTGGAAAAAGAAATTGCGCATCAGTCACGGTCTTCTTTTTTTGTGTTCATTTGTGCTCTTGGCGAGACATTCCCGCTTTGCCTATGAATTTACTCTCTTGTCCATTCCTCTCTTGCGTCATGGTATACGGTTACTTCCAGAGAATTTCCGCTTATCACAACGGGTAACCAATCTGGTTTTACCGGTTTTGCTAATTCTTATCCCGTTGCTTATATTCAGCAATTATTTTAAAAATAAACCGTCATATCCTCTTGCCGCCTCCAACCTTCCTACCGGAGTTGCTGATTTTTTAAACACCCAGACTAAAGGTGGCAGAATTATGAATGAGCCCAATACGGGAGGATACCTTCCCTGGGCATTGGGGCCTGATTTTAAAATATATATGGACATGCAGATGACCATTTTCAGTGATAATGATTTTGCTGAAGCTAATAATTTTTTTCATGATGCCAATGTATTTAAAAAAATTATCCAGAAATATGATCCTTCCTTTATTTCTGTTTCCCTCACCAGACCTCGTTTCCAGCGGATAGCGGCAAGCGATGGACAATTTGTACCTGTCTTTTTTGACCAGAAAGAAGCGCTATATGTGAAAAAATCTCAGCATGAGGAAATAGCCAGAAATTATGAGCTGAAAACAATTGATCCTTTTACTTATCGAGACATCAAATATAAGGACCTGAGCGAAGAAAAACTCCAACAAATATATGACGAAGCATTGAGAATGCACAATAAAAACCATGCTAATTATAGCACCAATCATATTCTTGGCAGCATAACAATTATCCGGGAGCAGTATGATCAAGCCCTTTCCTATGCCGAAAATATAATTGCGTACTATCCGGATATGTCTCATGGCTATGCGTTAAAAGCCGATGCCCTGTTCGGAAACAAACAATATGAAAAAGCAGCCTGTTTGTATAAAAAAGCATTGGATATGGGACAAACAGCATTAGAAAATAATGTCTTTCGGAATTTATATGCAGCTTACGTAAAAATGAAGAAATATAAGGAAGCATATCGAGTCCTTTCGAAATATGTTAATCCTTTTGATCTCAATGCTGACTATAAGGATATTTATGACCTGGGAATGTCTGCCGCAACTGTCGGAAAGATAAGAGAAGCAGTCACTTTTCTTAAAATCGCCCGATTGAAAATGCCGGCAACAGATAAAGAGTATCTGCAAAAAATAGGGGAGAGTCTGAAAATGCTGGGTGAGGATATGAAATAGACTATGGCCAATATACCGGAATTAGAGGATAAATCGGCAACCGTCATGCCTCCGAGAAGCAATAGTTTTCTCTTATCGGGCAAAAAAAAGTACTTCTATATATCTATTTTTTTTCTTATTTATCTTATTATCGGGGTTTCTATTTATAAAGATTATGGTATTTCCTGGGATGAGCCAACACATCGGGAAATCGCCGCGGTCACGGCGAAATACCTGGCATCAATCTTTACGCCTGATTACCACCCGCCGGAGTTTGCTTCCCTGCCACCTCTCGCGGATTACTCGGCCAAACAGTATGGAGTTATATTTGATTTACCCATGTACTTTGCCGATATCCTCCTGGGTTATAAAGGTGCAACGCCTGAAGCATATTACATGCGGCATTTATGCACATTTATCCTGTTTTATCTAAGCGCCTTTTTTTTCTTCTTAATTGTTAAAAACAGATTTAAAAGCTGGGAATTGGGACTTGTAGCGTGTCTTTTTCTAATACTGAGTCCCCGTATTTTTGCCGACTCCTTTTATGGCAAAGACATTGTATTTCTTTCTTTGGTTATTATATCCATCTATTTCTTCGTAAATTTCCTGACAAGACAAACATCAATTAACTCCATTTTGTTTGCCTTGGCTACTGCTCTGACCGTTGATCAGCGAATAACAGGAATATTTATTCCCTTTCTGGCAGTTTTTATAACTGGCATCGATATCGCAAAAGCAAAACAGCCTTTTCATAATTTACCGAAAAAACTCTCGCCAATATTTATTTACCTGATTTCGTTTTTTCTTTTTATGGTGCTTTTCTGGCCTTACCTCTGGGCTGATCCGGTGGGAAATTTCATTAATTCTTTTTCTGTCATGAACAGATTCCCCCTTACTTATGATGTTCTCTATCTCGGCACATTCGTTAAATCAAATGAGGTGCCGTGGCATTATATTCCAATATGGATGCTGATCTCAACGCCGTTAATGTATACATTTTTCTTTTTACTTGGTTTCCTGGGGATCATTAAAGGAATTATCCAAAAGGGGATAGGTCTTTATGCGAATGAAAACGAACAACAGGATTTTCTTTTTTTTCTTCTATTCATTATGCCGCTTACGGCCGTAATTATTCTCAACTCGGCGCTTTATGACGGCTGGCGGCACATGTACTTTATTTATGCGCCTTTTCTTCTTATTGCCATGACAGGATTGGCCAAAGTGATCAATCTCGTGAAGGAGAGGCGATCCGGTCGCGAGCTTTGCGCAGCCATTTTCATAGCGTCTGTCATTGTGTTTAATATTATCTCTACATCATATCAGATGATCAAGTATCACCCCTTCCAGAATGTCTATTTTAATGTCTTGGCGGGTAATGACGCCGGGCAGAAATTTGAGCTCGATTACTGGGGATTATCTTTTCGCCAGGGGCTGGAATATATCGTTAAAAACGATAAAAGACCTCTGATAAAATTATCAACCAATGTGCCTCCGCCATTGATCAATAACGCTGTATTTCTGGAAAGACGCGATATTAATAGACTACGGTTATCCAGTATTTATCAAGCGGATTATTTTCTCACCAATTACCGCTGGCATCCGGAAAAATATAATATAAATAATGAAGTATTTACCATTGTAGTGGATAATCAAAAAATAATGTCCGTATTCCGGCTGCGTTGAAGGCATAAATAAAGAGACAAAATTCATTTACGGAATGAGTAACGGGAGTGCGCTAGATAGCTGATAATTACGGTAATCGGTATGAGCAGGGCTCCGGATATTTTGGGCTCAATGCCCATCACTTCTACCAAAAACGGCAACAAAATCAATCCCAGGACCATACTCAATAAGTAGGTTGAACAAAAGCGGGCAAACTCAACAATAATAGCCTTACCGCGGGCATTGGATTTGAAGGTTATGTATTTGTGAAAAACATAGGCGTTGATAATTGCCAGGATATTCGACAGGATTGCCGCCGACATATAGGCCAGATATCTTTTAGAAAAGAAGAAGGTGAAAAGGATGTCCAGCCCGACAAAAGCTAAATAACCAAAAATTGTATTCCATATACCCACTAAGAAGAAGCGCCCTTTTTTTTGATGCTTCCGCCACAGTTGCTTCCCTGATATTCTCAACGATCTGCTCCACTTCGATTAATCAAAATTAATTCGTTCCTTTTCGATGACGAGCGGTCGCTTAAGTACCTGGGTGTGAATTGCTCCTATGTACTCGCCGATAATCCCGATGAAAAACAATTGAACAGATGAAAAGAAAAAGAGACCGATTACCAGAGGCGCGATGCCGACGGAAAAGTTGTCCCAGAAGACCAGCTTGTAGATGAAATATCCGAGAGCTACCATCAGGCTAAGCATTGCCACGGCAAATCCTGTCATCGTTGCCAACCGTAGCGGTACCTTGGAATGGTTAGTGATGCCCAGCATAGCCAAGTCGAAGAGAGTATAGAAATTGTTTTTTGTAATCCCCCGCTTTCTGACCGGCTGATCGTATAAAATAACTGCGCGCTCATAACCAATGTCGCAAATGAGTCCCCGGAAGTACGGATAGGGATCATCGATCTGCCGTAAAATTTCAATGACCTTTTGGTCATAAAGGCCGAAGCCCGTGAAGTTCTTGATTATGTCGATCTCAGACAATGTTCCGATAATTTTGTAGTATAGCTTCCGTATGGCAAAGAACAGGGGTGATTCCTCACTTTTTGCCTTAACTCCGATGACGATCTTATAGCCTTCCTCCCATTTCTTGATGAAGGCCGTTATCATCTCCGGAGGGTCCTGCAAATCAGCTGCGATACCGATGACCGTGTCCCCCTTTGCTTGCAGGAGGGCGTGATAAGGAGAACGGATGTGGCCGAAGTTTCTTGCATTAATTATTACTTTTACATTTTTGTCATGCTCGGCAATTTGTCGTAATATGTCAACAGTCCTATCTTTGGAGGCATTATCGATAAAAACATGTTCATAGCGATAGTTATCCAATGAAGACATGACCTTTCTAACTCGCTCATAAAGCTCTTGCACATTATCCTCTTCATTGTAACACCCTGTAACCACACTTATGAATTTCATATAGTCCGATCCTCTAGAGATTAATAATATTATAAGCCACGATTATAAATGACGTTTTTTAATTCTTCGTCATAGGCATAAGGGCTGTCGATCGTGTCGATCATGATCGGTTGATCCTTGGCGCAGGCCTTAAGCAGAACCTCGCCGCGCATGAGTTCTCGGCAGGAAATCTGTCCTTTTTGGAGCGGAATAGCCAGATATACATCCTGATCGTAAATAGCATGGCCCTCCGGTAGATCATGCCGGGCGTAAACTCCCCTGACTAATGAATTCAGGTATTGCATTTCCTTTTCCGGAGGAATTCTTTTTTGTGTTCCCGGCATACCGCACATCTCTTTGGCCTTTTTATATGCCTTGAACCAGCCATCAATCTGGGTGGGAAGGGAACAGTAAGGTGAAACAGGTATCCCCTCAGTTTCAATATCAATGTGCCTTTCGAAGGTTCTGGCCCCTTTTGCATAGGCGATCGTCATAGAAGTATTCCAGTCATGATATTCATGTGTGGATAGACCTATCGTATGATTCGGGTATCGCTGTTTAAGATAATCGATCTGGTTGAGCTCCAGTTCGGAATCCTCTGTAGGATAAATAGCTACACAGTGGTTAATGGCTAGGGGGATATTCCTGTTTTCGAAGAAGGTAACCAGATCGTCCAGGTCTTTAGATGATGACCCACCCGTCGACACGATAACGGGTTTCCGTTTTGATCCGATCTTTTCAATCAGAAACCAGTCATTTAAATCGGAACTGGCAAGTTTTAATATCTGCACACCGAGATTCACGCAAAGGTCAACAGATCTTTCGTCAAATGGCGTTGCCATGGAAATACAGCCATTTTTCCTGATGGCATTGATCAGGGTTGCAAAATTATCCTCTGTCATCATGGTATCAAGTGTCTTTTTGATATAGCGGATATCTATTCGGTCATGGAAATCCTTATGAATAAAAGTTTCAACATCACGGAATTGTAGTTTGATAGCTGCCCGAATATTGTTGAAGCGCACGATACGACCATAATCGGTAATAATTTTCAGACCTCTATCAACATGGCCAAGATGGTTATTGGCCATTTCCAGAACAAACAGGTCTTCAAAAATATCTTTACTCATGATACCTCCCTCTTCGTCATACTATTCCAGCGGTTCAATAAGCATATTCTTTAGAAATTCTTCACGTTCCAAGAATGGATACATATCCTCCAGAGGCGAGGAAATAATTTTCCCATCGGGTAGTTGCCGCGAGCTCATGCGAGGCTCAAACTGCTGATTCGGATCAAGCATGACTTCACAAAGTGCTGGTCCCTCAATATTCAGAAATGCCTTCATTTTAACTTCAAAATCGGCATATTCAAGTCTTTCCACGGACAAACCGTAAGCCTTGGCAATTTTAATTATGTCCGGGAAACAAATTCCACTTTGCGGACTTTCACCAAGCAGGCGACCAAAAAAATTAGTTTGTGAAATCCTTATAGATAAGTAGCCACCATTATTGAATACGAATATTTTGATAGGTAGTTTACGGCTAGCAATCGTCGCCAGTTCCTGGATATTGAGCTGAATGCTTCCATCGCCTGCAAAACAAATGACGCGTCGCCCGCCTCCGGCTATGGCCGCCCCGATGGCCGCTGGCAAGTCGTAACCCATTGATGCGCTCCCCGAGTTGGAAAAGAGACGCTGCCCTTTTTTTATCTTTGCAGCCTGGAAGGGGACAATGCAAGCAGATCCGTTAGCCGTGACAACGATATCATTTTCATGCAAATCATTAAACAGACATTCCACAAAAAAATAAGGGTTGATGTAATCTCTAAAGACTTTATGTTTTGGCAGCACAACCGGGTAGTTCTTTACACGTTCCCGGCACCATGACAGCCATTTTGTATGGACTGATGCATCATAGCCATTGGCGTCAATCTGACGATTCATCTCTTCTAGGAAAAGCCGGGCATCACAATGAATAGCTAGATCGGGTTTTACTGTTGGTTTGTTGAGTTCTGCGATATCAGCGTCGACCTGAATCTTGAAAGCCTCCCGGGCAAAGGCCGACCAGTTGTAACTGACTTGGCGGATGTTAAGGCGGCTACCGATGACGAGTAACGTATCAGCATTCTGAACGGTAAAATTGCCGGCACGGGTCCCAATAGTTCCAGGTCGTCCGCAAAATAGCGGGTCATCTGTGGCAATGAGGTCATGCGTCCAGGCTGTCGTTACAGGAATGCCGAGTTTATGAATAACCTTATCGAAAATATCGACAGCATCAGCCAGACGGACGCCTGTTCCCGCCATGATGACCGGTCGAGGCGAGGACTTCAGACGGTTTAGAACATCGCGGCATTGCTGAGAAAGATCGTCCAGCTTCCAGGTTGGCTTATTTTCATAGGGATCATAAGCGACAAGAGATGTTTCGTCGACTATTGCAGATTGAACGTCAATGGGTATATCCAACCAGCATGGTCCTGGTCTGGGCGATGCGGCCAGATGGAGCGCTTTCTCAAGGTGATAACGGATAGACAATGGGTCATCAACAAGTACCGCGTATTTGGTAATCCCGCGGACAAGACTAATTATGTCGACCTCCTGATCACCGAGTTGCCGAAGTCCCGGGATATGATAAGTGGCAAGGCATGTTTCCCGCTTTACTTGACCGGAAACGATTAGCATTGGAATGGAATCAGTCCAAGCACCATAGACGCCGTTTAATGCATTGATGCCACCGGGACCGGTAGTAACGTTTATGATGCCTATTCCACCGGTGATCCTTGCATACCCTTCAGCCGCCATCGCACAGGCCTGTTCATGGTGCTGAAAGATACAGGCGATGCGCTCCTCCCGGCCGAAAGCATCGTTAAGAAACATGGCACCACCGCCGGTCAACATAAAAACATGATGAACGCCTCTATCGGCAAGAGTTCTGGCAATATAATCAGCAACGCGCATCAAAAAATTTTATCCTTTCCTCAATGATCCGGCTATCTTTTAACCGCATACATAACAAGATCGAAGCCGTTGTATGCATGCAGACGGAGATAAAATTCGTATCCACAATCCCATTGGCGGATCATGAGCGGAATTTGCCACAGGTCGGCAGGCCGATGATAAACACAGATCGCCAGTCCCGGGATATTTTCTCTTATGGTTTTCCTTGCCCCCAGTAAGGCATCCAATTCTGCTCCTTCCACGTCCATCTTGATCAGATTAGGCCGGAAATGGGGAATCACATCGTCCAGAGCAACACATTGAACGATAGTATTGCCCAGGGGACACAGCTTTGCAGACTCACCAATTCCAGAGGTGAATGCAATTCGATCTGTTGATGCGTAAACACCGCATGGCCAAAGGGCGATGTCATCGATCATATATTCCTTTTCTCGTATAAAATTAGTTAGTTTCAGAAAGTTATCCGGATCGGGTTCAAAGGCAGCCAATGCTTCTATTGGAATACCCATATCGAGAAATTGTCTGATGGTATCCCCGTTATAAGACCCACAATCGATAAAACGGAGCGGTTTTTCCCAGGTTGGGATGTCAGCAGGGACGTACTGACATCTCCGATCAGGGATGGAGGGGGTATCAAAGTTTCCCGTTATCCGATACTTTAGAATATCCCGATAAAGATTTCTGCTGGCATCATCATCCCAGACGGAAAAACATTCCCGGATGGCGTCTTCTTGTTGCCGGTAATAAGATCTGGACGTTAGCCAATAGCGGTCTCCAATTTCATCACCGCAAAGGTCGAACAAAATTACAGGCGTTAATGCATTAAAATAACCGTACGTCTTCAGACTTTCAATGATCGGATATATTTCCACATCCCGGTTGTGCACGGCCAGGACAACAGGGATATTAGCTTTTTCTTCTTGTGAAATGCGAGAATCGTCAGGTCTAAGAATCGGTATGTCTTGATAATGATCACCTGATTTTGCGTTTTGGTCCAGAAAAGCGATCACAGAGAATCCTTTGCGGACAGTAGCGAGAAAAACATCTTTCCCGAAATTGCCGGCACCGTAAATGATAAGCTTGTTTCCCATCAACTGTAAGTCTGGATTGACCTTTACATTTCTGATTGCCGTTAAAATATCATTTATATCTGCAGCCATAAGAGAACCATAATCACTCATAAAAGTAATAAGACGTCATTAGATAATCCCATCTGCCGGATAGTTTCGGAAATCTCCTGCTGATGAAGAAGCGTTGTTATTAAAATGGGTGAATCATAGCAGCGAATCTCTTCAGGAGTCCGAACTGGGATTTTCCCAAAATATTTTCCCTGATTGATCGGGTTTCCATCTACAAAGGCCACTATCCCGGCATTTCCTAATGCCGGGTCTGTCAACAGCTTCATCATCAATTGCCCCGTACCCCAGAGAATAATTTTGGAATGGCATTGGAGAATATTTGCAAGATTTCTCTCAATAACATTCAGCATCTCTTGAGAATCAGCAATATAGGCGTTTATTTTAGATTGTAATTCACCATCTCTCTGCAGGTTTGCTGCTTGCTTGAAGTAAGAATCTTTCAACCAGAGGCTGTATATGACCGGATAAGGCTTATCGGGTGAGGATTCGATCAGGTGTTCCCCCTGTTCGCTGAGGACGAATCCATGAGACTTCATCAGATTGGCGCATGTAATAGCTGAAAAATGGTTGATATGTTCCGTATTAAATTCTTGGAAAGGGGAAAAAATGGTGTCCGCATATCGGGACGCATCCGGAAGTTCAATATAAATCTCCCCATCCGTAGCCATCCGCAAACTGAGAGAACGGATAGCCCCCTGCAAATCTGCAACGTGTTCAAGGACATGCGATAAAATTACTCGATCAAATGATGCAATATTATCCGGTAGATGAAAAAGAGATCCGACAACGGCACTAACACCTGTCGCCTTGGTATTTTCAACGCATCGTGCTGATGGATCGATACCACAAAGGTTTTCATACCCTAATTTTCTTAGCTGATGGAGAAGTCCGCCATTAGCACATCCAACATCGATAATAGACTTTGTCCTATCCGTCCAGACCCTTGTTAGATATTCTGCTGTTTGTTCTAACCTCCTTACATCCCAATAACTTATTCCCCCACCAGTGGATGTTCCTTTATCTTCATACTTCGAAAAGGAAGCGTAGAAGGCATCATAGTCCTGCTGGGCAGGGGGGGAGTCCGCATAAATAAAATCACACTCGGGACAAATGACTACGTCGTATCCCGCGGATAACGGGTGCCCCTGAGGCAAGACAAAGTGCTGCCTATGCAAAACTTCGACATCTTGATTTTCACAGATTGGGCACTTCCTAAATGATGTTTTCTTCATTCTTCCTTTTAAACTTATTTGTCTAGGAGAAGACTATTCCGATCAAGAAGATCGCGGCGATCCCTGTACCATTGATAAAGACCATCAATTGCGGCGAATCCGTTGTCAATCTTGCTGATTTCCGGAATTTCCACTTTTAATCTTTCATTGCAACCACTGTATTCTATGCCCATTCCTGGTTTAGCGATGCAGATGTCCAGTTTCTTTCCTGATATTTTCAAAACTTTTTCGGCCAGAGTTTTCAGTTCTATTGTGTCGTCCGGTGTTACATTGTATACTCTGTGGTGTGGTTGATTTTCTATAAAATGGCGAACAACCATTACGAGATCGTCCACATAAATATAATCAAAACGCCTATTCTGTTTGATGGTCAGCGGCAGATCGAACAGAGCTTTACAGATCATATTGGAAATAAAACGAATCTGCCAGTCCTCGTATTTTCCAAAAACACCAAAAGGCCGCAACTCGATAACATTATCTATCTGTTCGGCATATTTTGCACAGAGATACTTGGAATAGCCCGTTTCATCTATTGGCATATGGACATCAAAGTAATCTTCTGTCATCTTCGGCTGGTAGTGTCTCATGTCGTAAACAGCCCCGGAGGTTAGCAGAATCATTTTCTCGTAACAATCCGATTTCCTCAACAGATTAATAAACATCCTTGTATTACTGTAAATCAGTTGTGTGGGATCTGGGGTGTTGCGGTGTCCGGGTTTGGTAGCACAATGGATTACCACATCTATATCGTGTGTCCGGAAAAAACTATTGACGTCATCCTCATCCAGAAGTTCCAGTTCATGATGCAGGGGGGCAATAATTTTATATTTGCCGGATAATTGTTCGACTAAATTTTTACCGATGAAACCGCTGCCGCCGGTAATGAAAATTGTTCTACTCATCAACTGTCACCACGTCTTCCACGGGGCGTTGCCCGATTCCCACAGGGCTTCGAGATAGCGCAGATCGCGGGCGGTATCCATGCACTGCCAGAAGCCTTGATGCTGATAGCCGCAAAGTTTGCCTTCCGCAGCTATTGTTTCCAGGGGGGCATGCTCCCACATGACGTCACCATGAATATAATTCAGTGCCTCCGGCTCAATTACGAAAAATCCCCCGTTGATCCAGCCTTCGTGAAGAGTGGACTTTTCCTGAAAATGGCGAATCTTGTTTCCCGCAAATTCCACTGCGCCAAAGCGGGCGGGAGGACGGACTGCCGTCAGCGTGACAAGAGGATTCTGCTCTTTATGAAAGCTTAAAAGTTCATCCAGATTGACGTCACAAACTCCGTCTCCGTAGGTCATCATGAAGGTTTCATTGCCAATCAGCCGGCATAACTTCTTGAGCCTGTCGCCGGTCTGCGCGCTCAGCCCGGTATCAACCAGATGAACGGTCCATTTATCTCCATTATTCTTGCTGATCGTTTGTACCTGGCCATTGTCCAGGGTAATGGTAAAATCCTGACCAAGCGTATAGAAATCAAGGAAATATCGTTTGATCATCTCGCCTTTATATCCCAGCGCCAGGATGAATTCATTAAAACCATAGCGGGAAAAGTGCTTCATAATATGCCAGAGAATGGGTTTACCTCCGATTTCAACCAGAGGCTTGGGACGGATCTCTGTCTGCTCGGCCAGACGGGTTCCCATACCACCGCACAATATGACTACGCGCATCTTCTTTTTCACTTTCTTGTAAAGAAAAATATTTTTTGCAGTATATAATCGAGCATTTCTTGTGTCAAGCCCGGATAGACACCGATCCAGAAGACCTGATTCATAACAAAATCGGATTTCGGCAGGGTACCAATTTTACGACAGACAATATCTTGGAAGGCCGGTTGACGGGTGAGGTTCCCGCCAAAAAGCAGTCGCGTGTCGATTTTACAGTGGTCGAGATAACGGATCAGATCATTGCGCGTAAAGGGAGCGTCCGCTCTTATAGCCAGGGGAAAGCCGAACCAACTTGGCTGCGAATGTTGCGTAGCTTCCGGTAAAATGAAAAATTCCTGGAGTTCTTTTAATCCTTCATAAAGAATCTGAAAGTTTTTCCGCCGCAGTTCAACAAATCGAGGCAATTTCTTCAATTGCGACACCCCCAGCGCCGCCTGCATATCGGTCAGCTTCAGATTATATCCTATATGGGAATAAATGTATTTATGGTCATAACCCGCGGGAAGATCACCCAACTGTTTATCAAATCTTTTTTTGCAGGTGTTATTATGACCTGTCTCGCACCAGCAGTCACGGCCCCAGTCACGGAAAGACTCAATCAATATTTTCAGCTCAGTGTCGCTCGTGGCAACGGCCCCGCCTTCTCCCATTGTAATATGGTGAGCCGGGTAGAAGCTGAAGGTGGAAACGTGGCCGAAGGAGCCGGTAAAAAGCATTTCCTTTTTGCTTTTCTGGGCTATGTCAGATGATTGAGCCAGATAGGTTGCCCCCAGCGCATCGCAATTGTCTTCAATTAACCAGAGATCATGCTTTTGACAAAAAGCAATTACGGCCTCAACATCAAAAGGGTTGCCGAGAGTGTGCGGCAGAAAGACAGCCTTTGTCCGCGGACTGAATGCTTCGTCCAGTTGCGAAACATCAATGTTATAGGTTGGAATATTTATATCCACAAAAACGGGTGTCAAACGATTTTGCAAAACGGGATTGACGGTTGTCGGAAAACCGGAAGCCAGTGTTATTACTTCATCGCCCGGCGTCAGGCGTCGTTCCTTTAATTTAGGAGATGTCAGGCAGGACACAGCCAGCAGATTGGCCGATGATCCGGAATTGCAGAGGATCGCATGTTTTACGCCCAGATAGTTGGAAAACTCCGTTGCGAAAGTGCCGGCAAACCGGCCGGTCGTTAACCAGAAATCTAAAACAGCTTCCATCATGTAAGTCATATCCTCGGCATCGAAGACCTTGCCGGAGACCGGTACCGGTGTTTGCCCGGGAATGAATGGCGCATTTTGCAGCGGTTCATGGGCAGCCCGGTAGAAATTTCTGACCGCATCCCGGACATCATTTCTTAGTGCGTCATTGTCCATGATAATCTCCCGGCTTGCGCCTGTTCTGCATAATACTGAATTTGCCGGACGCAAAGATTATACATGTCGGCTGCCTCCGACTTCCGGTAAAATTGTTTATACCATTCAACTGTAATAACAACCGACTGATCAATCGATAGTGTATTGTGCCAATCCAGCCGGGTCATCGCTTTATCACAACAAAGCTTAAGTGTGGCAGCTTCATGAACGGCCGCGAAATCGGATACATCGAGCCAATTACCACAACCCCAGGCATCGATCAGACGATCGACGATATCGGCAACCGTTAAATGCTCAGATCCGCCCGGCCCGAAATTCCAGCTGCCGCTGTAATTTTCCGGATTATCCCACAATAGTGCACCAACCCAGAGATAACCACTGAGCAGTTCCAGAACATGTTGCCAGGGACGAATGGAATGCGGATTCCTGATATCAATGGGATGGCCGGAGCTTATGGCACGGACGCAATCGGGAATCAAACGGTTCTGACCCCAGTCGCCACCGCCAATGGCATTGCCCGCCCGGCATGATGCCGTGCCGATCTGTCGCTTTTTGCAGGCCGGAGTATGGAAAAACGACCGGAGATAGGAAGTAAAAATTATTTCGGCACACCCTTTGGATGCGCTGTAGGGGTCACTACCGCCCATGGCGTCATTTTCCCGGTAACCCCAGACCCATTCGCGGTTTTCATAACACTTATCACTGGTGATGTTTACCAGAACCTTAACGCTGGGTGTCAGGCGGACTGCTTCCAGAACATTTACCGTACCACCGACATTAGTATCAAAGGTCAGTTTTGGCTGTTCATAGGATGTCCGGACAACAGCCTGAGCGGCAAGATGAAAAACGAAATCCGGTTGAAATTGGTCGAAAACCGTCTTCATGGCGGCATAATCACGGATGTCTCCGTAGATGTGTTTAATATGATTATTCAGCAGACAAGCTTCAAAATTATTCGGCTCACTGGGAGGTTGCAGAGAATAACCTGTAACCTGTGCTCCCAGCTCTTTCAGCCAGATAGCCAGCCACGATCCTTTAAAACCGGTATCGCCGGTAATAAGGACTCTTTTATTCTTATAAATATTCTTAAACATGATTTTCTCGTTAGATTAATTTCTCAGACATTGCAAAAATGGTTTAAATCATAAATCATTTTAAACGGGGACACTGTAATGGGGAGATGCTTTTGTGTCAAGAAAATTTCCAGTGGAAAATCATTCTTTTTCTTTGACTTACGATTTTACCCGGTGTAATTTGCCATGAATTATACTGACAAACAATTAATCGATAGATAGGAGTTTATGAAGCTTACCGTAGTAATCCCTTGTTATAATGAAGCAGGCACAATTGAAAAAATTATTGATGCCGTATTGCATTCTCCTTATCCGGACAAGGAAATCATTGTCGTGGATGATTGCTCGACAGACGGGACAAGGGAAATCCTGCAAGAAGAGATTGAAACAAAGATCAGCCGGGTTATTTATCGACCGGCAAATCAAGGGAAAGGTGCCGCTTTAAGGGAAGGGATTCGTCTGGCGACCGGAGATATTATTATCATTCAGGATGCTGATCTGGAGTATGATCCTGCCGAATATCCCAAAATGATCCAACCGATTATTAATGACAAAGCCGATGTCGTGTTCGGTTCGCGATTCATGGGTGGCCAACCGCACAGGGTCGTGTATTTCTGGCACCGGGTGGGCAACGGTTTAATTACGCTGATCTCCAATATGTTGACCAATCTCACCCTGACTGATGTCGAGACCTGTTATAAAGCGTTCCGGCGGGAAATAATCCAATCGGTGACCATTGAAGAAGACAGGTTTGGTTTTGAACCGGAAATTACCGCGAAGATATCGAAAATAAAATGCCGGATATATGAAGTCGGGATTTCCTATTATGGTCGTACTTACGAGGAAGGTAAGAAAATTAATTGGCAAGACGGAATCCGGGCCCTGTATTGCATCATTAAATATAATCTATTGAGATGAGAAAGACCAATTAAAGTGAAAAGTGTTCTGATCTTTGTCCTGGCAATTTTTTTGCGATTTATCCACTTATCCCAGATTTATAAGACTCCTCTGTTATCTCCTGATTATGTTCCCGATACTTTGCCCTTTATGATCATTGCGGAGAAAATTATTGAAGGCAATTTTTTCTATACAATTCCCCTGAACATGAACGTTTTATATTCTCTTTATCTGGTTCCCTTTGTTTTATTGTTCCGGGAAAGCCTGATTGCAGCGGTTACGGCTCAGCTGATTATTGATGCAGTCTCGGCAGTCATTGTTTACCTGATCGGCCGCAGAATCTTCGGTGTAAAAACCGGACTACTGGCGGGTGTTATTTACGCGGTTTATGCGCCTTTGATCTGGTTTGCCGCAACACCTGCAGGGGAATCAATAACAATATTTTTTCTGCTTATATCGTTCTATTTGTTAATCAAAGCTATCGATTTAAAACAACATAATATTTATTACTATCTCTCGGGAATCGCGAGCGGTATTGCGAGTCTCGGCCGTCCCAACATCATTATCTCCTCTATCCTGGTTATGGCGGGAATTGTATTATATAATTATCGGGACAAGGCTAATTACCACTCCATAGTGCGTTATGCACTAGGCATCATTTTTATTCTTCTTCCTTTCAGTTTGAATAATTATTTTCTGGAAAAATCTTTTTCACCTTATCCGTCCAAGGGAGGAATTCATTTTTACATCGGTAATCATCCTGGCGCTAAAGGTATATATGAATTAATCCCGGGAATGTCGAACAGGCCATACCTTTATATGGATGAAGTTCAGTCGATTGCCTCATTAAATGCTGGAAAAGAATTAAATGCAAACCAGGCCGATAAATACTGGTATCAGCGCGGGATAGATTTTTTTACCAATAATCCGGTTGAGGCAATCAAACTAATGGGAATAAAAGTTTTACTCTTTATGAACAATAAAGAGCTCGCGACAAATCTCGATTATGACTTCAGCCGGGATTTTTCCACCGTATTGAAATACGTAATTATTCCTCCGGGATTTCTTTTGGCACTGGCGCTAATGGGAATCATTATAATTCCCAATAATGATCGGAAAACAGTTCTTCTTAAGTTATTATCAGCGGGGCTGATTATATCAACAATAGTGTTCTTTGTTTCCGATCGCCTGAGAATTGTCAGTATTCCTATTGTTATAATATTGGCAGCTCAATATATATTTATGCTTTATGATTTCATTCGCCGGAGAGAAAAAATCAGGATCACTCTTGCCGTGCCGGCGACAATTATGTTGATTGTAATTGGCTTTCTGCCTCTGAGCATATTCAATATAAAGACCGACAACACAACATCGTTTGCCTATAATCAATACGGTATATATTTGCTCAATAGAAATAAAGCCGCTGAGGCAATTGGGGAATTTCAAAAGGCCATAAAATTGAATTACCTGAATCCCGAACCATATTATTATTTATCCTCTATATATAACAAGAAAAAGCAATATCCGGAGGCTTGGGAATTTAAAAACAAAGCAATAAAATTCGGCTATAAAGAATGATAATGCAATAGCATCTATAACTAAAGCCTGTTGTTATTAACTATTTTCTTGATTAAATTATAGTCGGGAAAGAAAATTTGCAGATTTCTCTGCCGGAAGTTCTCATTCATATAAACAAACAAAGACTTATTGCCCCGGAGGCAAAACAACTTAGCCAATTCCTGTTTAAGCGGTCCTTGATCATTTATTGCCGCATAAAGTTCAATTAAAGCAAGATTTGCCAAACGGTTATTGGGGGAAAAATATTGGTAGCGTTTCCAGAGAGAAATTGCCGCTGATAAATTTCCTTTATGCCGGGATGTCTGGGCTAACACTGCCAGGGGGAAGGGCTCGGCTGAATTATTTTGCAAAATTGATTTTGCATATAGTTCTGCTGCTGAAAAATCATTCTCCCGCAACAGGATCAGACAAAATAGTTCATTTAATTCGGAATTATGGGGATATTTCCCTAAAGCCGATTTAACAATAGTATGAGCAAGAGAGAATTCATTTCTTAACATGTGTATTTTGACTATGTGAACTGTATTAGAGATATAAAACGGTAAAATTTTCTGGGAGCTTTCAAAGTAGGGAAGGGCCGTGTCATATTTTCCATCGACGAATTTATACAGACCTAAATTATGTTCTTGCACCGCTCGTGCGTATATGCCGCCAAAATTATTCAAAGACATGGCTTTTTCATATTCGAATAAAGCTTTGTCTCTCTGATTTTTGATTATGTAGGCATTGCCTAAATTGGAGTGGGGACGGCTTAATTGAGGATATTTTTCGCTGTTATCCAACCAGAGGCGGAAATCATCAGCTACAATAGCATTGCGCAGATAAGTCATATTTCCCATGCCCGCAATAATAATTATTATGCCCACGGCACAGGCAAATTGGATAGATTTTTTATCGGAGAAGAAATCAAGGGCAAAAATGCATAATTGCGCGGGGGGAACGAATAAAAGCATGGCCGGAATATAGTTGCGATGCTCAAAAATTAATTCCAGGTTGAAAAATGAACCTTCTATAAGATGGTTTAAAAAATAAAAAATTATACAAAAGGAAAGAAGAGGGCGCTTTTTCGCCAAATAAAAAGCAAAACCAATGACTGTCAGGATCAATAAAATAGCCGGCAGTGTTGTCCAGGGCTGGAAGAGAAAACGAGAAACATCGATATCATAGAGTAGCGTTAAACGGGAATTAATGGGGAAAAATAATAGCGACAGATAAAAAATGATCACCCGCGGTTCAGTCAAAAGTCTCTGGACCATTGTGAAATCGCGCATTTTATAATCATCAAAGATAGTAGAGAAATCAACATAGATAAAACCGGTAATAATGATAATTGTTACGGGGAAGAAAAATATCTTTACATATTTCTTAATGCTGTCTTTGCTCACTCCCTGTATTAGCAGAAGATCATATAATAAAATGCCGACCGGGAGCATTGCCGCGTTTTCTTTGGAAAAGACAGAGGCGAGACCGGCCAGAGCGCATAAAATAAAAAAGAAAACGCAATGATTAAATTTTTGAGCTGTCCGGCCTTTCAGGTAAAAATACATAGACATAATATAAAACAGTCCGGCCAGCGCAGTCATGCGTTGGACAATATAGGTGACCGAAGTGACTAAAACCGGATTAATTGCCCAGAAGAATGTTGCGAGAAGAGCAATCGGATATGCCGTATAATTGTATTTATCTCTGAGCAGGGGCAGTTTCAGCGTATTGTAAATGAATAAAAACAGAAATAACGCCGCCAGATAATGAATGGCAAAGTTTATCACATGATAACCGAAAACATTTGTACCGTCGAAATAGTAGTTAACGGCAAAGCTAAGAAAAGATAGAGGTCGAGACAGCCGCTCCTGTGCTAATCCGTACAGGCAATTTTTAATATTTTCCCAGGAAAATGATTTAATCTGAATATAGGGGTTATCGACGATATTTAAAAAATCGTCAAAATGCCAATCACCATAAAAACTGTTGGAATAAATAATCAGCAGAAAAATAAATAATGAAATGCCGGCAAAGGCATATTGGTAGTCCAGGCGAAATTTCAATTTGAATGGTAATGCAAAACCGTTTTCTTGAGAAATCATATTTATCTTTTTCTATTACTCCGTTATCCAGACTAATTATGGATTCCCACCTTCGAGACGGTGTCGTAACTTTACCTGCATTTCCCCCGCTGGAGACTGCGTTGTAATTGATGTTTCGTCATTCCGTGCAAGCGTAGCGCGACACGGAATCCAGTATTATCAGTAAGTTCTGGATGCCGATTTTCATCGGCATGACACTATTGATAGCCCTTTTGCTATTACGAAATAGTCTCCTGGCGGGGAATAAGGTGGTGGATGTGTTTATTTCGTCCACGGTTTTTGTCCAAGTTCCTTTTGGAAATGCAATATCCACCTCCGTCACTTCTTGACACCTCCGCCAGCGGAGGATATTGAAGATTGCTTTTTCGTTGCATAACGATTCAGAAGAAAAAATAATAAAGCAAGAAATAATTCAACAACCGTGATGATGATGCGGGTAAGAATTGTTGCAAAAATCACGACTGGTTTAGAGATGAGGGCAGGGAGGATAAGGAAAACAATGCCTTCGCGGACACCGATTCCAGCGGGGGCAAAGATAGCCGCCACACCGATAAGTGATGCAATATAATAAACACTGGTTATGATTAAAAAGTAATTCCACCCGATGGAATAAAAACAATTAAAGGCGAAAAAAAGTCCCAGACCGTAAGGTAAGCCGACTAACATATTGGCTCCTACGAGTTTAAGCAGGAGACCATAGGAAGGCAAATCATTCAATGGTTCGCGTTTTATCAGATGTAAGGCCAGATCAGTTATTTTTTTAAGAATTGGCGGATATAAAATTAAAAGAAAAAAGCAGGCTAAACTCAAAGCAATCCACCGAAGAGAAGATGATGATGTCCATTCCGGGATGAAAGCAATAGATATCAGGACTAAGAGGCTCGATGCGGTCATTGTGGTAATGAATTCCACACCGGTGGCTACAGCTATTGTTCTTTTAGAAACTTCCTGGTGAATATCCATGCGGATCAGGACGATCCCTATTTTGCCGGGTATATATTTGCCCAGCTGCGAAAGACTCCAGGCGTTTGCCGCTGCCAGGAAAGAGAATTTAATGCCAAAAGAGCGGGCTAAAAAAAGCCAGATTATCAATTGAACTAAATAGGCGACTACGGTGAAAAAAAAGCTCAGAAAAAGATATAACCAATTCAACTGATAATTAAATTTGGCAAGATCATTAACAGCAGTAAAGACATAATAAGAGACACCGGCTAGAACCGCTGTAAAAAGTATCCGGCTGTACCAGCGTTTTATCAGAGGAGATTTGTCGGCATTATCGTTATGCATAGTCACTTTCTTTTGTTGGCGGAAAGCCTCAGTTCAGGTGCGCCTTATTTTTTCCCTATTAAATAAAATGACCATAAGGTAGGTAACTTTTTATTTTTTAATAAATCATCGAGAACAGTCATTAGGCGGAAAAAACCACGCATCCACTTCTGCGGCAGAGTTTTGGTCAGAAGATAAATCAAGAGAAAGAAAAAAGTTGTTGCCGGAATGCGCTCCTCCCGGATGATGCTGCCACCGACTTTATCAATGGCGGCGGGTATTTCGGAAGCGGAAAAACATTTGCCACCTGTATTAATGTTGTCCGTTTTACGCATTAGCTTTGTCAGTCCGCAACAAGTCTGAAATGTAATTCCCGATTTGTCAGGTTCGATAAGAATTATTTTTCCAGCAGGATTCAGATGAGCAAATAAAGAAGATAATGTTTCTCTTAATTTATTTTCCGGCAGATACATGAGCACGGTGACGACAATAATATAATCGAAAGTTCCTATTTCCCGGGGGATTGCATCCACAGCTCCGATAAACGCGTCTCTTCCGGTGTTTTTTCGATAGAGTTTTACGTAATTCGGACTGATATCCATTCCGCTGATTTGAGCCTGCGGAAACTTTTTGACAACAGGCAGGGATAATCGGCCGTAACCGCAACCGACATCGAGAATTCTCATTGTAGCTTTACTGTCTTTGATGCATTGCAAAATGAAGTTGAGATGGCTTAGATGAAAATGTTCGTTAGCCATATCGGGCATGCCCCGGAAAAGAACACCTTTCCAGGTCGCGCCGTAATCGATACTTCTTTGCTCCCAGGCGGCACAATCCCTTTTTTCCGGATGATTATCTTTTCCCATATTATTTTGTGCTGGCACGAAGAATCTCTCCGGACATGTCAAATATCACGAAAATAACGATTTAATGTCTCAATGATGAAATCTATTTGTTCATCCTTAATGCCAACATACAGGGGCAATGTCAATTCATGGCCGGCGATATATTCCGTTTGGTTCATATTTTGCGTTTTAAAATATTGCCGGTGAAAACTGAAATTATGGACAGGTGGATAATGAATGCTGGTTTGAATACCGACAGAGCGCAGATAAGCCATCAAAGCCTGCCGATCAATGGATTCATCCAGGAGAACAGGGAAAAAATGAAAATTCGCTTCTGCATGACGGTCTCCAAAAGGCAATTTAATTGAGGCTAATTTCTTTAATCCGGTTTTATAACGCGAGGCAGCCAGCCTGCGATATCTGTTGCCGTCCTCCAACTTTTTTAGCTGGACTCTGCCTAAGGCGGCGTGAATTTCGTCCAGACGGTAATTATAACCGAGAGCGGTAATATCGTAGCTGAAGGCATGTCCGCGATGGCGGTCAACGGTACCGCTGGTCATCCCATGGGAACGGATAATTTTTATTCGTTCGGCGTATTCATCATTATTTGTGCAGATCATGCCTCCTTCGCCGGTGGAAATGTTTTTATTGGAAAAAAAGGAAAAACAGGAAATATCACCGATTGCACCTAATTTCTTTCCCTGGTAAGTGGAACCGGGAGCATGAGCGGCGTCTTCAATAACGGCAAGTTTATGAGATTGTGCTATTTTTATAATTTCATCCATTTTACAGGAAAAACCGCCGTAATGCATGACAACAATGGCTTTTGTATCTTTGGTTATTTTTTTGGCGATTTGTTCCGGTGATATTGTCCAGTCCGAAAGTGAGGCAATATCGGCGAACACCGGTATTCCGCCGGTATAGATAATTGCATTGGCCGTGGCCGCAAAAGTAAGCGAGGGGCAAATGACTTCACTGCCCGGCATAACATCCGCGACAATATTGGCCAGATGCAGGGCAGTAGTGCCGCTGCTGACGGCCAGGGCATGTCTGACACCGCAAAAGTCGGCAAATTCCTGCTCGAAAGCTTCAACTTCCCCTCCCATCGTCAACCATTTGCTGCGCAAAACCCGTAAAACGGCTTCTTCTTCCTCCTGTCCGTAATTAAGATCGAAAAGAGGAATTACCGGATTGGCATTATTCATAAAAAGTCCTTGATTTTGTCGTAATCTTCGATTGCCTGTTCGTAATCATCCGGCCTGCCTATATCCATCCAGTATCCTGCGTAGGGATGACAATATATCTTCTTTTTCTTTGTGAGAAGCCGGCAGACCAGATCAGGAAAATCAAAACGTCCCTGTTCGGGAATATAGGAGATAATTTGCCGGGAGAGAATATAAACGCCCATGCTGACGTTTAAATCATAAGATGGTTTTTCGGAAAATTTTGTTAACCTCATATCTTGGCTATATTCCATTGTTCCGTAGTTTATAGTTTGTGTACGTTTGGAAGTCGCTATAGTCAAATCGGCCTTTTTATTCTTATGGAGAAGAAAGAGCTTTTTAAAATTGATATCGGTAAGAATATCTCCATTCATCATTAAAAAAGTATCTTCAATATTTTCAATATGGCGGATGGGCGCCGCCGTACCCAAAGGTTCTTTTTCAATAAAGTATTCGATCGGAATTCCCCATTTTTCTCCATTACCGAAAAAGGCCATAAAAAGGTCAGGCTGATGGCCGATAGCCAGAGTGATTTTATCAAATCCGTTTTTCTTCAGCTGCTTGATTACAACTTCTAAAATGGGGCAATCGCCGATGGGCATCAAAGGCTTCGGCAAAACTGTAGTATAAGGTTTTAAACGGGTGCCTTTACCTCCGGCGAGTATTATTGCCTGCATTCATAACACCTATTTTATGTAGATATCGGGTTTATAAGAATCGATGTGCTGTTTAATCCATTCAATTGTCTCCCGAAGTCCCTGCTCCAGGGAATACTGGGGACGCCATTTAGTCTTTTTTCTGATCTTACTGTTGTCGCAATAAAGACGTTGGACTTCGCTTAACGCCGGACGTTTGCGTTCCGGTGAAGTCTGAAATTTAATTTTGACGTTGCAGATGCGGGCAATTTCCAGGGCCAGATCTTTTACGGATATTTCCGCCCCGTTGCCGATATTAGTTACTTCTCCGCTTAGTTTTCCGGTTTGGGCAATATTTATAAAACCATCCACCGTATCATTAACAAATGTCAAATCGCGAGTCGGAGTGATATTGCCCAAATTCAAGATGGTGTTACCCGACAATATTTGACTGATAATGGTGGGAATAATTGCCCGGGATGATTGACGGGGTCCATACGTATTGAAAGGCCGGACAATTTTAACCGGCAGTTGAAACGACAGCCAGTAGCTTAAAGCCAGTTGATCGGCGGCAATTTTCGAAGCGGCATAAGGCGATTGACCCACCAGCGGGTGTTTTTCGGTAATGGGGACAAATTGAGCGGTTCCGTACGTTTCGCTGGTGGAAGTTATCACTACATTTTCCAGGCAGGCCCAACGGGCATTTTCCAGGATATTATAAGTGCCCTCGATATTTGTCTTGATATAAGCGAGCGGTGAATCGTAGGAATAGGGGATGCCGATCAGCGCGGCTAAATGAAATACTTCTTTACAACCCTGCATGGCCTTACGGACAGAATCATAATCACGAATGTCACCGGCATAAATTTCGATTTTCTTCAGATAAGGAGATTTTTCGAGCCATCCCCAATTGCTATGGGAATTATAACGGACAAAAGCACGAACGTCGTATCCCAGCTTAGTGAGTCTTTCCGTAAGGTGGCTGCCGATAAAACCACCGGCGCCGGTTACCAATACTTTTTTTGCAGTCATAATTAATTATTTAGTTCCCTTATTTTGTCGTAAATTATTCTTGCTCCCGCTTCCACGGATAAGATTGAGGACAGTTCTTCATAGCGCTGTTTATTATAAAAAGTACTGCGCAGTTTAAAATCGCTCATTTTCATTAAGGCGCAAGCAAGTTCTGCATCGTCTTCAGCAGGGACAACATAACCTAAATTGTATTTTTCGGCAAGAAAACCCATGTCGCCAACATTACTGACCACAAATGGCTTACCTGCGGAAATTCCTTCGGACAGAACCAAAGGGATACTTTCACTCCGCGAAGGTATGACCAGACAATCAATATTGCTGATCAATTCGGCAACATCACCGTCTCCAATCATGCCGGTCAATATCACGTTGTGTTCCAGAGATAAACCCGTAATCATTTTTTCCAGTTCTTCTTTTTCTTCTCCCGCCCCGACCAGATAACAGCGGAAAACAATTCCTCTACGGAAGAGAATTGCACAGGCCTTAATCAGAATATCCTGGCCTTTAACCGGATGCAGTCTTCCGATACAGCAGAAGGTAAAACGATCTTCATCCTGCCGGCGTCGATAGGTTCCGGTTCCTGTTTTGTTTTCCAGCTTTCTGGACGTTGCGGCAAAAAGACATTCTTTACCGGCGGCAAGAATTGAAGTTTTCCGGCACAGATCGAAACCGTCAGCGAAAAGCAATATGCTGTTTGCAGTAATTCGTTTGATCAAAGGACGAATCAAGGGATGGTCTGCGGCAATATAAACATCCGAACCCAATGCCCGGCAGGCATAAGGAATCCCGTAAAATAAGGACAGCATCCGGGCAATGAAACCTGCCGGTATCAACCATTCGGCAAAGATTATATTCGGCTGCCAGTTACGGCAGATACGACGTCCGGCGAAAAAACCGTTTACTAAATATTGCAAAACAAGAAAAATTCCCGCAGTTCGCTTTCGGATCAGTTCCACGAGCGGGATGTCTCTGCCGTTCCAGCCAAACCAGGTGACGTCACAGCCCGCCCACAATGATTCATAGGCGGTGTGCGAACTCTCACAGTTTTGGGTGAGAACATGAACTTGGACTCCCAGAGCATTAAGGGCGCGGATAGTATCCGGAATGAACATGCCGGCGATACTGTCATGGCGCGGGAAGCTGCTGGTGATTAGCAGTATCTTCATTTCAGTATTTGCAAACCTTTTTTGGTCTTCAATGTATATTTGTTGCCGCACTGACTGCACTGGTATTTTGTATTCAGCCTGCATCCGCAGGCGCACATCCAGCCGCCGGGCCTTGCCGGATTTCCTGTCATCAAAGCGAAATCCGGTACGTCTTTGGTGACGACTGCACCGGCGCCGATAAAAGCATAGCTTCCTATCGTGTGACCGCAGACAATCGTACAATTGGCGCCCAGGGTTGCACCTTTTTTCACATGGGTCGGTTTAATCTCCCCCATCCTTTTAATTTCCGCACGGGGATTAATTACATTCGTAAAAACTACCGACGGGCCGCAAAAAACATCATCTTCCAGAGTTACGCCCTTGTAAAGGGAGACATTGTTTTGAATTTTGCAACCCCTTCCCACGGTAACATCCGGGCCGATAACGACATTTTGGCCAATAGAACAATTATCGCCGATTTTCGATCCGGATATTATGTGGGAGAAATGCCAGATCCTGGTTTGTGCGCCTATTTCCACACTATCATCAATCTGCGCGGTAGAATGAATATAACTATTTTCTTTATTGCCGGAAGGCAACGCCTGATCCTTTTTTAAAATAATTCTTAAGCCATTTTCCTTTAAAGAACGCTCCGCGGCATTTAAAACCTGCAAAACGCGCAATCCTTCTTCGCCGTCGGTTCGTGCCTTTTTCATATTCCTGATGCAATCAAGGAAATGCGCGCATTCTAACTTTAACGGCTCCGCGTAAGGAATCGCAACTCTCTCCGGTATTCCGCGGGTGGGGACAGGAATGTTATTCTCCCAGGTAACATGATGAGGATAGATAAGCAGTTTTTCTTCCCAGGGCAGGGTATCGTCGAAAACAGCCATCTTTTGGTCACCGACAACCACCAGTTTCTGATCTTTGAAGGGATGCAGCCAGGAAACGAATATGTGAGCTTTAAGTCCTGAGGAAAATTCCAGATGAGTGGTTGTGACATCAGCGATTTTTTTATGCAAATAATTTCCGCCGGTAGCCAGAACGCTTTCCGGTTCTTCACCGGCCAGGGCAAGAATCATGGAAATATCATGCGGGGCAAAAGACCAGAGAATATTTTCTTCCCGGCGGATCTTTCCTAAATTGAGACGGTGGGAATAGATATAATTAATGCGCCCCAAATCTCCGCGGAAGGCTTGATCCTTCAATTCCACAAAGGCGGGGTGATATTGCAGGAGATGGCCGACCATCAATATCAATTTATTCTTCCGGGCTATAGCAATAAGTTCTCCGGCATCTTTTTCGGAAAGAGTCAGCGGCTTTTCGACAAAAACATGTTTGCCGGCGAGTAATGCTTCGCGGGCCAGCCCAAAATGCGTTTCGGCCGGAGTGGCAATGACGATCGCTGGAATATCCTTTCGGGCAAGAACGTCCGGGAATGAATAAATCAAATCACAGGAAGGATAGAGTTCCTGCATTTGTGCAAGTGATGCCGGGTTTTTATCGCAGATCGCTTTGAGCGCACCCAGTTCAAAAAAATTCCGGACTAAATTTGTACCCCAGTTTCCCGCGCCGACAACAGCAACGGAAGAATATTTACTTTTTTTCATTTTATACTCACAATAATCTTATATTTGCAGATTATATTTCTAAGATTTATACAACCTTTCATTATCCTGAATATCCATCCACATGGCAAATAAAAGCGATTGGAAGCTGCCGGTAAAGAGAAAGAAGAAAGCCAGCATTGTCAACGGAGAAACCGCTTCCCCCGATAAAACCAGGGAAACAATTTTAAAGGCATAAGGCAGGGAACAAAGACCAAGTATGAAGGAAAAGTGATAAAGTAAAAATAAAGGATGAAAATCACGAAACAGGTATTTAACCCATAATCTTTTGAAAAAAGACTTGAGTAACAGCCAGGAGATATGAGGAATTACTTGAGTTACATTCATCTTGGACATTTCACCGACGTTGTAAACAGGTTTGATTTTGACTTCTTTGAGCGTACAAAAAGCGATGTTGAGTTTAACCAGCATATCATTGGGCATACCATATCTTTTATAAATATCATGCAGTGTGATGGCATTGAGGGCGTCAAGAGAGATAGCCGTATAACCGGTCTGAGTATCGGAAACATGCCAATATCCGGAAGATATTTTTGTTAAAATGGATAAAATGGAATTGCCGAAAAAGCGGGTTTTGGGAATAACGAGACGGGCGCTGCCATGAATCAGGCGGTTACCTTTGACATAGTCAATATCTTCGTTTATTACGGGCAGGCAGATTGACTTCAGTTCCGCAGGGTCCATCTGGCCGTCACCCGCCATTACCGCAGTGCAATCAATACTATTATCCCGACACCATTTGTAACCACGGGCAATAGCTGAACCCACACCGCCATTTTGCAGGTTATTAATTAAAATGACCCGGTCGGTTGCCTGATTATTATTAACGACACAAGAAGCAATAAAGTAATCAATGTCTGCCTGCTGTTGTTCTTTTAATAATTTTTCAGCGCGGTTATATTTATTTTCCGGATGTGGAGAGATAGCAATTTCCCGGCGGGCAAGAGCAGGCAGATTATTCTTGTTTATATATTCACAGACTATATCGGCTGTTTTATCTGTGGAGCAATCGTTGACGATAATTATCCGGTCCACGAAATCGGGGATTGTTTCTATCACCTGGCGAATTTGTTTTTCTTCGTTATATGCAGGAACAACAACAGCAATTGTTTTGTTCATTAACATTTGTACAACTCCACTTTTGAAATTTATTTAGACTTACTATTTTTATTTTTATTTGTCCAAAATAATTTCATCATAATATTTGAATTTACTTGATATTCCTCGGTGAAGATAATATCATCAATCAACCACGTCGCGAGCTCGCTATAGAGGTATGCAATGAATGTCATTATATCGCGAGCGAGCTCACGAGAATTAACACTCGTCCCGCTAAAGCGGGATTAAACTACAATGATGGCCGAAGATATCCGTCTGCAACAGTTAATTTTCCCGGTTTACTGGACACAGAAATGACGATGGATCAGAAGACAGAAGCGGAGATTATTGCGCGGATATTAAACGGAGACAGGCAGGCTTATGCCCTGCTCGTCGACGACTATAAAGTCCAAATCTATAATCTGGCTTTCCGGATGACCGGGAATTATCAGGATGCCGATGATCTAACCCAGGAAGCATTTATCAAAGCATATAACAATCTCTGGCGATTCGATCAGAAAAGAAAATTTTTCAGTTGGTTATACACAATTTCCCTGAATTGTATTCGCAATCATCTGAAGAAAAATAAAAGTATCCAGGTTTTAGACCATACAAAAAAGGATCAATATAATGAAGAGCAATCTCCCGAATCTCAGATCATTGCCACCCAGGAATCAAACAAAATAGATTCAGCACTTTTAACTTTAGATCAGGAATTAAGAGGTCTACTGATAATGAAATATCAGCAGAATTTGTCTTTTGAAGAGATTGCCGAAATTGTTGAAAGGTCAATTAGTTCCGTTAAAATGAGAATTTACCGTGGTCTGGAGCGATTAAAAAGACTGATGACAGAAGAACAAATGTGATGGTCTCGTAAAAAGTCAAATTTATCCTTTTTTGTCATTCCCGCGAAGGCGTGAATCTAGTCGTTTCAATATGTTCTGGATACCGGCCTTCGCCGGTATGATAGTTTTTCTATTTTTTACGAGACCATCAAATGTGACGACCTCGTAAAAAGTCGGAAAAGCCTCAGAATTGTCATTCCGGCGAAAGCCGGAATCCAGTTATTTAATCATGTTATGGATTCCCGCCGTCGCGGGAATGACATCTTGGGGACTTTTTACGGGTTCATCAAATGTGACTTTTTCAGAGCATTGGTTGTATATTGGTTATATAGTTTGGGGAGAAGTTAATGGAAGAACACGAAGAAATAGCCGAAATTATAAGAAAGATACCTCTCGTTCATCCACCGGAGGCTCTTACGTCTCAGATTATGGCTCGGATCGGTGATTTACAACACCAACGTTTTTATATTATCAAGAATTATCTGACAAAACCTCGACAATCAGGATTTAATCCCGTGGCGGCGATGAAGGACGGCACTACAAGAGAAGAATGTTTTCTCTATTTCATGATGGCGGGTTTTACGCATTTAATTCTGGCATTAGTGCTGTTTTGGGGATTCAGGAATTTCCACCTGGAAAATCAAACAATCTTCTGGTTGAGAATTCAGCCGCAGATTGTTTTGTTTCTGACAGGTTTGCTGATTATTGCCGGGATAGCATTGCTTGTAGGCCCGATCGGCATCAAATTATCCATACTGATGTCATCTGCTTATTTGTCAATTGTGTCTTTCAATGGCATCTTGCTTATCAGCCTGGTCAATGAACCAATTTTTCGCATACCTGTTATCGGGTTGTTTGGTGCAACTTTTTTAACCGGTATTTTTTTAATATTAATTATCAAAAAGCATTTAGAAAAAAATTATTTGGAAAAGAGAATATTATGATGCGTCGAAGGATGATGATACATCACCTGCATATGTCCCCAAAGGCAAAAGGGAATTATTTTTTCGGGGTAAAGGGCTTTACGCTCATCGAGATCTTAGCAGTGCTGATCCTTATATCAGTGATAACTGCTATTGCTGTAGGCCGGATGAACTTTAATGTTAATTTGCCGGCCGAAACGGATAAATTTAAGTCTAATTTGCGTTATGCCCAACACATTGCTTTGAGCTCCGATCAAAATAATATGTGGAGTGTAACAGTAGCCGATCGTTCTTATTCACTGACCCGCACGAACAGTACAAATAGCGTGAATATACCGTTTCCCGGCGGGGGTGGTGATTCCACGATTAATTTCCCGGGAGGTGTAAATACCGGCGGGACCAGCACTGTAATCAATTTTGATCGTTGGGGCAGTCCCGGCAATACTACCATTACAATACCAATGACTGACGGCATTGATACAAATGTTATTACTGTAACGAGAAGGACGGGATTTATACCATGAAAGACAGAAAGCTAAGAGGGTTTACGCTGATTGAAGTTATCATCGCGCTGGTTTGCATTTCCCTGCTGGCAGTGATGATTGTTTCTTTTGGCGGTGATTTTGTATCCCGCAGCACCAATCCTGTCTCATCGTTAAGCAGGGCATCGGACCTCCAGGCAGGTATTGATAATGTTACCCGTGGTTATTACAATCTTGCGCTTCCCATTACTCATACAACTCTTGATACATTTAAAACAAATTTGCAGAGTGATCCCGGTACCTATATTGGAGTGACCGGGGTAAACATTGATACTACTAGAACTAAATTCATTAAGTTTGATGGTACATCCTGTGCAAATGGAAGCAATTGTGAAAACGATAATAGCGACGCTGATTCTTATCTCAAAGTAACTCTGGAAAACGCTGACGGACAAAGCGTATCGACTATATTCACGGCAAGGTGATTGATGATTATGAAAAGAAACAGAGAAAAGGGGTTCACATTAATTGAAATTATTGTATCACTTGTCCTTCTGGGCATAGTTGCTTTAATTGCCGGTATGGGATTTGTTACCGTTATTCGAGGTTATGTCTTCGCCAAAATGAATGCGGAAATGGTGGCAAAAGGTCAGACGGCAATTACGCGCATGGTAAAAGAACTGGGAGATTGCTCTATTACTGCCGGAACTGGAACATCTGTTACTTTTACCCGCCCCAATGACGCCACAGCCTATACTTTTTCCTGGGCCGGCGCCGGGAACCCGCTTTTGCTTGGCGATTCTACCGGTAGTGCCGATACCCTGACGGACCGGGTGAATAATTTTACCCTTAACTATTATAATAACAGCGGTACTGAGCTTTCGCTTCCGCTTTCAGCAGCCGACGTAGCTATTACTTCACAGGTTCAAATAACACTGCGATTGATCAGTTATGATAATATGATGCAAACTTTTACCAACAGAGTATATACAAAAGTTCAATAATTATAATGGTCAGATAGAAGAGGAAAATGATCGTTCGGAAATAGGGAGAATATATGCGCAAACAAAAAGGAGAAATTTTGCTGGCTCTGATTGTAGCTATGGTGGTCACAGCAATATTGTCGGCCGGTATCGTCGTAATAACTGATTCGACAAATATGAGTGCGGCTAAATCTTCTAATTTTACCAAAGCTCTATATCTGGCCGAGGCAGGGGTCAGGATCGGGACGAATCAGCCGCAGGGATCAAAGGTTACGTACACCCTTTCGGACAGCAATCAGCTGATCAATGTTAGTGTTCTAGCTGGAGGCAGCAGCGTTGTCTCGACGGGTGTGGTGAATCCGGGAACGGTTTATGAGGCCAGAATGACGATAACCCGGGTCACCGGTGGCAGCGGGGGTAATAATCCGGGTAATGATACGCGCGAGAATAATCAAAATGTGCTAAATATAAATGCCGCAACTTTTAATAACTTGAGCGCCTTCAACCTTGCCGGCATTTCCAATCGGGTGGGCATTCAGGCATTTCTGGCAACCGGGGGTAGTCATGTTTACTGGGCGGCATTAAGTGGTATGGCGACAAATCGTGTGGAAGATTCGGAAAATCCCGGTTGTTATATCGGTTTTTTATTTGTTCCCATAGCTAAAACTTATGTTGATGTTTTGCGCAGTTCATATAGTACCTATGGAAGTGTTTCCTATGAAATACAGACAAAAGTAGGTTGGGATAGTCCCCTGCGTTATGCCGCGCAGGGGATTAATTTCCGCTGGCACGAACATCCCAATTGGCCGGGCAAATATCAGGGATATGGCGTAAGTTTTATGATATTTAACTCCAGAAATCAGTGCAGTACCAGCCCTGACTATATACCGAATAATATCAAACCGGGACCGGACCCCGCGAACCCGAATTCCCTGTCGGGAAGGCTGCTGCTGGTACTGTGGAAACAATCGGTAAATACCGGGTCGGGAGCAATAAGCAGAAAATGGCTGGCTTATGCCGAGCTGGGAAATCCCACCGGTATTTGTAAGCCTCCCAAAATAAGGAGGATATCTGACGGTCAGTGTGTCGATCCGGGCTTAGATACCTCCGCCGATAATGATCCGCTGGTTACCGGCTGGCAGGATAATAATGATGGCCGGGTAACCGATGATGCCAGCATTGGTGTGCGCATTGACGATGTCGTCTGGGGAACAACCCATTATAACGAAATAAAAGTATTTTATGGAGATGCCTCTCCTTATGCCCGCAGTACAACTTCCGATGCATACGCAACAAATACATCCAGAAGGAAATATGCTCCGCAATGGGTAGACGGCCAGTATTTTACGACGTGGCCCACCCATTACTTTGAAAATTTATCTTCCTCCGACAACACACTTACTTATTGGTCATATAGTCCCTGGTTTGCATCGTCTTCCTATACTCTTACCGGATTTAAAGGTGATCCCGAAAACGTTATACCGACAACGAGAACCCCGCGTAATCACTATACTGTCCATGCAGCCGGCACTTCGGGGTTAACCGAGCCGGTATGGCCGACAACTGCCGGAACTAAGTTTGTTGACGGATCGGTGGAGTGGGAAACAGAAGATACTAAACGACCGAACGAAACATCCGGTAGTTTGAGAGTGGATTATTTTACTGTGCTTTCGGCCAATCCGCAGGGGTTGGCGGCGCCAGACGATACGAGAGTAGTTTGGATACTGAACCCGGCGGCGACGGAGATTACACTGGGCAGTGATAACAGCACCATTAAGACATACGAGTTTGCCCTGGATTCTTTTCCTACCACGCGGGCAGAATTAGGCCTGCACGGTTTTGTTAATTCGGACGCCAGGGTGATTGCTTTTGACGATCTGTCATTTATCATCATGGGAAAGAAGGAATAAGAGCGCAAATATTCCCGGAGGTTATGTTCATGAAAAATAATATTCTCATAGTCGGCTCTGTTATAATTTTATATTTGCTGGTTTTAGCGCTGCCCGGTGCAGCTCTGGTCTCCTTACCTGAGGATGCCGGTATAAACTACAAGACGATGACAATTGTTGATTCATCCAAACTCAAAGCCCGGGGCATGAAGAAGGCGCAAAATGGTAATGCTGTGACAGTTGTGCCGGCAGGAGACGGGAATTTGTTCATTACCAATACGGCAACCGGGGAAAGAATAAAATGGATATATTCCAAATAATCAATCTTTGACGACCTCGTAAAAAGTCAGAAAAGCCTCAGAATTGTCATTCCGGCGAAAGAGACTGTGTCATAATTACCATTTCGTCATTCCGTGCAAGCGTAGCGCGAC